>DXGZ01000034.1 GCA_019113645.1 Candidatus Mediterraneibacter vanvlietii | reverse complement strand
TATAAATAGTTAGCCAGAAAATATATCACAAAATTTCCGAATAAATTTTGTGATATATTTTTGCCCTTTTGTTTTCTGAAAAACTGTCATTTCATAACTTGATGTGCTAAGATAAATAAAAGCATTATATTTCTGGCATATCTTGATCTGTTCCATGCAGCGTCAGCTGCGTCAAAGATTCTGTTATCGAAAAGAAATCTCAATGCTTTTGATTCCAATAAATAGAGCAGAGAGGTTTCATTTTTTTTGCAGACATCGGATGCTGCTGTGCTGGCAGCTGTTACATTGGCAGTGTTTAGTATACAGCTGGAAGAGACCTCCTGCACAGATTTTACAAAGGAGGTATTCTATGAACAAAGAAAACAGCAGTAACTTATCAACATTATCGCCCTCAGGTCCAAGTACGGACAGAGGCACAGATAAAGGCAAGGATAAAGGCGCAGATCAGATCCCGAACCGGATCTACAAGTCCAGGCTCTTTGTAATGATCTTCTCTGATCGGAAGGAATTGCTGGAACTATATAATGCCATGAGTGGAAAACATTATACAGACCCGGAACTTCTTACGATTAATACGCTGGAGAATGCGATCTACATGTCAATGCAGAACGATGTATCTTTCCTGATCGATTCGCGGTTGTCCCTGTATGAGCACCAGTCTACATATAGTCCGAACCTTCCATTGCGGTTTTTCTTCTATCTGGCAGATCTTTACTCAGTCATGACGATAAATGAAAATCTGTATGGAACGAGAAAGGTCATGATTCCGCCGCCGCAGTTTGTCATCTTCTATAACGGCCAGGAAGAGAGGCCGGACCGGCATATTCTGAGACTCTCAGATCTTTATATCGTTGAGGAAAAGGAACACATGCTCGAATTGGAAGCAGTGATGCTTAACATTAATCAGGGACATAACCCGAAGTTAATGCAGGCGTGTAGAACACTGCGTGATTATGCGGAATACACGGCACGTGTGAGAAAATACGCGGCGACGATGACACTGGCGGATGCGGTCGAACTCGCGATCACAGAGTGTATCCGAGAGGGAATTTTGAAGGAGTTTCTGGAGCAAAACCGTGCGGAGGTAAAGAAAGTGAGCATATATGAGTACGATGAAGAGAAGCATATGAGACAGGAGAGAGAAGCTGCGTGGGAGGATGGAAGAAGACAGCTTCTTATTACTAAAATAAAAAGAAAACTGGCGAAAGGTAAAACAATCCCTGAGATTGCAGATGAGCTGGAAGAGACTGAAGAGCGAATTAGTGAGTTGATTGATGAAATGAATCTGCCAGACAGAAGCTGATATGTTTGCAGAGCAGAGGAAACCTTACAAATGAGAAAGGACGGTGACTTCCTTATTTGACAGGAAAATCATGATGAATATTCTTACATCAGTAGAATTTTCAAGTGCAATCATAGGCGCACTGATAGGCGCATTAATTGGTGGTTTTTTTACATGGTTAGCAGCCTACTACACAATGAAAAAGCAGAGAAAGCTGGATGAAGAGCAAAGAAGAGCAGAATGTATGCCGCTTCTGCGTATTGAGCTAGCAGAAATGCTGCCAGATGACAATGATTTTTCAGTTCTGGGAATCGAGAATGGTGAATTGTTGACAAGTGCGAACCCTGATGCTGAAATTGTTTATACTTTCTTATGTGTAAGTCCGGATGTGGCAGCAGCATTTAATTTTCGTGTGGCAGCAGTTTATGCGGAACCCTTCGGCATTATGAATAGGTCATCGGCTTTTGCGCCGTTGCCAGTACAGCTGTTGAGGGACGAGAGAAAAATGATTCTCTTTAATTACTTGGATGAGATAGATAGTAATATTGACATAGTGATACGATTTGAGTACGAAGATGTATTAAAAAATATTTATGTTCAGGATGCTTTTTTTCAGTATTTTGAAACAGAATACGATGACAGGAAAAGAAAGATACTGGAGAAAAGAGAAGTGCTCCAGCCACAACTGAAGGGAACTGCTGAGGGCAAGAAAATGAATATAAAATCGTTGGAGGAGATCGTTAATATTCAGAAGTCTTCTGAAAAACTATTAATCTGGGATGAGAGATGCTAAGCAAAATAAAAGCATTGTATCACAGTTTTTTGCGGAGGTAGTAAAGAAAGTGAGCATATATGAGTACGATGAAGAGAAGCATATGAGACAGGAGAGAGAAGCTGCGTGGGAGGATGGTAAAAAGGAAGGAATGGAACAACTGCTCTTAAGCAAGATAAAAAGAAAACTGGCGAAAGGTAAAACAATCCCTGAGATTGCAGATGAGCTGGAAGAGACTGAGGAGCGAATTAGTGAGTTGATTGATGAAATGAATAAGGAACAATAAATCTATTGAAAAGAGGTTAGCGTATATATGCCTGGTTACATACTGCATCTGACTGCAGCTAAAATTTATTTGAACACCATACCTCAGTCAGATCTCTTATATACAGATCCGTCCCTTCAGAATGAGTTCTACATTGGTAATCTTCTTCCGGATGCGGTAAGTGATAAGTCAGGATCTCATTTCCGGGATCCGGCGTATCGGGATTATATCATTGAGTGGCCCCGGCCGGAGAAGTTTCGGGAGAAGTACATTGAGCACATGGATGATCCGATCTTCCAGGGGTTCTATTTTCATCTTTGTGTTGATAAATTTTTCTTCCGTGATTATCTGCCACAGGTTGTGGAATTTCGTGGAGCGGATGGGCGGACGGTCGAAAAACGGGATGAAGTGGATTCTGTATACATTAAAAAGAGCGGGGAGTCTGTTCCGTTAGCCCGTTATCTGTCTGAGGAATACTATTATGGTGATTATACGAAAATGAATACATGGCTCTGTAGACGTTACAACCTGCCGGAGAATTTTGCGCTTGGGCGTGATCCGGAGATTGAGGAGGTCAGATACCGTGATGTGCAGGGCGTCCTTGATGAACTCTGCGGGTATTCGTCAGTTCCGGCAGAAGCGGTGAATGATTTGAAGGTATTTGATGCGGAGCAGCTCTGTTCATTTCTGGAACATTTAAATTGTAACAGTCCTATAGCGCATCATTAGTTTAATTTATTTTATAAACGCTTATCTGTAATATTTTCAGCGTTATCGGATAAAATATATTAGAGGATATATTAATAGAGTATATTATAGGCGAAAAAGGGAGTGTGATATATGGCAGTGGGAATCGCCTTTGCAGTGGGCGCCTTTGTCGGATTGATGGGCGGTATCGTGCTGGCGTGCCTGATGCAGGTGCATCACACGGAGGACAGTCAGGACGAGTGAGACAGTGCGGGTTAGAAATGAATACGGTATGTTTGAGCAGTGTGGGCAGCAGCCCGCGCTGCTTTTTGCATGTTTTTTAAAATAAAAATCAGAAAAACAATTAAATTCGAATAATATATCAGAATAATCAGATAATATCTGTTGACAAAAATATTTTTTATGATATTATTTAATTAAATTAATAAATGTAGTTAAATAAAAGAAAGGAGAAGGTTATGAAAAAAGTTTCTGTGGTGTTGGTAATGGCGATGGTTGTCTCTCTGCTTGCGGGATGTTCAGGCGGCGATGGCGGTTCGGAAGATTCAGGTCAGACAACTCTTACGGTATGGTATTGGGGCGAACAGGAAGTACCGGGCTATAAAGAGTACATGGACGAGATGGTGGCGCGCTATGAGGAAGCGAATCCTGACATCAAGGTGGAAGCAGTTCTGCAGGAGAGCGACAACCTCTACACTGCATTCCGGACAGCGGAAGCAGCAGGCGAAGGTCCGGATATCCAGTACATGTGGGGCGGAACCCAGGCGATGGAAGATGTCTGGAAGGGAAATGTGGCACCGATCAGTGACTATCTGACAGAAGAAGAACTCTCAGTTATTCCGCAGTGGGCGCTCTCGCAGACGAATTGGGACGGAAAGCAGTGGGCGGTTCCGGCATATGGTTTTACATATGTAATCGCCTACGATAAGGAAGCGATGACAGCGGCAGGTGTAGATCCTGAGAATCCATTTACGACATGGGATGAGTTCCTTGACTGCTGTGAGAAACTGAAAAACGCGGGAATCACTCCTCTTGGGATGGGACTCAAAGACGGGTATCTTCCGGCGTGGATCGGGATTTTCCTGGGACAGCAGAACCTGAACAGCGTAAATGAGATGATTTCCCTGATGAGCGGAGAAGAGAGCTTTACGGATCCGAAGTATTCTGAATGGCTGGACAAGATTGTGGAGTTAAAGGATGCCGGTTACATTAATGATGACATCTTGTCACTGGATCTCTACCAGGGACAGCAGCTCATTGAGAGCGGCAAGGCAGCCATGACTCTTCATACGCAACCCTATGCGGTTTCACTTGAGCAGTCTATGGGATCAGACAAGATCGGCGTAGCTATGGCACCGGTGTACGGTGATGGCGAACTGGCACAGTCAGTAGCGGTACCAAGCCAGGTCTATGTGATTCCAAACAGCGCGAAACATAAAGAAGAGGCTGCGGATTTCCTGATGTTCCTTCAGGAAGAGGAGAATGTTAAATCCCTCTATGAGATGGCGAATGCGATGATGCCGAGCAATAATTTTAAGGAAGAATGGGTGACCAGCGAGATCGATAAGGAGATTCTTGCATGGCAGGCAGAATACCCGTCTTTCTGTTACCAGCTGTATTTTGCGCCAATGTTTGAGTCGGATGGATTGATACCGACAGTTCAGAAGATGTTCTCTGAGGACCTTCCGGCAGCGGATGCAGCTGCAGAGCTGGATGAAGCACTTGCAAAATGCATTGAACAGAATCCGGAAGTGCACGAGGCATTCCTGGAGTGGAGTGTTGAGGAGGAGTAATACATGAAACGGAAGAGGAAGATAGGAAGGCTTGCTCCTTATCTGTATCTTCTGCCTACATTTATCGTTTTAATTGTTGTGATTGTGATCCCGATTATCTATGTGATTGTACAGAGTTTTTATACTACATTCGCGAATGAAACGGTTTTTGTAGGTTTGAGGAACTACCGGCTGGCTTTTGAAGACGAGCTTTTGATGATTGCATTGAAGAATAACCTGAAACTGTTCCTCTGTGTTCCGGTGCTTACAGTTCTTTCACTGGCGATTGCATCGCTTCTCTATAATAAGATGAGGGGATGGAGATTTTATAGAAGTGTGATATTTATCCCTTATATACTGGCGATTCCCGTGGTCGGCATCGTGTTTTCCTATCTGCTTCAGTATAATGGTGTGATTAATACCATGCTGAGGGCAGCAGGGATTGACGGGCTGGCCATGGACTGGCTGGGAGACCCGAATCTGGCATTCCCCAGTGTAGCGATTGTGATTATGTGGAAGCAGATTGGGTTTGGTGTGGTGTTGTTTCTGGCCAGAATGATGTCGATTGACAGGGCGCTTTACGAGTCGGCGGATGTGGATGGAGCCACATGGTTTCAGAAGTTTGTACACATTACGATCCCGCAGACAAAGTCGATCATTGAGTTTTACGTTATTATCACGCTGATTGAGATGCTGAGCTGGGTGTTTAATTTTATTTATGTAATGACGGCCGGCGGTCCGGGCAACCAGACGCTTGTTCTGGAATACCTGATCTACAAAAAGGCTTTTGGCGGCGGCGATTTTAATATAGCCATGGCGATCAGCGTTGTCCTGCTGGTAATTGCGAGTATATTGATTGCGATCCATCAGATCGTGATGCGGAAAGAGGATTGAGATTATGAAAAGGAAAAGAAAAGGAGGGATAATCCCTCAGATTTTGATGATCCTGCTGGTAGTTGTGATCCTGTTTCCCCTGTATTTTATGTCGGTAAATTCGTTTAAAACTCACGAAGAGTATGTAAACAATATGATCGGTCTGCCGCATGCCTTTACAGTACAGAATTATGTTGAGGCGTTTGAGGGGAAACCGTTTGGTCAATGGTTTTTAAACAGTATGCTTCTGACAATCGCAGCGGTGCTGGTTACCGGAATACTGGCGCTGCTGGCAGGGTATGCTTTCGCAAAGATGAAGTTCAGGGGACAGAAAGCGCTCTTCCGCGTGATTGTTCCGCTGATGTCGGTGCCGCCTGTTGTTATGATTATTCCGCAGTTTCAGATCATTAAAATTTTCGGTTTGGTAAATACACGTGTTTCTGTTATCATAATATATGTAGGAATCATGCTGCCGATGACCATATATCTGATGCGGAATTTCATGAAGACAGTGCCGGATTCTCTTCTGGATGCGGCGAAAATAGACGGATGCGGCAGGCTCAAAGCGTTGACAGCCATTATGATGCCGCTTTCAATTCCGGCATTGATCACGTCCTCTCTTGTGAATATTGTCTGGGTATGGAACGAACTTCTGATTTCGCTTGTATTTCTGCAGAGGGAGGAACTCAGGACACTAATGGTCGGCATCACTTTGTTCAAGGGGCGGTTTACACTGGATATACCGGTGATTATGGCCGGGCTGGTGATTGCGACTGTACCTATTGTGGTTATCTATATTTTTGCACAGAAATATCTTGTGGAAGGCATGCTGGCAGGTTCGGTGAAAGAGTAGTTATTACGGCAAAGGAGGATTTGCTTTGAAGATCTATAATCCAACAGACATCGGGGACAGAAATAAACTGTCGATACTTCGTTTGATAAAGGAGAACGATGGAATTTCCAGACAGGAGATTTCCAGAAGGCTGCATTTAAGTGCACCCGCTGTCAGCAATAATGTGTCTGCGCTGATTGAGAACGGAATCGTGTATGAAAATGGGTGTGATGACACCAGCCTGGGCAGGAAACCAAAACAGCTCAGCTACAAAGGAGATCTCTATTACGTGATTTCCGTAGAGCTGATGCCTCAGAAGGTGCGTGGGGGGATTGCGGACCTGTATGGAGATATTTTGTTCTGGGAAGAGCGGGATATCGATGTGAAAAACGGTGTGGCTGAAGTGCTGAACCGGCTGGATGAGGTGATCGATTCTCTCGCTGCGAAAAAAGATGACAGTGTGGAGATTATTGCCATTGCGATTGGTGTCCCGGCACTGACAGGACAGAATGATTTAAATGATCTGTTCTCTACATATCTGCCGGAGTGGAAAAATATAGATCTGAAAGAGCATATACTGGAAAAATATCGCGTGAAAGCGATTATTGTAAATGATGTTGAACTGGCGTTGATTGGCGAGAGGGAAAAGGGCGTTGGCAAGGAACAGGCGAATATTATCTATATAAAATACGGTGCAGGATTTGCGGCCAGAGCGATTGTGGACGGTTATCTGCTGAAGGGCCATAATATGGCGGCAGGTGAGCTGGGGTACTATCTGGAGGATGTGGAAAGTCTTGAAGAGGACGACGATTTTGTGTGCCCCGGACGGTTTGAAAAAGAGATCTGTAATGACATTTTCGAGCGCTGCGGCGGGAATTACAGTCTGAAGAATCTGATGCAGCGCGTGGAGATGGGCGATGAACAGGCGAAATCCGCTATGAAAAAGATCATCCGGAAGATCGCTGTTGTTATAGCAAATACTGTACTGATGCTGAATTCAGAACTTGTGATCCTTGGCGGTATGTCCGAGGTATTTACAGAGGAAAATCTCAAAGAGATCCGGAAGATTCTGGAGAAGATATGTCCTTTTGTCCCGGAAGTTGTCACGTCAGAACTGGGAGTGGACGCGCCGGTGATCGGCGGAGTGAAGACCGCTCTCGATTACGCGGAGGAACAGATCGTTATGCTCTGGAAATCCCAGTAAGATGGAGGTTTTTATGGATGGACAGCTAAGAGACAGTCTGATTTCCTATTATCGGAAACATATACTGGAGGATGTGATGCCGTTCTGGGATGAGCGGTGTATAGATGAGAAATGCGGTGGATATTTGACATGTTTTGACAGAGAAGGGGGATTGACAGACGACAGAAAATATATCTGGTTTCAGGGGCGGCAGCTGTACATATATGCGCTTCTGTATAATCGGTTAATGAAAAAGCCGGAGTGGCTTGAATATGCGAAACAGGGATTCACATTTCTTGTCAAATACGGTTATGCCGGGGATGGAAGATGGAACTATGTGCTTGACCGGAGCGGGCAGGTACTGGAAGGAACGATTTCGATTTTCTCTGATTTTCACGTGCTGCAGGGAATTGCAGAATTTCTGAAGATCGAGGAAGTGCGCACGGAGGAGAATCTGAAACTTCTGGAAACGTGCTATGATGTGATGGAACGCAATATGTTTGATCCAGAGTTTAAGGAGATCTATGAGAATACATGGAGTCCGGTGTTTATCTGGCATGATATGTATCTGACCTGTCTTTCCACAACAATTACCTGTGCAGAGGTAATGGGACTGGGGAGAACAGAGCGGCTTATGCGGGAATGTGTGGATAAGATTGGGAACTGGTTTGCGCGGGATGACTATGAAGTGGTGTTCGAAGCAGTTACTCGTATGAATGGTGTGTGCCTCGATGGCCCGAAAGACAGGTTTGTTAATCCGGGGCATATGCATGAATCTGCCTGGTTCTGTATGAGAGCAGGAGAACTGATTGGAGAAGAGAGCATATCTTTGCGAGGGGTTCAGATCACTGCATGGGCGAACCGTGTTGGAAAGGATCAGAAGTACGGGGGGATTATCTCCTATGCAGATGCACTGGGAGGTGAGCCGGAGCCGATCGACTGGTTCAAGGAGACGAATTCCCTGTGGGATGAAAAGGTCTGGTGGCCCAATGCGGAGGCACTGGCAGCCTATGCGCTTGCTTATCGGCAGACAGGAGATGAGTTTTATCTTCAGGAATTTCTGGAGCAGCATAAATATTGCATGCGATATTTTTATGACAAGAATTACGGAGAGTGGTATGAACGTCTTGATCGATCCGGACGGGTGAAAAACGCGGATAAAGGAACACCGTGGAAGTGTGCCTTTCACCTGGTACGCGCGCTGGAAGTAGTGTGGGAGGCGCTTGGCGGTCGAATGGATGACGCTGTTCAGGGGGTGTGAGTATGTATTTTCTCGGGATTGATGGAGGAGGGACGAAGACGGATTTCCTTGTGACAGACGACCGGGGAAATGTCATTGCACAGAAGAGGATCGGAACGGTATCTTATAGGATTATCGGCGCTGACAGCAGCATCCGCCTTCTGAACAGAACGATAGCAGAGCTGCTTGAAGATCTGGAAGGACCGACTTTTATCTGCATGGCGTATCCGAACTGGGGAGAATCTGAGACAGGGGATTCCGTGATATGGAATCGGCGCAGGGAGATCAGTATTCATCCGATTCAGATTGTAAATGACTGTGTTGCCGGCTGGGCTGGGTCGCTTGCCATGGATCCGGGGATCAATCTTGTTGCGGGAACGGGCTCGATTGCCTATGGAAGAAACGCGGCAGGCGGGGAGGCAAGATCAGGAGGATGGAGTGAACATTTCTCCGATGAGGGATCCTGCTACTGGCTTGGCATGAAGACTTTGGAGCTTTTTGCGAAGGAGAGCGACGGAAGAGCAGAGGCTGGTGTGCTGCTTGAGATTATCCGTGAATATTTTCGATTAAAGGATGATTTTGAACTGATTGATATATATGACAATGAATATTGCAACAACCGCACCCGGACTGCCGGGCTGCAGCGTCTCCTGCTTCAGGCGGCGCAGGCAGGAGATAAGGAAGCGCGGAAGATTTATGTCCAGGCAGCAGATGAACTTGCACTGATTGTGGAAGCGGTTTACCGGAAGCTCGGCTTCGGGGAGTCTGACGGGAATACGGCAGTATCCTGTTCCGGAGGGCTTTTCCATGCAGGTGAACTGGTGATGAATCCGCTTGAACATCGTCTGGGACAGTATGGGATCCGGATTACGAAACCGCGGTTTACACCAGTGCAGGGCGCAGTCCTGCTGGCAGCGGATGAGTACGGTGGATACCCTGCTGTGGCGCAGGTGATGCTTGGAAAAATGAAATAATCGAAAGAAAATGTAATTATATTGACAGGATTCGATTTTGCAAACTGTATTGTAGTTTTGATGAATGAATGCTAATATAAGTATGTGGTGACAGATTTTCTCGGAAAAAGGGGAAGTCTGTCATTTTTTGTGGAGGAAAAACAGGGCGTATGATATTGCCGGAGTATATAAAAAATTATCTGACAGATCCGGATAACATTTATGATTTAATCGGAAATTGTTTCGGGCTGCTTTGTGATAATATATCAAATCATCAATTATTTATAAGCAGATATTTTGGAGAAGAGACAGAAGCTCCAAGTAATCCCAATCTCGGTTTGCTGGATCATTTTTCGGAAAAGGTAATGGAGCGGGCAGTGGATTATAAGCCATCGAAATATCAGGAGTTTATCGCGGAAATTCTTAAATTAGTTTATTACATGCCGCTGGTTAATTATTTGGATAGTAAAGAAAATAATTTGACAATTGTTTATGCGCTAATATCCGGTATAGATGCTGCCGCAAGAAATTGGGATTCTCAAAAATTTCATGGAAAATTGGGACCGCTTGACCGATTAAACAAGACCGGATACAGAGTATATTTTAATGTAAAAAATACGCTGCATGTGGAGTATATTGACAATGTGGGAAGAGATCGTGTCAGAAGCAGTGATTTTTTTGAACAATTTGAAAGTTTCCGGTTTTTAAGAGAACGACACTGGAAGGAGAATATTAGTAGCCCAGAACTTATATTATCGACGCCTTTACGTACTCAGCAGCAGAATACTCGAAAACTGCGGATAGCTGTAATTCCAGCGTCTAATAAGCCTAATTACAGATTTAATAAAACAGAAGGAAGTGGGATTAAGGTTGAATATACACAGATGAGTCAAGATGAAGTAACAGATAATATAATAATATCCTTTAAAAAAGCCCTGAAAGCAGGCAGCAATATTATTGTTCTTCCAGAATATGTTTTGAGCCCGGAGGTATATGAAAAAGTTAGGGGAATATTGAGAGAAGAGATGTTCAATGTGAATACAAACCAGGGACCAGATCTTGTTTTTGCAGGAACAACGTGGACAGATGATGATAATAATGTGTTGAAAATACTTGACAAATGGGGAGATGAAATTGGCGAGTACTATAAATACAGTCCGTTTACATTACGTCAAAAAGGAACACATAGATTTGTTCAATGTGAAGCTTTAAGTACCCCTGGAAAAGTATGTGATTTGGTTGCAATAGATGGAATAGGGGTAATTTTACCTGCTATTTGCAGAGATGTTATAGATGGGGAATACACAGAAGAATTAGCGCGAATTTTTTTGCCTTTATTGATAGTGATATCTGCATGCAGTAAATCTGTTGCTTCGTTTATGCAGCGGCAGAGTGAATTCGCAAATAAATATTTTATGAGCAGCATTTTGGCTAATGCCTGTTGTGCAGTGAGAAAAAGCACTGCCAGAATTGGGGCGGCTGCGATTGTTCACAAGGAGAATACAATAGCCGGAGCACTTATTAAAGAAATTTGCCGAGATAACTGTGTAACTGATTGCAAAAAAAGTGGATGTGTTTATATTGTTCAATTCGATTTTTCTTATGTTGATCAAAAGAAAAATACACAGCTATGTATAAAGAGTGTCATATAAGCATACCCTGATATTGAATTGCACAAAATATTATGCTAAACTGTTTATAAACAATTAAGAAAAAGAGAAAGCCTATGAAGAGATTAATAGAACAGATATTTAATTATATTTTAGACGAAGAAATCATACCAGAAGATTTATTATTTGAATTTTCACAAGATACGTTACAGATTGTCCAACATAATAACGGGACTGAATTGACAAGCCAATTTTGGTCATTTCAAAATTATATTGAATCTTTTTGGCGTGGTGAAAAGTATCAGCATATTAGCAATTCGTTTTTTGTATATCAAATGGGACAGCTTTTGGCATATACTAATATGATTAGAGATGTAGCCGATGAAGAAGAAAAGAGAGTCTCTATTGAAGATTATGCCAGACGTTGGAAAAATCGATATCTCGTTTTCAAAGGAATGCATGATAAACGTGGGATTACCCATAAAAGCCTTGCAGAATATTCTGAGATGAGTACTTCCGCCTTGTCGCAGTTTATAAGTAAAACAAAATGGGATGGATATTATACTTATAGGGTAATGGGGCGTGAAAAGCATTACTATCTTACCAAACGCGGAGAAAAATTGTATGATTTGCTTCAGGAATATCAGCGGGATATAAAATACGAAAAAATACAATTTTATAATTGGTATTCAGACACAAATCAAATTTTCAATAAATTTTTGGGGGATAGTTTTCCCAAGGTAAATGATTTCAATAATGTAAACGAAAATAATTTGTCAGACGCTGAAATACGAAAAAATGTTGTGGAAGAGATGACTGTAAAGGGAAAATTCAGTTCAGAATTCAGTGAGGTAAGCCGATGGAGAAAACAGAAAAAGCCATTGAAACAATTAAGCAGAGTATAATTGAAATATTAAAAAATTATTCGGGAAGTAAAGAGGACATTGCCTACTTAATTTACAATAATGCTATTATAAATTCGGGTAATGAACCACTGGCAATGGCTCTTTTTTTTGAAATTTCAGAAGAGATTGAGTCAAATAATAAAAAGCATGCTGAAAAAGTATTCTCAGAAGAAGAAAAATACCAGCTTACACTAACATATGGGAAAATGATAGACGGCGCGCTGGAAGCTCTTCTGAGACGAGGATTAAGTAAAGCTGATTTTTATGGAGAATTATGGAGCTTTATTAATGAAAGTAAAATGCTTAGTGATAAGAAATTAAAAGCATTTACACTGTATTATTTATGGATTGATGTAAGATTGCCTTATTTTGAGTTGGAAGATGGGATAAAAATGTCAAATGAAGATTTTATAGACATATCCAAGAATCTGACAGAAGAAATTAAACGAATTAGATTTATTTTAAATACCCCTACAGATCAAAAGACAGAAAGAGCTTCCCGATTGGTGAACATGATTGAGAATTTAGTGAGTCAAGAGGAAAAAACAGTATTGATGGCTCATATTCTTCGGTTGAATGATAAAAGTGATATAATTTTTTCAAGAATGTTTCCTGATGGAAGTAAGGGGGCTGAAGAAGAGTAGTAACGATTATATGAGAATATATGCTGCTATCTAGCGATTTTTACAAACATTTAACACTCTTCCTCATCCCCATCTCTCTTCCCCTCTGGTATAATGTCCTAAATGAATTCGCACACGGACGGGAGGGGAATTTTGTAGAGATTCTACAAGTTAAGATTATGAAAAATAACATTGTAAAACAGATCGAGTCCGGCTATGCAGGCTTGCGGAAATCGGAGAAGCAGGCGGCGGACTATATTCTGGATCATCTGGACGAGGCATCGGCGGCTTCCCTTGACCGGCTTGCCGCAGCGGCGAAAGTCAGTCAGCCTACGGTTCTGAGAATGCTGAAGGCGCTCGGGTATGAGGGGTATAAGGACTTCCGCTATCAGCTTGTGGCAGAGCTGGCGAAGAGCGGCTCAGAGGGAGAGCGGAAGCGGGAGACTCAGCCGATGTACGGGTACACGCTGAACCGGATGGATGACTTCGAGGGCATTCCTTATAATATGACGGTGACAACGGAGCGGATGCTGGAGGAGACGCTGAAGAATTTTTCAAAAAAGACGTATCGGAAGGTGATCGAGGCGCTTACATCTGCCCGGCTGATTGACATCTACGGGGTGGAGAATTCGGAAGTGATGGCTGTGGATCTGCTGACCAAGCTCCTGTATCTGGGGCTGCCGTGCAGGCATTTCAGTGACTGTTATCTCCAGCAGATCGCAGCGGGAACGCTGACGTCCGATGATGTGGCGGTGGGAATCTCCTATTCGGGAGAGTCGAAGGATACGGTTGACGCTGTAAAACGGGCGAAGAAGGCCGGGGCGCGTACGGTGGTGATTACGAATTTTCGGGAATCGACCATCAGCCGGTATGCGGATATCCTGATCTGTACCAGTCAGGAACAGCTCTTCTATGGCGACGCGATTTTTTCAAGATCCACACAGATCCTTCTTGTGGATATAATTTATATGGGGATCATTTCTTCGGACTATGAGCATTATGTCGCGCAGCTGAATCGCTGTGAGAAAGTGGTAAGAGACAAGGCGTACAGCCAGGAGAAATACAGCGAGAAAAAACGGTAGTTTTTCTACAGCTTAACATATGTTAAGCCTCTGTAAAGTTTACATTTGCTTTACAGAGGCTTAATTTTTTCTTGATAGAAAACAGGAAAATCCAGCGGTTATAATTTGATCTGCAGGCAGCGGCCGGGGCGTGAGTACAAATGTATGAGCATACCGGTTATAAACCAATTGAATAGGAGTAAATTCGGAACTTCCGAGCTGGGAGGAAAACTGCTGGCAGAGGGAACGGATATCGAAGCGGACATGGTGACTATGAGTACATTCTATGTGGAGAGCGCCCAGGAGCAGAACTCCATGTTCCAGGATCTGACGTTTGATGTGGGTACAATTGACGAGTTCGAGCCTTACTGTGCTCCGATCACTTCCCAGGAGGGAACAATTATCGTGAATACGGAGATGATGGAGGAAAATGATCTTCCTATGCCGACATCTCTGAAGGATCTGGCGGATCCGGTTTACAAAGGATTTGTATCTGTAACAGATATTTCAGCATCTTCCACAGCATGGCTTCTTGTTCAGGCTCTGGTTTCCGAGTATGGAGAAGATGGCGCGAAGGAAGTGCTTACGGGAATTTATGAGAATGTAGGCGACCACCTGGAAGATTCCGGTTCCGCTCCGCTGAAGAAAGTGCGCGCCGGTGAGGTTGCCATCGGATTCGGCCTTCGTCAGCAGGCTGTTGCGGACAAGGCGGATGGACTTCCGATCGACTACATTGACCCGGCGGAAGGCAACTTCAGCCTGACAGAGTCTGTGGCAGTTGTCGACAAGGGCGATAACACGAATCCGCTTGCCATGGAGATGGCGCAGTGCATTATTGAGAACGGAAGAGAAGAACTCCAGTCCTACTATCCGAACGCGTTGTATAACGGAGAGACAACAGACGCGGCGAACAAGTCTGAGAATCCGAAGGTATTCCCGGAGAAACTGACCGTAGACCTGCTGGAGCAGCATCAGGCTCTTTCAGAGGAATGCAAGGAAGCAGCAGGAATGTAAAATAAAACAAGACGAAAAGAGGAAATGATAATGAAAACATATAAATTGCTGACACCGGGACCGCTGACCACAACGGACACGGTCAAAAAACAGATGCTGTTCGACCACTGTACATGGGATGATGATTATAAAAAGATTACTCAGGAGATCCGTGCGGGACTCCTGGAACTGGCTCATGTTTCCCCGGAAGAGTACACGGCAGTCCTGATGCAGGGAAGCGGTACATTTGGCGTGGAGTCTGTACTGACAAGCGTGATTGGACCGGCAGACGAGCTTCTGATCTGCGCGAACGGAGCATACGGCGAGCGTATGGCAGATATCGCGGCACATGCGGGAATAAAATATCACATTTACAATGAGCATTACAACAAGGTTCCGAACGCTCAGAAAATAGCGGAGATGCTCGATGCAGATCCGGCGATCACCCATGTTTCCATGGTGCACAGCGAGACAACGTCCGGTATTCTGAATGATATCGAGGCGGTTGGAAAAGTAGTGAAAGAAAGAGGGAGAGTCTTTATCGTTGATGCCATGAGCAGCTTCGGCGGCGTAGACATCCCGGTGAAGGACTGGGGGATTGACTTCATCGTCAGCAGCGCGAACAAGTGCATCCAGGGAGTTCCGGGATTCTCATTTGTGATTGCGCGAAGAGATCTTCTGGAAGAGAGCGCCGGAAAGGCAAGAAGTCTCTCGCTTGATCTTTACGATCAGTGGAAGACTATGGAAGTGGACGGAAAATGGCGTTTTACTTCTCCGACACATGTGGTTCTTGCTTTCGCTCAGGCCATGAAGGAACTTGAGGAGGAAGGCGGAATCGAGGCGAGAAGCCGCAGGTATCGCGAAAATAACCGTCTGCTGATCGAGAAAATGGGAGAGCTGGGAATCCATCCGTATATTGACAGTACACATCAGGGACCGATCATCACGACTTTCTTTTATCCGGAGAAGTGCCACTTTACATTCTCACAGATGTATGAATATATCAAAGAGAGAGGCTATGCGATTTATCCGGGAAAAGTGACGGAGGCAGAGACATTCCGCATCGGAAATATCGGAGAAATCTATCCTGAAGATATTGAAAAAGTATGTGAACTGATGAAAAACTTTCTGGAGGAATACAATCATGAAGAAAATTAAGGTAGTGATTTTTGACTGGGCAGGGACAACAGTTGATTTCGGATGCATGGCGCCTGTGCAGGCATTTATGGAAGTGTTCAAAGCGTACGGAATCGAACCTACGATGGAAGAGGTGCGCGGACCGATGGGCATGCTCAAGATCGATCATATCCGCACCATGCTGAAGATGGACCGGATTAAAACATGCTGGATGGAAAAATACGGAAAAGAACCGGGAGAAGAGGAAGCGCAGCAGCTTTACGGAATCTTCGAGGAGAAGCTCTTAAGCATTCTTCCGAATTTCTCTGATCCGAAACCAGGTGTGGTGGATGTGGTAAACCGTCTCCGCAGAAACGGATTCAAGATCGGATCCACGACAGGATATACAGATAAGATGATGGATATCGTCGCTCCGATCGCAGAGGAAAAAGGATATGCTCCTGATGTATGGTTCAGCCCGGATTCCACGAATCAGAAGGGAAGACCATACCCCTATATGATCTTCCGGAATATCGAGGCGCTGGGAATTAAGAAAGTACGCCGTGTGCTGAAAGTCGGAGATACGGTTTCTGATATCAAGGAAGGCAAGAACGCCGGAGTATGGTCTGCGGGAATCGTTGTGGGCAGCTCTGAGATGGGACTGACCCTGGAAGAGTACGAGGCGCTCTCAGAGGAAGAGAAGGAGACAAGATGCAGGGAAGTGGCAGACAGGTTCCTCGACGCAGGCGCGGACAAGGTATTTTATACCATTGAGGACCTGGGAGAATTTCTTCTCGGTTAGTCCCCGCCAACTGGTATTGTCAGGTAAAAAAATCGGTGATTTTATACAGGTTTACAGAAAATTCAGCTCTGTTTTATGCGGGAAACCGCGTAAAATGGAGCTTTTTTCGACTTTACACAGATTTAACATAGAACTGATTTTACATTTTACATTTCTTTTTTATCATGTTTACCGTGATGAAAAACAGCACACAATAATCGAAATTCAAAAAGCATTGAAAAAGGAGATTATGAATCATGAAAATGAAAAAGTTTATCGCAATTTTATCAGTTGTAAGTATGATGGCTGTTGCAGCTACAGGATGCGGAAGCAGCAGTGATGCAACATCTTCAGATGCAGCATCAACAGAGGGAAGCTCATCTGAGGCAGCTTCAGGAGACTGGGATGCGGCAAGCGCAATCACAGTAGTATCCCGTGAGGAAGGTTCAGGAACAAGAGGAGCCTTTACAGAGCTGTTCGGCGTTGTTGATGAAGATGACAACGATATGACAACACTTGATGCTCAGGTTACAAACAATACATCCGTTATGATGACAACAGTATCTGAGAACGAATACGCAATCGGATATATCTCCCTTGGTTCTCTGGATGAGTCCATGGTAAAAGCAGTTAAGATCGATGGAGCAGAGGCTACAGCAGAGAACATTGAGAACGGATCTTACACAGTATCCAGACCGTTCAACGTAGCAATGAAATCCGATCTTGACAATCCGGTAGCTACAGATTTCATGGCATTTATCATGAGCACAGAAGGTCAGGCAGTTGTAGCAGACGAGGGTTATATCCCGGTATCTGAGGTAGAGGCTTATGCAGGAGAGGCTCCGGAAGGAAGCTGTGTAGTAGGTGGTTCTTCTTCCGTATCTCCGCTGATGGAGAAACTGATCGAGGCTTATGCAGAAGTAAACCCGAACGCTTCTATCGAGCTTCAGACATCTGATTCTACAACAGGTATGACATCTACAATCGAGGGAAGCTACGACATCGGTATGGCATCCAGAGAGCTGAAAGAGGACGAGGCTGCTCAGCTTGAGGGAACTGTAATCGCTACAGATGGTATCGCAGTAATCGTTAACCAGGCGAACCCGACAGATGATATGACAGTAGATCAGGTAAAATCAATCTACTTAGGTGATGTTACAACCTGGGATGCAATTTAATCGAAATTCTTGAAGCAAAAGACTTTCCGCTTTGAATTTATGAGCCGGGCAGATATGAGACATGTCTTCCCGGCTCATTAGGAGGAAAAAATGAAATCAAAAGCATGGACTGAGAAATTCATGCAGGGAGTATTTTTCGTTGCCGCGTGCGCATCCGTGCTGGCAGTGGCGCTCATTTGCATCTTCCTGTTTGCAAATGGTATCCCTGCGATGAGAGAAATTGGATTTGTGAAATTTATTACCGGAGAGATCTGGCGTCCGAACAGTGAGCAGTTCGGAATTCTTCCGATGATTGTCGGAAGTCTTTACGTAACCGCAGGCGCAATCATCTTCGGTGTTCCGATCGGTATCCTGACATCTGTATTTATGGCAATGTACTGTCCGAAACAGATCTACAAACCGCTGAAAGCAGCGACCGAGCTTCTTGCCGGAATTCCTTCGGTTATCTACGGCTTCTTCGGACTGATCGTTGTTGTGCCGATTGTGCGGGATCTCGGAACCACACTTTACAAGGCAGGTATCGTAGACAACCCGGGAAATGGAAACAGTATTCTGACCGCTTCCCTGATTCTGGGAATGATGATTCTGCCGACAATTATCGGGACTACAGAGAGCGCAATGCGCGCGGTTCCTTCTCATTATTATGAAGGTTCTCTTGCATTGGGCGCAACAAAAGAGAGAAGCATCTTCCGCGTTATCATTCCCGCAGCAAAATCAGGTGTGATTGCAGGAATCGTACTCGGAATCGGACGTGCCATCGGCGAGACAATGGCTGTTATCATGATCGTCGGAAACCAGGCCCGTCTGACAGGAAGTATCCTCCAGGGTATCCGTACTCTGACCGGAAACATCGTAATTGAGATGGGATATGCGACAGGGCTGCACCGTGAAGCGCTGATTGCCACAGGAGTTGTACTCTTTGTATTTATCCTTATCATCAATTTCAGTGTAGCATTATTAAAGAGGGGGGCGGATCATGAGTAATAATACAACCATCGGCGACAAGTTCAGAACTTACCTGAAACATCCGGGTTCTTTCATTGCGATGCTGCTCGTGATGCTTTCAGCGATCATTACTTTCGCAGTGCTGATCTTCCTGATTGCCTATATACTGATCAACGGAGTTCCGCACATCACACCGTCCCTGTTCTCTCTTGAATATACTTCTGAGAATGCATCGGTTGTGCCGGCCCTGGTCAACACAATTATTATGACATTGCTGTCACTGCTGATCGCGGTTCCGTTCGGAATATTCTCCGCTATTTTCCTTGTGGAGTACGCGGGCAGGGGCAATAAATTCGTAGAAGTGATCCGTCTTACCACAGAGACGCTTTCCGGTATCCCGTCGATCGTGTACGGTCTGTTCGGTATGCTGTTCTTTGTAAATACTTTAGGGTGGGGCTTTTCCCTTCTCGCCGGCGCATTCACCATGGCGATCATGATCCTTCCGCTGATTATGAGAACAACGGAGGAAGCGCTGAAAGCAGTTCCGGATTCTTACCGTGAAGGAAGCTTCGGACTCGGTGCAGGCAAACTGCGTACTGTGTTCCGCATCGTTCTTCCATCCGCGATCCCGGGTGTGCTTGCAGGTGTTATCCTGGCGATCGGACGTATCGTCGGAGAGACAGCGGCTCTGATGTACACATCAGGAACCGTAGCTCAGATCCCGGACAGTATCATGGGATCAGGACGTACGCTGGCGCTTCATATGTATACGCTGTCCAGTGAAGGCCTCTATATGGATCAGGCGTACGCAACAGCAGTAATCCTGCTTGTTCTGGTAGTGGGAATCAACACTCTGTCAAGCGTGATCGCGAGAAAGTTAACAAAAGCATAATTGTGAAAAAGTGTGAAAGGAAAAGGCAATGTCTAAGATAAGTATCAAGAATCTTGATTTATATTATGGTGATTTCAAGGCTCTGAAAAATGTAAACCTTGAGATTGAAGCGAATAAGATTACCGCTTTCATCGGACCTTCCGGCTGCGGTAAGTCTACACTTCTCAAGTCCATTAACCGAATGAACGACCTGGTTGAGGGATGCCGTATCGATGGCGAGATCCTTCTCGACGGTCAGAATATTTTCAAGGGCATGGACGTAAATATGTTAAGAAAACGCGTTGGAATGGTATTCCAGAAACCGAATCCGTTCCCGATGAGCATTTATGACAATATTGCGTACGGACCGAGGACACACGGTATACGTTCCAAGGCAAAACTGGATGATATCGTAGAGAAATCTCTGAGAAACGCAGCAATCTGGGACGAGTGTAAAGACCGTCTGAAGACGAGCGCGCTTGGCATGTCCGGTGGACAGCAGCAGAGACTCTGCATCGCCAGAGCGCTTGCGGTAGAGCCGGAAGTACTTCTTATGGATGAGCCTACATCCGCCCTGGACCCGATCTCTACATCGAAGATCGAGGATCTTGCGATGGAACTGAAAAAAGACTATACTATAGTCATGGTTACACATAATATGCAGCAGGCAGTTCGTGTATCTGATAATACAGCCTTCTTCCTTCTCGGAGAAGTTGTAGAGTACAATGATACGGAAAAATTATTCTCTATACCGTCTGATAAGAGGACAGAAGACTATATCACAGGGAGGTTCGGTTAAATTATGCGTAATAAGTTTGATGAGCAGCTGCATCGTCTTGAAGAGCAGCTTACAAGTATGGGAGAGCTCTGTGAAACTGCGATTGCGAAAGCAACACAGGCGCTGAAAGACGGCAACATGGAGCAGGCGAAAATCATTATCGAGGAAGATGAGGAGATCGATCAGCTTGAGAAAGATATCGAGAGACTTTGTCTGAAACTTCTCCTTCAGCAGCAGCCGGTAGCCAAGGATCTGAGAAGAATCTCCGCTGCGCTTAAGATGATCACAGATATGGAGCGTATCGGCGATCAGACATCAGATATCGCGGAGATCATCATTTCATCAAGAGGTGTTGCGGCAACAGATGAGATCCATGTGATCGGTACCATGGCTTCTGAAGTCAGCAAGATGGTGCGCGACAGTGTGACAGCGTATGTAAACAGAGATCTTGAACTTGCTCAGAACGTTATGAAAGCAGATGATGAGATCGATCAGTACTTCGAAGAGGTGCGTGACGAGATGATCGAATTCATTAAAGAAGAAAAAGGTGAAAACGGCAAGAGAATCTTCGATCTGATCATGGTGACAAAATATCTTGAGCGTATCGGAGATCACGCGACGAATATCGCGGAGTGGGTGGAATTCTCCATCACAGGCGTACACAAAGACAGCGCGGTTATTCACGGCGCGGACTAACATATATATAAGTGCGGCTGGCGGCGCTGCCCGGCATACACCGTCCGCCAGCCGGTGGGGCGCCGGGCAGTGCATGATAAATAGAAAGAGGAAAAAGGAGAACTGAGAAAGATGATATATTGCGTGGAAGATGACGACAACATCCGCGAACTTGTGATATATACACTGGAGACAACCGGGCTTAAGGCCAGAGGGTTTGCAGACGGTTCTGCTTTTATGGAGGCTCTGGCGTTTGACACGCCGGAGCTTATTTTGCTTGATATTATGCTTCCCGGGGACGACGGGCTGGAGCTCCTGAAGAAGCTGAAGTCCTCACCCAAGACAAAGGGAATCCCGGTGATCATGGTGACGGCAAAAGGTTCAGAGTATGACAAGGTTGTCGGACTGGACTCCGGGGCAGATGATTATGTTACCAAACCTTTCGGGATGATGGAGCTTGTCTCCCGTATCAAGGCCGTGCTCCGGCGCAGCGGAAAAGTGGAAGACCGTATGGATATGGAGACATCGGGCGTTCACATTGATGTCAAGAAGCATCAGGTGACTGTAGACGGGAAAGAGATTTCCCTGACATTGAAGGAATTCGAACTTCTCGAAAAGCTGATGAGAAATCAGGGAATTGTCCTGACAAGAGACCAGCTTCTCACAGAGATCTGGGGATATGATTTTGACGGTGAGACAAGGACCGTGGATGTGCATATCCGGACACTCAGGCAGAAGCTTGGTGAAAAAGGTGAGATCATACAGACGGTCCGCGGTGTCGGTTACCGTGTCGGAGGGGCTGCATGAGAAAAGGAATCTTAAGGAGTATGGTGCTGGTGCTTACCATCACCCTTCTCCTTTTTTACGCCATACTGGCAGTTATATTATACCAGAGGAATCTCACGCTGCTGGAAGAGGAGGTCAGACAGGAGGCCCGCTATATTCAGACGGCTGTCAACATATCAGGCTCGGAATATCTCGCGGAGATGAATGAGGTGGATCTGTCGACCAGGGTGACACAGGTGGACAGGGACGGCGAGGTTCTCTATGATACGATGCGCGATGAAAGCGAGCTTGAAGACCACAGCCAGAGAAATGAAGTGCAGGAGGCGTTTGAGAGAGGGGAAGGCGAAGACGTCAGAATGTCCGACACATTAGGAACAGAGATGTATTATTATGCGATCCTTCTTGATGATGGGACGGTACTTCGTGTTTCAAGATCCATGGACAGCCTTATGCACACGGCAGTCAATGTGCTTCCTGTGATAGGAGCTTTGGCAGTTCTTATGATTGTGGTCGCATATTTTCTGGCAAAATGGCAGACCCGGAAACTGATTCATCCGATCATTAATATGGATCTGGAACATCCGCTGGACAATGTGGTCTATGAAGAGCTGACTCCGTTCCTGGAAGCAATGGACAGGCAGAATAAAGAGAAGGAAGCTGTGTCCAACATGAGGAAAGAATTCTCCGCAAATGTTTCCCATGAGCTGAAGACACCGCTTACGTCCATATCCGGATATGCGGAGATTATGAAAAACGGCATGGTCCGGCCGGCGGATATCCCTGTATTTGCCGAGCGGATATATAAGGAAGCCAGACGTCTGATTACGCTGGTTGAAGATATTATCAAATTATCCAAACTGGATGAGGAGTCCGTGGAGCTGGAGAAAGAAGAGGTTAATCTCTACGAGATGACGCGGGAGATTGTCAGCCGTCTTTCCCCGCAGGCTGCCCAGAAAAATATCCGCATGGAAGTGACCGGCGAGCCTGTTATGTGTTTCGGTATCCGGCAGATTCTCGATGAGATGATCTACAACGTGTGTGAAAACGCGGTGAAATATAATAACGAAGGCGGCCGTGTATCCGTGTGGGCAGGCAGTACCCTGGATGGTCCGAAGATCAGTGTTTCCGATACAGGAATCGGGATTCCGAAGGAGCATCATGAACGGATTTTTGAGAGGTTCTACCGTGTGGACAAGAGCCACTCAAAAGAGCGCGGCGGCACAGGCCTCGGTCTGTCAATTGTAAAACACGGCGCGCTTCTGCATGGAGCGAAGGTGACTGTGGACAGTGTTCCCGGCCGGGGAACCCGGATTGAGATGCAGTTCCCCCGGGAAAACCAGAAGAACTAGGTTTCGGAGAAAAAATGTCCGGAACATTGAATCTGGACAGAAAAAAATCAGATATAGAATGTCAGTCAGGGAAGATCCCCATCTGCTTTTTTAAAGAGTGGATGGGGGTCTTTTTTGTTTTGCTGGAAACCTTACAAATTCAATCAATAGTAAGAAATAAAATTGAAAGTACTTTCAAAATTATGAGTGAAAAAGTATAAAATTTCAGAAGATATTATGAAACGTTGTGCAAAATAGCAAAAAACAGAATGAAAAATCAGTATATATCAGAATTGTTGAAATTCAATATTTATTTATATAGAATTACTTAACAAACAAAGGAACTGATAGGTTTTGAAAACCGTTGGGAGGACAGGTGATGAAATGTAGAAGAGAATATGAAGCTGAAATCAGCAGAACAAGAGACCGCCGGATGAAATGGTGGCGGGATGCCAGGTACGGAATGTTTATTCATTATGGAATCTATTCTGTATATGGCAAGCACGAATGGGCGATGGCGGAAGAGAACTGGGATCCTGAGGAATACGCAAAATATGTGGAAGGCTTTCTGCCGAAAGAAGGCTGCTGCAGGGAGTGGGCGAAGCTGGCGAAAGAAGCGGGAATGAAATATATGGTTCTGACAACCAGACACCATGAAGGTTTCAGCCTGTGGGATTCAAAAGTGAATTCGTTCAACTCTGTGAATTACGGACCGCATCGGGATATTGTGAGGGAGTTCGTGGATGCCTGCAGGGAATATGGTCTTAAGATCGGTTTTTATTCCACTGTTATGGAATGGAGACATCCGGACAGCAGCAGATGCATTTATGAGAGCGCAGCGAGAAGAAGATATCAGGATTATCTTTTGAAACTGAATGAGGAGTTACTTACAAATTACGGGAAGATCGATATTCTCTGGTATGATGTGCCGGAGCCGATGGAATCTCAGGAGGGATGGAACTCTCTGGAGATGAATCAGAGACTCAGGGAGCTTCAGCCGGATATCATCATCAATAACCGCAGCTATCTGCCGGAAGATTTCCAGACGCCGGAGGGCAAGATCCTTCCCGCTGACAGAGACTGGGAATCCTGTATGACATTTAACGGACTGAGCTGGGGATATGTGGATTCTGACAGAGTCCGCGGTTACAACCATACGCCGCACCAGATCGCGAGGATGCTTTATCTTGTGACAAAGGAAGCGGGAAATCTTCTGCTGAATGTAAGCCCGCGGCCGGACGGCAGTATTCCGGATGATGTGAAAGAACCGCTTCTGAAGATTGGAAAATGGATCGAGAGAAATCAAGGTTTCCTCTATGGCAGAAAAGAAGCAAAACAGATCAATTATCACACGACGACGGGGATGTGCTTCGAATATGGGGAAAACAAGGCGTATGCGTGGAATTTTATCTGGCCATGGGACAACACGATCTATATCTCCGGGATTCAGACAAAACTTACCAGAGCGTACTTCGTGGCAACGGGAACTGAGATTGAGTTCGAGCAGGATGAGTACAGGATCAAACTGAAAGACCTGCCTTCCGATGAGGAGGATCCGATTCTGGGGCTGACGATAATCGGGCTTGAATTCGATGGGAAAATTGAATATCCGGGAGAGGGCTGGGACAGACATACGACCCGGTACGGACAGCTCAACCATGGATATACATACTGTGAAGTAAAAAAAGAACGAGAAGAGAAAGGAAGGGTGGATTTATGAAGAAGAGAATGAAACAGCTGTGCGCGCTGATGCTTGCAGGCGCTATGGTACTTGGGGCTGCCGGATGCGGCGGTAACAGTTCGTCCAGTGCAGAGACAGACTCCGGAGAAGGTTCAGCGGCAGCAGCGGCGGACAACACGATGTACATCAGCGTGGAACAGGAAAGTACCAGTACGGATAAAGTGGAGTTCCCATGGTATAACCTGAGACTTCCATGTATCCTGATGTACAGAGGTCTTGTTCTCGCCAATCCGGCGGAGACCGAATTCACGGGCGATCTGGCGGAGAGCTATGAGATGTCTGAGGACGGACTGACTTATACGTTCCAGATGAAAGAAGGGCTGAAGTGGTCAGACGGTGAGGATCTTACGGCGGAAGATGTTGTGTGGTCTATTGAAACCGCGCTGAAAGCAGCTCAGGTTGCATCTACATATACGACCTGCTTCTCCTATATCCAGGGAGCACAGGAATATATTGACGGTACAGCAGACAGTGTTTCCGGTATGACAATTGACGGAAACACACTGACAATCACGCTGACAGACAGTTATGCGTATTTTCTGACCGCAATGGGACAGTTCTCGATTCTTCCGAAACACTGTCTGGAAGATGAGGATCCGCTGAATCTGTATCAGTCTGATTTCTGGGCAGCTCCGGTTACATCCGGATACTACAAATTCGATGAAATGACGGCGGGAAGTTATTATACTCTGTCCATTAATGAAAACTATGAGGGTGAGAAACCTCAGATTGAGAATGTTGTATGTAACTTCGTATCCAGCCAGACAACAGCTATCACATCAGGCGCCAGCGACTATGCGTTTACAAACTCCAGCTCTGATATAGAAGTGATGAACGCGGATGAGAACCTGACAGCATATTATAATGAATACCTGTTTTACAAATACCTCATCTTCAACATGAGCGGCGTGGACGGAAACGAGAATGCGGCAATGCAGAATCCGCTTGTAAGAGAGGCGGTTGCCTATGCGATCGACAGAGACGCGCTTGCAGCTCTCTACGGCGATGTGGCGAAAGTGATCTACAACGGCGTGCCGGTAAGTGATGAGGACAATGACGGTATGGTATATGAGTACGATCCGGAGAAAGCGAAAGCGCTCCTGGATGAGGCCGGATGGGACTATGATTACACAGTAAGAATTCTCTATTACAACGATGATGAGACATCGCAGAACATCATTGCCGCGATCTGCCAGTATCTGCAGGATATTGGAATGAAAGTGGAGTCCACTTATACAAGCCAGGGTACGCAGGATCTGTTTACGACAAGGAACTATGATATCGGATTCAAGGGAACCGGCCCGATGGATGCTTACTATTCAGAGTATATGTCCTCCAGTTCAACGTTCCAGAATATCTACGGCGGCGATACTGCGTTTGACGAGTCCATTTCGAAACTGATGTCCGCGACAAATGATGAGGAAGAGACGGCAGCGAAAACAGAACTTCAGCAGATTGAAGAGGAAAAACTGTATAAAGTACCTATTATGACACTTGGATATTATACTTACCTCAACACATCACGCCTGAATGTACCGGAAGACCTTGATATGGGAACACCGGGGCACAGATGTGATATCCAGTTTACAGAGTGGTCAATCAAATAAGAGACGAACAGAGTTACGGGGGCAGAGGGATTCCTTTTGCCCCTGTGCTGCTAATTACTGAAATTATGAATGAGATGGGAGATACTGATGCTGAAATATACGATAAAAAAATTACTGATGATGATTCCCATGCTTCTTATAATCAGCGCGCTTATTTTTTTCGGAATGCAGGCAACGGGGATCGATCCGGTCAATTATCTGGCATCCCCGGATATGGCGGCAAATCCTGAACTGATGGAACAGCTCAGGGAGAGTATGGGCCTTAATGATCCGATCATTGTGCAGTACTTCAGATGGCTGGGGCAGATGCTGACCGGCAATTTCGGAACATCTTTAAGTACAGGAACGCCGATTGCATCAATCATTGCGAATTATCTTCCTGCTACGCTGATTCTCTCGACTATTGCGCTTATTCTGTCAACGATACTGGGGATTGCCCTTGGAATCATATCTGCGGTCAGGCAGAACGGAATAATTGATTATATCGGACGAATCCTGGCAGTACTGGGACAGGCAGTCCCGCAGTTTATTATCGGCATGATTCTGCTGGCGGTTTTTTCTGTGCAGCTCGGATGGCTGCCGTCCAGCGGCCGGTATTCGGCAAATGCGGCGAACCCGACTATTGATGCGATCCAGCACCTGATCCTTCCGGTCATTGCGGTTACGATTTCCATGTGTGCGGTTCTTGTGCGGTATACGAGGAACTCTATGCTGGATATCATGAACTCGGATTATATCCGGCTGGCGAGAAGCAAGGGGATTCCCGAGTGGAAGGTGTATATCAAACACGGCTTCCGAAATGCGCTGCGGCCGGTTCTCGTGATACTGGTTTCCCGTATCAGCCTGTTGTTCAGCGGATCGGTTGTGGTTGAGAATGTGTTCGCGTGGCCCGGAGTCGGAGCGGAACTGACAGATGCTGTTGTGGCAGGCGATTATACTGTGGTTATGGTACTGGCGCTTGTAATTGCGGCTTCCGTACTGGTGGCATCGTTTCTGCTGGATATCATTACGGCTCTGCTTGATCCTCGTGTGCGCGCGAATCTGTAAGTTCCGGCAGGAAGTTTGGGAAAGGAGAAAGATATGGCAAACAACATGGGAATGGCAGCAGGAGGCGCCGGCATATCGAAGGAGGCAAGGCAGACCAGAAGCCGTGAGATGATGCGCAGACGGATCCGGAAATTCATGAATAACAAACTGTCCGTGATCGGAACTGTGTTCACGGTTCTCATCGTTTTATGCTGCTTTGTGCTGCCGATGTTCAGTCAGTATACATATAATGAGGTAGATATAGCAGCCGGGGCTGTTCCGCCCTGTGCGGATCATATATTCGGCACGGACCGGCTGGGAAGGGACTTGTTTGTCCGCTGTATGGTGGGCGGCAGATATTCGATTTACATTGGCGTGATCAGTGCGCTGACGAGTACGGTGCTCGGCGTGGCGCTGGGAGCAATTGCCGGGTATTTCGGCGGGAAAATCGACTCGCTTATCATCCGTCTGACTGAGATATTCCAGAGTTTCCCGCAGATGGTTCTTGTTATGATCATGGTCGCAGTGATTGGCAGAGGGATGGGAAACCTTCTGATTATCTTCACGGTTACAGGATGGATGCAGACTGCCAGACTGGTGAGAAACGAATTCCTCGCAGTAAAAGGCGAGACGTTTGTAAAAGCGAGCGAGGCATTCGGGATGCCGAAATGGAAGATCATGGTGAAAGAGATTATCCCCAATATACTGACACCGATTATTGTATCGGCAACAGCGGTTATTCCGGGATATATACTGTCAGAAGCAAGTCTTTCGTTTCTTGGAGTGGGTGTCTCGGATTCTACTCCTACCTGGGGAAGTATTATGAATTCGGCGACTTCTCTCGGAGCGATTACGAACTACTGGTGGATGTGGCTGATTCCGGCAGCTCTCCTTACGCTTTTCGTGCTGTCGGTGAACTTCTTCGGCGACGGGCTGAGAGATCTGCTGGATCCAAGATAAGACAAACGGATGGAGTGGAAGACTATGAGTGAGAAAAATGTGATTTTGAAAGTCAGAAATCTGTCGACCAGCTTCGTGTCAGACGGCAGGGAAGTCCGGATCGTAAAGAATGTCTCTTTCGATGTGAAGAGAGGAAAAACACTTGCGATTGTCGGTGAATCCGGCTGCGGGAAATCAGTTACGATGAATTCCATCCTGCGTCTGCTGGGGCGAAACGCAAAGGTGACGGCAGATAAGATTGACTTTTACGAGAAAATGCCTGACGGGGATATGAAAATACATCATATCAATGAGTTTAAGAAACCGAACGGCAAAGAGATGAATTTTCTGAGAGGACAGAAGATATCAATGGTGTTCCAGGACCCGATGTCATCCCTGGATCCGGTATACCGGGTTGGAGACCAGGTGATGGAAGGGCTTCGGGAACACTGTAAAATATCGAAAAAAGAAGCCAGGGAGAGAACACTGGAAATCTTTAAGAAACTGGGAATACCGGACCCGGAAAAGAGGATGAACTGTTATCCTTATGAGTTCTCCGGCGGGATGAAACAGCGTGTGGTGATTGCAATTGCGATTATCTGCAATCCGGATCTCATCATCTGCGACGAGCCGACTACGGCGCTGGACGTGACGATCCAGGCGCAGATTATGGATATCCTGCAGGATCTGCAGGACACATTGGGAATATCCATTGTCATGATTACCCACAATATGGGGCTGGTTGCCCAGATGGCGTCAGAGGTCTGCGTTATGTATATGGGCAGGATTGTGGAGAAAGGTGCGGCGGAAGATATTTTTGACCATCCGTGCCATCCCTATACACAGGCGCTGCTGAAATCAGTTCCAGTGCTTGGCATGAGCGGAGAAAAGGAGCTGGCGACCATCCCGGGAGCTACGCCGAATCCGGCGGAATTAAAAGACGGATGCGAATTCGCCGACAGATGCAGCTATTGTACAGAAGCATGCAGAAGCGGAGAGATTCCGGTTTATGAAATCAGCGCTGGACATACCGTCAGGTGTATCCGCGCCGGACAGCAGGAGGTGACGTCATGAATAACGGAAATAAAGGCGAAGTAGTATTTGACATCCGCAATCTGTGTACATGGTTTCCTGCGAAAAAAGGGAATGTGGTGAAAGCAGTGGATGACGTCAGCCTGAAAGTCTACCGGGGTGAAACTCTGGGGATCGTCGGCGAATCCGGCTGCGGAAAGTCCACGCTCGGCAAATCCGTGATGCATCTGGAGAAACCGGCCAAAGGTCAGGTGCTCTATAATTATGACGGCGAGATGAAAGATGTTACGAAGCTGAATAAGAAGGAATTATTTGAGTTTCGAAAGAAAGTTCAGATGGTCTTCCAGGATCCGTATTCGGCGCTGAATCCGATGAAGCGTGTATATACATCATTTCACGAGCCGCTGAAAATCCATGGCTATAAAGATCAGGCGGAGCGGGAGCAGATGATAGCGGAAGCTCTGGAAATGGTAAATATCCAGCCTGATTATATGCTCCGGTATCCCCATGAGTTCTCGGGAGGACAGAGACAGAGGCTCTGTATTGCCAGAGCGCTCGAGATCAAACCGGACGTGCTCATCTGTGATGAACCGGTGTCAGCTCTGGATGTGTCGATCCAGGCGCAGGTATTGAACCTGATGAAGTCGATTCAGAAGAAATTAAACCTTACCTATCTGTTTATTGCCCATGATCTGTCGGTTGTACAGTATATGAGTGACAGAATCGTGGTGATGTATCTCGGCAAAGTGGTTGAGGTGGCGGATTGCAGAGAACTGTATGACTCTCCGAAGCATCCGTATACAAGAGCGCTTCTGACAGCGATACCTGTTCCGGATATTCACAGGAAACAGAAACGGGAGATACTTGAAGGTGAAGTTCCAAGCCCGATCAACCGTCCGGCCGGCTGTGCATTTCATACGAGATGCAGGCACTGTATGGAGGAGTGCCGGATGAAGGAACCAGAACTGCATGAAGTGAAAGACGGACATTACGTGGCATGCCATTTATACAGAGATGAGGCGGGAAAAATATGAATAAAAAAATAGAAAAGATCCATAAGAGGCTGATTGTTTCATGCCAGGCGCTTCCGGATGAACCGCTCCACTCTTCCTTTATTATGGGAAGGATGGCGCTGGCAGCCGCTGAGGGCGGAGCATGTGGAATCAGGGCGAATACAAAAGAGGATATTAAAGAGATAAAAAGCAAGGTTGACCTTCCGATTATCGGTATTGTAAAAAGGGATTATGAGGACAGCAAAGTATATATTACGCCTACGATGCGGGAAGTCGATGAACTGATGGAGGTAAATCCTGAGATTATCGCAGCTGATGCCACTATGGATCTGCGGCCGGGCGGTGTGACTCTGGAAGAATTCTACAGGAAAGTCAGGAAGAAATATCCTTCTCAGCTGCTGATGGCGGATTGCTCGACCATAGAAGAGATGATTTATGCGGATCAGCTCGGATTTGATTTTATCGGAACAACGCTTGTGGGATATACGGAACAGAGCAGGCAGATGAAGATAGAAAATAATGATTTTGAGATTATCCGCGAAGTGGTGAGGCGTGCGAAGCATCCGGTGATCGCAGAGGGAAATATCGACACGCCGGAGAAGGCGAAAAGGGTGATTGAACTCGGGGCATACAGTGTAGTTGTCGGTTCCATTATCACCCGGCCGCAGCTGATTACAAAGGCATTTGCAGATGCGCTTGCTGAAAAAGCTGCGGCAGCAGATGCAGCAGGATAAGGGGAGGACAGAATGATGGACAGACTGGAAAAATACAAAGGAATCATACCGGCATTTTATGCATGTTATGACAGAAATGGGAAAATCAGCACAGATGCAGTTAGGGATCTGACAAGATATTTCATTCGAAAGAAAGTAAAAGGTATCTACGTGAATGGATCTTCAGGGGAATGCATCTATCAGAGTGTAGAAGAAAGAAAGCAGATTCTGGAAGCTGTCATGAAGGCTGCAGAAGGAAGAATGACGGTGATCGCGCATGTGGCGTGCAACAATACAGAGGACAGTGTGGAGCTTGCGGCTCATGCGGAATCTCTGGGAGTGGATGCTATAGCGGCAATTCCGCCGATTTATTTCCGGCTTCCGGAACATGCTGTTGCCGGGTACTGGAACGCGATCAGCCAGGCGGCGCCTGCTACAGATTTTGTGATTTACAACATCCCGCAGCTTGCAGGAACAGCGCTCACGGAACGGCTCTTCCGTAAGATGCGGGAAAATGAACGGGTAATCGGAGTAAAGAACTCGTCTATGCCCATTCAGGATATCCAGATCTTCAAGGCGGCGGGCGGTGCGGATTGTGTTGTTTTTAACGGTGCGGACGAGCAGTTTATCGGCGGCAAGGCGATCGGCGCGGACGGCGGCATCGGCGGAACATACGGAGCAATGCCCGAACTGTTCCTTGCAATGGACGAGCTGATGGAAAAGGGCAGGACAGAGGATGCAAGAAGGATACAGTACGAGGTCAATGACATTATCAGCTGTCTGTGTTCCGGTCATGGCAGTATGTATGGGATTATAAAAGAAGTGCTCCGAATCCGGGAAGGACTGGATATCGGAAGTGTGAGATCCCCGCTGCCGGAGCTGGAGGGAAATGACTTTGAGATTGCCGCGAAGGCAGCCTGCATGATCGATGAAGCGGTCAGTGGAATTCAGTAAAAAACAGGAGAGGCAAACCCGGAGACAGGTTTGCCTCTGCCTGTTATTTTAAATGGTGTGAAAGGAACAGGATATGAAGAAATATATTTGCCTGGATATTGGCGGCACGATGATAAAATACGGCGTCATAGATGAGAGGGAGTGTTTTGTTACAGTGGGAGAACTGCCAACGGAAGCCTGGAAGGGCGGCGAATCCATAGAAAAGAAAGTGCTGGCAATTGCCGGCCGTCTGCGGGAGAAATATGGTGCGGAAGGAGTGTGTATCTCCACTGCGGGGATGGTGGATCCCGAGTCAGGGGAGATTTTCTATGCATCGGATCTGATACCGGGATATATGGGGATTAATCTTAAGAAAAGTGTGGAAAAGAATATAAAAATTCCATGTGAAGTGGAAAACGATGTAAACTGTGCCGGTCTTGCGGAAGCGGTATCCGGGGCAGGAAAAGGCCGGGATCTGGTTGTCTGCCTTACAGTTGGAACCGGGATCGGCGGTGCGTTTATTCAGAATGGAAAGATCTACGGAGGAGGAAGCGGAAGCGCCGGGGAGGCAGGATATATGTGGACGGCCCGGGGGATTTTTCAGGATCAGGGTTCAGCCAGAACTCTGTCGGAGAGAGTGTCAGCGGAGAAAAAGGATGGCGAATGGGACGGAAGAAAAATTTTTGATGCGGCGGAGAATGGGGACCGGATCTGCATTGATGCCATTGACAGTATGTGTGATGTGCTGGGCAGCGGCATTGCAAATATCTGTTATATTCTCAATCCGGAGACGATTGTTCTGGGCGGCGGAATCACAGCCCGCAGGGATATGCTCGAAGGCAGAATCAACCGGGCGGTAAGACGTTATCTGCTTCCGGTTATTGCGGATAATACAGAGATCTGTTTCGCTCAGCACGGAAATAACGCCGGGATGCTGGGGGCATACTATAATTTCAGAAACAGACAATAAAAATGACAGTAAGGAGTAATCATGGAATATTTAAAATCTGTAATTCCTGTTATTGAGGCTAACTATAAGAATTTTACAACTGTGGAGAAAGTAATCGCAGATTTTTTCAGAGAGAATGATGAAATGATCGATTTGTCTGCAAAGGGTGTGGCAGATCGCCTTTTTGTATCAGAGGCGTCGCTCTCGAGATTTGCAAAAAAATGCGGGTTTCGGGGGTACAGAGAATTTATCTATCAGTACGAGCAGGATATGGCGGCAAAAAGCACGGATCTGCAGCAGAATACGAGTTCGGTGCTTAATGTCTACCAGGAGCTGCTGAACAAGGCGTACAGTCTGATTGATGAAAACCAGATTGTCAGAATCTGCAGGACAATGCAGTCCTCACAGAGAGTTTTTGTGTGCGGAAAGGGGAGTTCCGGACTCTCTGCCATGGAGACTGCCAGCAGGTTTATGAGGGTCGGCGTGGATATAGATTCTGTGACGGACAGTGATTCGATGCGGTTCCATACTGTGTTTCAGGACAAAAAATGCATGGTAATCGGTATCAGCGTTGGCGGTACTTCCGAGGATGTGCTTTATCTATTGAGAGAGGCCCATGCAAAACATGCCAAAACGGTTCTGATCACAGCACAGAAACGGACGTGGATGGAATCGTTCTGCGATGAGATTGTACTGATTCCTTCTCTGAAGTACCTGAATTATGGAAATGTCATTTCACCCCAGTTTCCGATTCTGATTCTGATCGACATTTTATATTCGTATTTTGTTTCCATGGATAAAGGGCGCCTCCAGGGGCTTCACAGCAGCACACTGAAGGCGCTCCACAGTCTGTCAGAGGATGGCGAGTCGGCAGAAAAACCTTGAAAAATCACCGCTTTGTGCTATTATATGTATAACACATGGCGAGGGGATGAAGACACTTTGTTCTCTGGCGCGGAAAGGAGAACAGCATGATCATAGAGGTTGATTTTGACAGTGACGAGGCGATTTATGTTCAGCTCTGCAACCAGATTATTATGGGAATCGCGACTTCCATGATACAGGAAGGGGATTCCCTGCCCTCTGTCCGCCAGCTGGCGGACACCATCGGCGTCAACATGCATACGGTAAACAAGGCGTACAGCGTACTTAAACAGGAAGGGTATATCAGTCTTGACAAAAGAAGAGGTGCGGTGATTGCCCTTGATATCGACAAGATGAGACAGCTCGAGGAGATGAGAGACGCGCTCAGGATTGTCCTCGCGCGGGGACGGTGCAAAAATATTTCGAGGCAGGAAGTGCATAATCTTGTGGATGAAATATTTGACGATTATGAGTGAGTCGGGTTACAATATCGTCGGTATACAGCGGCGTTATGCAGGACACCGGGAGAACAGCGTCAGCATATACTGGCGCTGAAATAGTTTAAATAGGAGGAATCTATGCATATTTCATATACAAAGCAGGCTGAGAAAGTCATTAAGTATGCTGCGAAAAAGGCCAGGGAGATGAAGCATCCCTACATCGGGACGGAGCATCTTCTGCTCGGACTCCGGGAGGAGTATACGGGAGTTGCAGGACAGATCCTTGAACAGAACGGAGTGGAGGAGGAGAAGGTGCTGCATCTCATGGATGAACTGATCGCACCGGCAGAGGGAGTCTATACGGGCGGGAATCCCGAGGAGAGCCCGCGGTTCTGCGATCTGCTGGAGAACAGTGCCAAAGAAGCGCACAGGCTGCACGCCGGAGCCGTCGGAACAGAGCATCTGCTTCTCTCCATGATCAGGGATGTGGACTGTGTGGCAACACGGATTCTGATTACTCTGAATATTAATCTTCAGAAAATTTTTCAGGACATTATGAACGCTGCGGGGGTGGATCCGAAGGAATACCAGGAGGAAGTTCAGGAGGATTCCCGGGGCGCGGGATCGATGATAGAGCAGTACTGTACGGATATGACGGCAAAAGCAGAGGAAGGGAAGCTGGATCCTGTGATTGGCCGGGAACAGGAAATGTATCGTCTGATGCAGGTGTTAAGCAGACGGACGAAGAATAATCCCTGTCTGGTCGGTGAGCCGGGAGTTGGAAAAACAGCGATTATCGAAGGGCTTGCCCAGAGAATCGCATCCGGACTGGTGCCGGAGAAGATGAAAGGAAAGCGGATATACACGCTCGATCTGCCGGGGCTAATTGCCGGATCAAAATACAGGGGCGAGTTCGAGGAACGCATGAAGGGGCTGATCTCTGAGGTGGAGGCGAGCGGAAACGTGATCCTTTTCCTTGATGAGATCCACACTATGATCGGCGCAGGCGGAGCGGAAGGAGCCATCGATGCGTCAAGCATTCTGAAACCGTCGCTTGCCAGAGGGGAGATGCAGCTGATCGGCGCGACGACTATTGCAGAGTACAGAAAATATATTGAAAAAGACGCGGCGCTGGAGAGAAGGTTCCAGCCGATTTCCGTTGAAGAACCTGAGAAGGAACAGTGCCTGGAGATCCTGAAAGGGCTGAAAGAAAAATACGAGGCGCACCATAAAGTCCTGATCGAAGAGAAAGCCATGGAGGCGGCGGTTCAGATGTCCGAGCGGTATATCACGGACCGGAACCTGCCTGATAAGGCGATTGACGTTCTGGATGAGGCGTGTTCCAGAGTCAGCCTGAGAGGATATAAAGTTCCGGATAATCTGATGGCTCTGGAAGAATCCAGAAAGGAACTGATCCGGGAGAAGGAAGAGAGCATCCGCCGTGGGGATTTCGCCGAGGCGTCACTGATTCAGAAGGAACAGGAGCAGGCTGAGAAGAAACTGGAAGAATTAAGGAAACGGTTCCGGAAGAAAAGTGAGTCCGCTCATCCGGAAGTGACAGAGGACGACATCGCGGAGGTTGTGTCTGCCTGGACAAAAGTGCCGGTGCAGAAACTGGCTGAGACAGACACTCAGAGACTGAAGAAACTGGAGACAGTTCTTCAGAAACGTGTGATCGGTCAGGATGAGGCTGTGAGCGCCGTCGCAAGGGCTGTAAAGCGGGGCAGGGTTGGACTGAAAGATCCGAAGCGCCCAATCGGGTCCTTCTTATTCCTGGGCCCCACCGGCGTTGGCAAGACCGAGCTGTCCAAAGCGCTGGCAGAAGCGCTGTTCGGGAATGAAGAGTCTATGATCCGTGTTGATATGTCGGAGTACATGGAGAAACATTCTGTCTCGAAGATGATCGGTTCGCCTCCGGGATATGTGGGGCACGAAGAAGGCGGGCAGCTGAGCGACCAGGTGCGTACCCATCCTTATTCCGTTGTACTTTTCGATGAGATTGAGAAAGCGCATCCGGATGTGTTTAACATTCTGCTGCAGGTGCTTGATGACGGGCATATTACGGATTCTCAGGGGCGGAAAGTGAATTTCTCCAACACGGTTATTATCATGACCTCTAATGCCGGGGCAAAAGCGATCGTGGATCCGAAGAAACTGGGATTTGCGGCAAAAGAAGATCCCGCCGGAGATTATAAGCGGATGAAGCAGAACGTGATGGATGAAGTGAAGCAGATCTTCCGGCCGGAATTCCTGAACCGTATTGACGAGACGATTGTGTTCCACGCGCTGGATAAAACACATATGAAGAAGATTGTTTCTCTTCTCTGCCGGGATTTCACGAAACGTCTGGCAGACCAGATGGATATACATCTTACGCTGCGCGAATCAGCGAAGAGCCTGATCGCGGAGAAAGGAACCGATGCGAAATACGGGGCGAGGCCGCTGCGGCGCGCGCTGCAGACAGAGCTGGAAGATAAGCTGGCGGAAGCGATATTAAACGGGGAAATCAAGTCGGGAGACCATGTGGAAGCAGGAGCTTCGAAGAAGGAAATACGATTTATTATAAAATAAATTTCCATGGCAAAAACAGAGGTTTTATATTATAATATCGATAAGGTTCTGGTTACAGTTCGCCTATGCGGGAAAATCAGTGTTGCCTGAAACCGGTGAACTGTAGCGTAATCTAAAATACTCAGGAGGAAGATATAAAATGGCAGCTGTGAAAGAATTGTTGCGTGCGGAAAATGACGGCACACTTAGTTTTGGAGATTACACTCTCGGTTCAAAGACAAAGAAGGAGAACTACGAGTTCGAGGGTGATATCTATAAAGTAAAGACATTTTCAGAAATTACAAAACTGGAGAAAAACGGACTGTTTGTATATGAATCCGTACCGGGAAGCGCGGTGGAAAACTTCCGTGAGACTGACAGAGAAGTTTCATTTGCGGTGTCAGCGAAGGGTGATGTTCAGTTTACTCTTGAGCTCGAGCCGGAGAGCGAGTATGAAGTGTTTATCGATGATGTTTCCGCGGGAAAAATGAACACGAATTTAAGTGGAAAACTCAGCGTCAGCGTGGAGCTTGCAGAAGATGCCGGCGCACAGGTGAAAGTTGTAAAATGCGAGGAATAAACCGCAGAAAATAAAAACAGCAGGGGTGGATGCAGATCCACCCTGTTTTTACTTCTGGCATATGCGGGATGTGTGTGTTTAATTTGCGAACCGGATGTATGACAAGCGGAATTACGTTCAGAGGGGAGATGAGAGGTTATGGCAAAAGGAAAGAAAAGTGTGTTCTTCTGTCAGAACTGCGGGCATGAGGAAGCCAAGTGGCTGGGGCAGTGTCCGGCGTGCGGGGAGTGGAACACATTTGTAGAAGAAAAAATAGACAGCGGAATCACGAAAGGCGTCTCAGCGGGCGCCCGTTCTGTCAGGGAATCGGTGCGGGAGGCAAAGGTTGTGCCGCTGAATGAAGTGGCGGCTGACAATGACGTCAGGTGCCGTACCGGGATCAGTGAGCTGGACCGCGTGCTGGGCGGCGGGATTGTTCCCGGTTCGCTGGTGCTGATTGGCGGTGATCCGGGAATCGGCAAATCAACTCTGCTGCTGCAGGTGTGCAGAGGTCTTGCGGGAGAGAAGAAGATCCTGTATATATCCGGCGAGGAGTCGCAGGCGCAGATCAAACTGCGGGCAAACCGGATGGGAGACTTTGCTTCCGGTCTGCTGGTTCTGTGTGAAACGAATCTGGAGATCATCCGGGGCGTTATTGAGAAAGAACGTCCGGAACTGGTGGTCATTGACTCAATACAGACGATGTACAGTGAAGAGGTTTCTTCAGCGCCGGGAAGCGTCTCTCACGTAAGGGAGTCTACGAATATATTTATGCAGCTTGCGAAAGGGCTGCATATTCCGATCTTTATCGTGGGACATGTGACAAAGGAAGGAACGGTTGCAGGGCCAAGGGTTCTGGAACATATGGTGGATACGGTGCTGTATTTTGAGGGAGACAGACATGCTTCCTACCGGATTCTGCGGGCGGTGAAGAATCGTTTCGGTTCGACGAATGAGATCGGAGTGTTTGAGATGCAGCAGACCGGACTGGCGGAGGTGGAAAATCCTTCGGAATATATGCTCAGCGGAAGGCCGGAACACGCATCCGGGTCTGTTGTGGCCTGCTCGATTGAAGGAACGCGTCCGATCCTGATTGAGATCCAGGCGCTTGTCTGCCGGAGTAATTTCGGTATGCCGAGAAGGACAGCTGCGGGAACGGATTATAACCGTGTCAACCTTCTGATGGCTGTTCTGGAGAAACGGCTGGGGATGGCACTGTCGAATTCGGACGCTTACGTGAATATTGCCGGCGGAATCCGGATGAACGAGCCTGCCATTGATCTGGGTATCGTGCTGGCGATTGTGTCTAGCTTCCGGAACCGTCCCATCGATGAGAAGACGATTGTGTTCGGGGAAGTGGGCTTAAGCGGAGAGGTCCGCGCCGTCAACATGCCGGAGCAGCGTGTGGCAGAGGCGAAGAAGCTGGGATTTGAAACCTGCATTCTCCCGGAAGTGTCACTCAAGATGGTGAAGGGGATCAAAGGGATCCGGCTGGTTGGTGTGAAGAATATCGCGGACGCGGTCAATGAAATCTGAACAAAAATCTGAATAAAGGCGTAAAAGGAGGAGTTGTTTTGGAACCATATATCAGACAGGCGAAATATTATGAGACGGATCAGATGGGGATCATCCATCACTCAAACTATATCCGATGGATGGAAGAGGCACGCATCGATGTGCTGGATCAGCTCGGATATCCCTATCGGAGATTCGAGGAGATGGGGTATATGAGCCCGGTGCTTCATGCAGAGTGTGATTACAAGAAGAGCGTGAGATTCGGAGACGAGGTAAAGATCATTGTCAGTCTTCAGGATTTCGGCAAAGTAAAGTTTACGCTCCGGTATGATATGTACAATATGACTGAGGGAGGAGTTCTCAGCGCGAGCGGTACTACAACGCATTGTTTCCTCAAAAAAGACGGAAGACCTGTAATGATGAATAAAGAAATGAAAAAGTTTTCTGAAACGATGGAAAAGTTGCTCGGTGAATAAGAATAATCCAAGGTAATGATTTGGGGAAATACAGATGCGATCTGCGGCGGCGGACAGCATCTGTATTTTTCATTTGGAAGAAAACTTAACGGGTGAGCATCATATCAGTTATTTCGCTTTTGGATATTGACAATATCGAGTGTCGATAGTATATTGAAATTAGAAATATCGATACTCGATAATTGGATGCGGGAGGAGGGATTCCAATGCGTAATAAAGAAGGAAAACGGATTACATTCCGGTTTTTGAATTTCCGTTACAGGGAGTGCGGGGCGCTGGAGGAATATCTCCACAGGATGTCTCTGAAAGGCTGGCATTTCTGCGGCTGGAGGTACGGGATGGTTTTTGAAGAGGGGGAGCCCTCGGATGTGGAGTATGACGCGGAAGTATTTACTAAAAGCAAGGAAACCGATCTGCGGCCGGAAAATGAAGCGGAAGAATATGCGGAATACTGTCGGGCAGCAGGATGGGAGTTCGTGGATGCCAACAGGAGGTTCTGTGTATTCCGCAGGCTGTCATCGGACGATGTACCCATTGTGACAGAGGAAGAGCGGTTTTATGAGGTGTGGAAGGCGGAGCGCAGAGTAGTGTTTGGGCAGACTGCGGTGGTCCTGCTCATGACTGCCGGTATCTGGTATTTTGTCTGGTCATGGCAGATGGTTGACTGGATGTTTCTTAATTTCGCCATGTTTTTGTTTCTCTGCTTTCCTGTGTTTTCAGCAGGATACCTGCTTCAGACCCTCTTTTTGCTGATCTGGTATTTCACCGGGAAGCGGAAACTAGAAAAGGGGGAGAAGGTCCGGTATTCCCTTCGGATCGGCTACCGGATTGAGAATCTGGCGATGTTTCTGTCGCTGTTTCTTGTGGTTTCATGGGCGTTTCTGGAAGGATATTATAATGTGTGCCTGTCAGGGCTGGCGGCATTTTTGTTTTTCTGTGTGCTTAGAGCGGGGGAAAGTTTCTTCCGTCTTTCCAGGGAGGCAAGGTTCCGGGCAGAGCTGATCGGATTTGTCGGATATGTCCTTCTTGGGACAACAGTGGATGTGTGGGTTCCGGCAGAGTCGATTTATCAGACGCGGAATGTGAGCATACTCGGGAGTTCCGAAAACGGAGAGCTTGCCGGTACAGATATCACTTATGAATTATACCGTTCCGATATTCCGTGGGTGATGGATATGGTATGGGACCGGCAGAAGGGAGATCAGGAACCGGGCTGGGAGATAGAAAGTCCGAGGGAAGTATCTTATCACTACGGGAAGAGGAGTTTCCAATATGAAGATGCCGTGCTTGTGCTGACATACAGTGAGGATGAGCCGAATCAGGAACAGATCAGGAGCCTTCAGGACAGATATAATCTTCGGGAGCGGGAAGTTATATAAAGTACAGTGCCAGTTTTTGCCGGACGTGGATTATAAATGAGAAAGGAAGCGGCGCATGGCAAGAGAACAGTTTCAGACACTGACAGAGCCCATGTATTATATCCTGCTTGCACTGACAGAGGAGTGCTGCGGCGTGGATATTATGGAACAAGTCAGAATCATATCAAATGAGAGAGTTAAAGTGGGCCCGGGAACCCTCTATGCCATGCTGTCCAAATTCGAAGAAAATGGCGTGATACAAAAGACAGCGGAGGATGGCAGGCGTAAATCATACATCATCACAGAACGCGGCAGACAGATGCTGAGGGAAGAACACAACCGGCTGAAAACAATGGTGAGAGACGGCGAAGACAGGCTGAATTGTTAGATGAACAGTAACAATTCAGCCTGTGTTGTTTTCAGGAGGAAAATAAAATTTGAAATAAACAGTATATAACAGTTGACAACAGTTATGCACTGTTATATACTGTTTATCAAGAGGAGGACACATATGAAGATTATAATCAACAGTTCATCGATGGTACCGATCTATGAACAGATCATGGATCAGATCAAGGCACAGATCACTGCCGGGGATCTGAAGGAAAATGACATACTCCCCTCTGTCCGTACTCTTGCAAAGGAGCTGAAGATCAGCGCCCTGACTGTTAAGAAAGCCTATGACAATCTGGAACAGGAAGGCTATACAGTGACCGTACACGGCAAAGGCACTTACGTTGCAGCAGCTGACACGGAACGTATGCTGGAAGAACAGCGCAGGGAAGTGGAATCAGATCTCGAAAAAGCGATAGAGAAGGGCCGCAGATGCGGTCTGGCGGATGAAGAAATCCGGGAGTTATTTGAGTTAATCATGGAGGACTAGAAAAATGCTGAAAATAAACGGCCTGGTAAAAAAGTATGGGGATTTTACCCTGGATTGTACGATGGAGGTCAGAAAAGGATGCATTACAGGGCTTGTCGGGGAGAACGGCGCAGGAAAAAGCACGACGTTTAAGGCAGCGCTCGGGCTGATCTCGTATGATGCCGGCGAGATATCTCTGCTCGGGAAAGAACCTGCAGCTCTGACAGAGAAGGATAAGGAAAAACTCGGTGTGACACTGGCAGAATCCGGCTTCAGCGGGTACCTGAAGGTAAAAGATATCGTTCCTGTACTGAATGCGATGTATCCGGAGTTCGACCGCTCCGGTTTCCTGAATCTGTGCAGAAAATTCGGCGTGCCGCTGGATAAATATATCAAAGAGTTTTCCACTGGTATGAAGGCAAAGCTGAAGGTTCTTGCAGCGATCACCCACAACGCGGACTTTCTTATCATGGATGAGCCGACAACAGGACTGGATGTAATGGCGAGGGACAGGATTCTGAATCTGTTCCGGGAATATATGGAAGAAGATGAGAACAGGAGTATTCTCATCAGCTCCCACATCTCTTCCGACCTGGAGGGACTCTGCGACGATATCTATATGATTCACAACGGTCAGATCATCCTCCACGAAGAGACGGACGTCCTGTTAAATGAATACGGACTGATCAAGGCTGATGAGAATCAGTACAGAAAGCTGGAAAAAGAATTCATTTTAAGAGTGCGGAAAGAGACATTCGGATATGCGTGCCTGACCAGTCAGAAGCAGTATTATATGGAAAACTATCCGGATCTTGTGGTAGAGAAGGGCTCGCTCGACGAAGTGATAACTATGATGATCGGAGGGGAGAAGTTATGAAAGGATTAATGATTAAAGACGCAAAACTTCTGAAAAATCAGGGGAAACTTCTGGCGGTCATGCTTGTTGTAGTTGCGGGAATCATGTATTTTGCAACTGATGTCAATGCCATGTTTATTGTCGGGTATATTACGATTATATTTGCCATGTTTACGGCAACGACCATCAGTTACGATGGGTTTGACAACTGTTATCTGTTCCTGATGACGCTTCCGGTGACGAGGAAAAAATATGTAAATGAAAAGTATCTTTTTGCCATGATTACAATATTGATTGCATGGTGCGTGAGCATGGTCATAGCCACGCTGGTGATGATTTCAGGAAAAGAACGCGAGCCCCTGGAAATGTGGATCGGAGAAAATGTATGTTTTATCTTTGTAGCATGGGTTTTCACAAGCGTGATGCTGCCGGTAAGACTTAAATTCAACGCCGAAAAGGCGAGATATGCGAATCTGATTGCCATGGGATGTGTTCTTGCTGTAGTAGATATTGTGTATCAGATAGGAAAAATGTTTCCGGCAGAGATGCGCAGCAATATCATAGATTATCTTAATGGAACCGGAGCAGCAGGTTTTATACTCATCTGCGGAGCGGTGGCTGTGGCGGCCGGGGTGATTTCCTATCTGAGCAGCCGGCATATTATGGCGAGAAAAGAATTCTGAAAGGAAAATGAAGTAAATTATGGGATATTTCTATTTTACCCGCCACGGGCAGACGGTCTGGAATGTAGAGAATAAAATCTGCGGGGCCACGGATATTGAACTGACAGAAACAGGACATAAGCAGGCGGAAGAGCTTGCGGGGAGAATCCTGTCAGAGGACATCCATATCGATGAAATCATCTGTTCGCCGCTGATGCGTGCAGCGGATACTGCGAGACATATCGCGGAGATCACAGGGGTTCCCATGCGTGTGGAACCCCGGCTGAAAGAACAGAATTTCGGGAAATATGAAGGAACCCCGCGAAATGGTGAGGAGTTCCAGAGGGCAAAGCAGAACTTCGTTGACAGCTATGAGGGCGGCGAAGCCATGATCCGCTTCTGCCATAGAATCTATGGTCTTCTCGATGATATCCGCGAAGAGGCGGATGAGAAAGTATATCTTCTGGTAGCCCATAACGGAGTGGCGCGGGCAGTACAGTCCTACTTTGCCGATATGACGAACGAAGAGTTCGCCAGGTTCGGCATCAGAAATTGTGAACTTCTCAAATATGAATTTGAGAAATAATAATATTGCTTTTATACGGTATTAATGGCTTTCTTATTTGAGAAGCCCGGAGCATTCCGGATGCTTCTCGAACCAGCTGACCGCATAAGAACAAGTGGGAACTGCTTTCAGATTTCTGTCTGACAGTTCCTTCACAAGTTCAATCATCAGTTTTCCGGCGATTCCCTGTCCCCGGAGAGATGCGTCCACAAATGTGTGATCCACATTTACTGTATCCTTCTGTGCATCTGTATAGGGGAAAGTGATTTCTGCGAGGAGATCGCCTGTCGCAGAATAAAGAGCGATTTGGTTTTCGTTATGAGTAAAATTCATCTGTTTGTATCCTTTCTTTAAATATACCCTTTGTTTACAAAATGTAACAGTACAGCCTGTGGCTGAACTGTTATGATATATTTTACATGAAAAATAATATATTGTCATCTGTGAGTTGAAATGCAGAAAACGCACAGGATTCTACTGTCAGTCGGTTGCCGGAATTACGGATGTGAATTAAAATATCAACAGATCCCAAAGGGATATGTGATTCGGAGTGCGCCGGAGAAAAACTGAAAAATGAACAGGAGGATCGCGTATGTTTGAAATCGATAAAAACGCATTCGGCTCCTTTCTCTCTGAGCAGAGAAAGGAGAAAGGGTATACGCAGAGAGAGCTGGCGGAAAAACTCTTTGTCTCGGATAAAGCAGTGAGCAAGTGGGAAAGGGGGGTGAGTATGCCCGATATCTCTTTGCTCGTTCCTCTTTCGGAAATATTGGACGTATCTGTCACGGAATTGCTGGAAGGGAGAAGAATGGATCAGGATTCGGAACTGGATGCTGAACACGTTGAACAGATAGTGAAGAAAGCGCTTGCATTTTCGGAAGATACTCCGGAAAAAGCGGGAGATAGGAAGAAAAAAAGGCTGGGGATATTCTGTGCCTGTGCTCTTGTTACTCTCATAGAACTGGCGGCAGCGTACTGGTGTCTCCAAACAGCTGACGCTGGGGAAGTTTTTTCGAAACTTATAATGCTGGATGGGCTTTTACTGGTGTTCGGTATCTATATTTGTTTCTTTGTTAAGGAATATCTTCCGTCCTATTATGATGAAAATAGCATTCATACATATAGTGACGGAATATTCCGGATGAATATTCCGGGCATCAATCTGAATAACAGCAACTGGCCTTATCTTTTGAAAGTCATCAGGGTCTGGCTGATGGGCGGGATGATGGCGGCTCCAGCCATCTGCATGGCTGTCACTCTGGTCCCTGTAAGCGGCGATACGCGTGATGGAATCTGGAAAGCAATCGCATTGGTGTGTGTCATAGGGGTGCTGCTTCATATTTATATAGAAAACAGAAAGAGAAGTTAACGATCCAACAGGTAATGGCATAATTCTGATAGATACAGATGAAAGGTAAGAAGAGTTTGATAATACTGAATTGCACGAATTGTCTGAAATAAATAAAAAACAAGAAAAATATTGACAATTCCTTCCAGCAGTGATAAGATAGCACCTGTCGCTGATGACGGGAACTTAAAACTGCCGGGAATCAGCTCAGCCGGAGACGCGGAGGCGGAACGTCCGGGGAGCAAAAGAGCGGGAGAGAATAACCGGAAGCGCTGAAATGATGGGAACACCTGACCAGGAATAGGGCAGGAAAGAACATCAAAAAATAACTTGAAAAAAGTTGTTGACAGCGCCTTGCAGATGTGATAATCTATACAAGCTGTCGCTTGAAGCACTCCGAAAGAGAGCTGAGAGGACAGGAGAGAAAAAGAAAAAAGTTCTTGACAAACGAAAAGAGATTTGATAAAATATCAAAGCTGTCGCTTGAAAAGAACGACAGGAACCTTGATAACTGAACAATAGACAACAACCCTTGAAAA
>DXGZ01000006.1 GCA_019113645.1 Candidatus Mediterraneibacter vanvlietii | reverse complement strand
TGGAGTTCCGGGGAGGGACGTTGGGGCAGACGGTGAGATTGTCTGAGCGAATGCGAGTTGCTCACCGTCTGTCTCTGCTTTTAGTCCGTCCCCGGAACTCCTTAGTTTCCCTTATCCCCTGGAGCGGAAGCCGCCCACAATCCCCCTCCCGGCAGAATACGGTCTGCATATGATACTGTTTTCGTCCGATTTGAAACCGGTAATTATTGAACTAAATAGCTGAATTATTACCACCCTAAGAAATTTTTAAGATTTATGTTGAGGTTTTTTTAACACCCCTCTATTATGGTTTATATGTAAACAAAAATATCACGAACAAACCGGAGGAACAAGACAGTGGACAGTGAAACAATTCTTGTAGTGGATGACAATAAAGAAATTGTCTACTCCATCAGTGAACTTCTGAAATACGAGGGGTACCAGACCGTGGCGGCGTATGACGGGATGCAGGCGCTGGACGCTCTGGAGAAACATAAGATCGACCTGATTCTGCTCGATGTGATGATGCCCAGGCTGAACGGTCTGTCAGCGCTGATGAAGCTGCGGGAGAATTACAGGATACCTGTGATTATTCTCTCGGCAAAGACTGAGGAAAGTGACAAAGTATCCGGACTGATTCTGGGAGCTGATGATTATGTGGAGAAGCCGTATAATCCGGCTGAACTGATCGCACGGGTGAAGGCGCATCTGCGGAGGTATCACGCCTGGGGCGGAGAGGCGCCGAAGGCGGATGCGGACCGGATCGTAAACGGCGGCCTGGTTCTTGATAAGAAGCAGCGGATTGTCATTGTGGAAGGCGAGGAGGCTCGGCTCACGGCAACGGAGTACAAGATACTGGAGCTGCTGATGGAGCATCCGGGGCAGGTGTTTTCCGCGGAGCAGATTTATGAGAATGTCTGGCAGGAAACAGCGGCGTACACAGTGGAGAACACGGTTATGGTTCATATCCGGCACATCCGTGAGAAGATTGAGATTGATACAAAGAAACCAAGATATGTAAAGGTGGTGTGGGGCATTGGCTACAAGATGGAAAGATATGATTAAAAAAGCAAAACCCGTGCTGAAGAAGGAATGGCAGATTATACCGGGGGTGATTCTGACAGCTGTGGGTCTTATATTTTTCTATGGGGTTGCGGCTTATCCGGGAGACCGGCCGACTACCGAGACTCTGGGCATCGGTCTGATCGGCAACGTACTCTTCGGTCCCGGCATGGGCATCCTGCTATGGAAATTCCTGAAACTGAAATACGAGAACTGGCTTCCGGAAGATGAAGGCTTCTACGAGCAGTGGAAAGTGACCGGGAAAAAATTAAGAAAATATCTGTGCATAACAGGAGCGGTGGCACTTTTCCTGGCATACTGGTATCTGACCAGGCTGATGAACGGGGGGCTTTACGGATGGTACTGGAATTACGCGCCGGGGTACATGATGATATTTTCCGTGCTTGTTCAGTTCATGGTCTGCTGGGAGGTAATCCGCCGGTTTATGAACAGCAGACTTGAGCTTCTCATGACACAGATGGAACAGATCAATAAGAAGCGTCTCGCCGAGGCGATGGAAATCGAGAGAAAGAGTCTGGAGAAGGTTTCAAGAAGCGACCAGCTCCGGGTAGACCTGATTACAAATGTTTCTCATGATCTGAAGACGCCGCTTACATCCATGGTCGGCTACATTGAGCTGATCCGAAAGGAAGAGTTAAGTGATGTGGTCCGGGATTATGTGGATGTGCTCTCCGAGCGCGCGGAGAAACTGAAGGAAATGATTAACAGCCTGTTTAATCTGGCGAAGGCGAGCAGCGGAAATGTGGAACTGCATCCGGAGAAATTTGAACTGAACAGGATGATTGAGCAGATTTTTGCAGACATGGATGACCGAATAAAGGCGAGCGGGCTGGAATTTGTGACACTGCTTTCAGAGGAGAATACGGATCTGGTGTCGGATAACTCTTATTTTTATCGTATCTGCCAGAATCTGATGGAGAATGCGTTGAAATACTCTGCAAAGGGAACAAGAGTGTTTGTGAAAACTTATGTGAAGAATCCGGAAAACGGAGAAGGGGACCGGAAGCTGTGTCTGGAGATTACAAACACATCCAGCTACCCGATGGATTTTACAAAAGAGGAGATTACAGAACGGTTTGCCCGCGGGGATAAAGCCAGATCCGGTGATGGAAACGGCTTGGGACTTGCCATTGTAAGCACTTATGCAAAGGCGCTGGGCGGAGAGTTCGATATAAAGATCGATTGTGATCAGTTTAAAGCGTGCCTGGAGATGCCGGACACGCTTTGAAACAAAAGTACAGTTCTGCTGGGGAACAATTTTTCAGACCAATCCTCAGACAGGCGATTTCATTTTTCTGTTTTTAACAATATAGTATCCGATAAATGCCAGCGCCGTGATGACCCAGGTGACCGGATAGCTGAAAATGATTGAGTCAATGGTCGGCGAGATCTGCATAATCACAGCAAGCCAGATGATGCGGAGCACGCAGACGCCCAGCAGGGTAATGATAACCGGTACGATCACATCCCCTGTACCTCGCAGAGCGCCGGCCAGAACTTCGATAAAAACATAGACGATGTACCAGGGCATGATCAGCACCAGCATGTCGCATCCGATCCGGATAACATCCGCGTCTGCGGTGAACAGCCGGAAAAGGAGGCTGCGGGTGGCGATCAGAACCAGCACAAGGACAGTGGAGACAGCGAGGTCCATCAGCAGACAGACACGTGTGCTCCTGCGGACACGGTCCAGTTTCCCGGCGCCGTAATTCTGTCCTACGAATGTGGTGATCGAGATACCGAATGCAGTGCTTACCATCCAGAAGATGGCGTCCAGTTTTCCGAAAGCCGACCATGCCGCAGTGGTGTCGGTTCCGAAGGCGTTGATGGATGCCTGGATGGCGATGTTTGTGATTGCGAACAGAATAGATTCAAAACCCGTAGGAAGGCCCAGCTTCAGCTGGGTCTTCAGTATCTGCCCGTGAAAACGGATCTGTCCCGGCGATAAGTTCAGGATGCCTTCGGATTTGATCAGTCTCCGGGTAACGAGCGCAGCACTGACTGCCTGTGCGATCAGCGTTGCCACGGCAGCGCCCAGCACGCCCATATGGAACACAATGACAAACAGAGCGTCCAGAACAATATTAATGGCGCAGCAGATGATCAGATAATACAGAGGCCGCCTGGAATCCCCGGTTGCCCGCAGGATAGCGGATCCCATATTGTATATAAGTACAAAAATAATGCCTGCAAAATAAACCCGCAGATAGATAATCGAATCATGCATGATTTCAGCCGGAGTATTCATCAGGTTCAGCAGTGCCGGAGCAGAAAGAAGTCCGATTACAGTGAACAGAATTCCGCCTGCAATGGCAATGGCGTAAGCGTTATGCAGCCCGTGATTTGTATTTCTGGCATCTTTTGCTCCAAAAAACTGAGCGATTGTGACGGAAGCGCCGGAGGAAAGACCGGTAAAAAATCCGACCACAAGAGCAACAATCTGGGCGGAGGATCCGCCTACGCTGGCGAGCGCTTCTTTTCCCACGAACTGTCCAACAATAACAGTATCCACAGTGTTGTATAACTGCTGGAAAAATGTACCGATCAGGATGGGAAAGAAAAAGATCAGAAGCTGTCTCCAGATTACCCCTTCTGTAATTTGATTTTTTTTGTCAAATGCTGTTGTCATATCTCTAAAATCCCCCATATAATTCAGAAAAATAGTAACAGTTCATTCTGTGTCATGGCTGAATTGTTACGAAAAATACTGCGCGCCGAAGAGGCACGCAGATGAAATCGATTCCTGACCATATCAGATATTGGTGTTGTACAAGTATTATATATGAAACAGACAGTGTTCCGCAAGAGGGGAAAGGGATTCTTCTGAGGACTTTGGAAGAGACATTTGGCGGAAGTTCGGATCATGGATTCGTCTGTTCAGAGAAATGCCGGATATCCATATGAGGGAAATTCGGAATGTCCATATATGGAAAATAGACAAGAAATATATGGAAAGTCTGGTTATAATTATTGCCAAAAACGATTGAAAATATCCATAAAATATATTATTATATCCATATAAGGATAACCTGATGCAGAATAGTGAGGTACGAGAATAAGGAGGGCAGGATATGGATATTGAAGATCTGAAACAGATGAAGAAGCAGGCGGGGCTGACCAATCAGGAGATTGCCGATCTGTCAGGCATCCCGGTCAGCACGGTGAACAAGATCTTTTCAGGGGCAACGAAGAATCCCCGGTATGCATCGCTCCTTGCCATTGAGCAGGTGCTTGCGAAAAAGGAGAAGATCCCGTTTTACTATGATGATCTGAAGGAAGAGCCGGCGATTCTCCGGGAAGAGACTGTTCCTTATATGTATTCTGCAAGGGAATATGACGGCGAAGATATCGAACGGCTTTCCGAGTGGTCGCGGGCGGAGCTGATCAATGGGAAGCTGTACATGCTGTCCGCGCCGAACCGGCTTCACCAGTATTTTGTTAAGGGGTTGGTGTTTGACATTGAGAGTCATATCAGGAAAAAGAAAGGTGGATGCCAGGTTTACACGTCTCCTTTTGACGTCCGCCTGTTCGGCGATGACTCGACAGTTGTCCAGCCGGATATTCTCGTTGTGTGCAATCGGGATATTCTGACGGAGAAGGGATGCTCCGGCGCGCCGGACTGGGTGATCGAGATCGTTTCAAAGAGTAATTCTTCTCATGATTATGTGCGGAAACTGATGCAGTATCAGAAAGCGGGGGTGAGGGAATACTGGATCGTGGATCCGTTTGAGAAACAGGTGTCTGTGATGAACTTCGAAGATCCGGAGAAAACAGCGCAGTACACGTATCAGGACAGTGTGCCGTCAGGCGTTCTGGAAGGTCTGGAGATCCGGTTTGAGGAACTGGAAGAGGGATATTGACAGGATTGGTGAAAAGTATTATTGTTCAACCAGATGATACGATAAGACAATAAGAAGGAGCTGGGAAGTTCATGCTGACAACTGTTCTGGTGATTCTGGCAGTATTTCTGTTTGTATGGGTGATCGGGCTGCTCTCATACATTGACATGAAGCGTAGGAGAAAGAGCTATATACACAACAAGTTCGGGAAGGTCCCGAAGGCGAAAGACTGGAATGATACGGTCAGGAATTACTATGATGTGATGGAAAAAGAAACAGGATCCGTAGACGACGTGACATGGAATGACCTGTCTTTAAATGAAGTGTTCCAGCGGCTGAATCACTGCGACACTTCTGCGGGTGACGAGATCCTCTACTGGAGAATGCGCAGGAACCATATGTCTTTTGAGGAACGGCAGATCTTTGAACAAAGAGTACGCGTTTTCGGCGGCAATGAAAAGGAAAGAGAAGCAATAGAGAGCCTGCTCTGCGGAATTGGAAAGGACGACTCTTCCTATTATATTCCCACTTATATGGACGCAGTGGAAGAATACGGTTTCCGGTTCCCCTGGCTCTACAGGCTGCTCCAGGTGCTTCTTGCAGCCGCATTTGTATTGATGCTTGTCACGATGAGTGATATGGCCGGTATGGTATTCCTTGGCGTGTGCGCGGTGAATCTTGCGGTCTACATCTATTTGAAATACAGATTTGAGCTGGAGCTCTCCATGGTAGGAACTGTTGTAAGCCTTCTGGAAAATGCACGGCTGATTGCAAAAAGAAAAGAAGTCGAGACCCTGTTCCCGGATCTGAAGAAGGAGCTTTCCGGTCTGAAAGGTGTTATACGCGGGGAGCGGATTCTGAGGAATCAGCGGGCAGGCGCTGTGTCGGGCGATGCCTTCGGAATGCTTGCCGATTATATTATGGGCGTGACTCTGTGGCAGGTGACGACTTACAATAAAGTGATCCGAAAGCTTGCCGGCAACACGGACAGATATATGGCTGTTTACCGGATGATCGGAGAGCTTGACGCAGCCATCAGCACTGCTTCTTACCGGAAGAGCCTTCCCTGGTACTGTACGCCTGAATACGTAGAGGAAAAGGCTGTCTTCATGGAGGATGTTTATCATCCCCTGATCGCAGATCCGGTGGCGAACAGCATTGAGCTGAAGCGGAGCTGCCTGATCACAGGTTCCAACGCGTCCGGAAAGTCCACCTTTATCAAAGCGGTGGCAGTGAACGCGATACTGGCGCAGTCACTGAATACCTGCGCTGCCAGAACCTTCCGGATGCCTGAGGCGGAAGTGCTCACCTCCATGGCGGTAAAGGATGACCTGATGGCAGGAGAGAGTTATTTTATCCGGGAGATCCGGTATCTGAAGCGGATCCTGGATCATCTGGATGAATCGCGGACCATGATCTGCGCCATTGACGAGATCCTGCGGGGCACGAACACGGGCGAGAGAATCCGGGCTTCAAGGGCGATCCTGAAATACTTAAAGGATAAAAACTGCATCGCGCTTGTGGCGACACATGATAAAGAACTGACGGAACTGCTCGGAGATGATTATGACAATTATCATTTCAGTGAGGAGATCGGCGACCATGACATTGCCTTCAGCTATAAGATTATGGAAGGTCCTGCGACATCACAGAATGCCATTAAGCTGCTGGAGTTCGCGGGATTTCCCGAGACAATCATAAAGGCCGCGCAGCAGTGAACGTTAAAACAGAACAGTGCGTCCTGCACTGTTCGAAAAACCACACAGCCTCATAGCGGAACTGTTTCTGTAAAACAGAAAAGAAATCCAAAAATAGAGAAAGAAAACTCTCTTCCATGTGGATAAGTACAGAAAAAACAGGGTGTTTTGTGAAAAAACACCTTGTTTTTTTGAATAAACGGCTAAAGAATGAAAAAGAAAGAACTGCGGAATATCGATAGAATAATAACTGTAAAGAACATCTCCTGAAAAACAGTTTTCAGAGAGGAAGAGAGATAAGAAGTGACCGGAACAGATCAGGTCAGAGAAAAGAAGGAGGACTATGACTATGAAGAAGAGATATCTGGCAATGCTGCTGGCAGGCTGTATGGTGTTTGGCATGGCAGGATGCAGCAGCGGCGGAAGCGGGGAAGAGGTTTCCAACGAAGAGGGGGAGCAGATCACACTGGAATTCCTGGACGGTACAACAGAAGAACAGTATCAGGCATGGGAGACCGAGATGATTGAGGCATTTGAAGAGGAAAATCCGAATATCAAGATCGAGGTTCAGAAAGTTTCAGCAGACAGCTTCAACCAGACAGTGATGACCAGATTTGCCTCCGGAGATGCGCCGGATATACTGACATTTACAGAGAATGATATCACAGATATGGTTCCGAGCGGATACATCATGGACTTAAGCGACAGCGCCAACATTGAGAACTATGATGAGGGCATGCTGGACAGCCTCTCTCTTGACGGAAAAGTATACGCGCTTCCGATCGCGAATGACTTCATGTGCGTGACATACAGCAAGGACGTCTTCGAGGCAGCGGGAATTACAGAAGTACCGAAGACATGGGATGAGTTCATGGATGTGTGCGCAACGCTCCAGGAGAACGGAGTGACGCCTCTTGTAGCAGGATTCGCAGATCAGTGGGCAGTCAACGGCGTCGGACAGACTGTGTACTGTGCGGCAGTGCTTGGAAGCGATGGACCGGCTCTGGCGGATATGGTGGACCGCACGAATACATTCACGGGAACAGAGCAGTGGCAGGATGCTTTCCAGAAGATTTCAGAGATGTACCCGTATATGAACGAAGACCTTTTCGGTACAGATATGAATACATGTTATGACATGGTTGCAAACGGCGAAGCTGCCATGATCCCGAATATCTCATCAGCAGTGACAAATGTAATGGCAATGAACCCGGACGGAAATTACGGTATTTTCGCGCTTCCGGTATCAGACAATGCGGACGAGAACCTGATGCCGATGTGCCCGCCTGCAAGTGGTTTCGCGATCAGCGAGGACTGCGAGCACAAGGAAGAGGCGCTGAAATTCATCGAGTTCCTGACTTCTCCGGAATCTGCGACAAAATATGCGGAATACGGCGCAGGCATCCCGATTGTAAAAGGTGTTGACACAACATCACTGGAAGGCGCGTTCAAGGACGGGGCGGACCTGATCTCCAACAGCCAGGTGAAACTGATCAGCTCCAAGAGCTTCCCGAGCGCGAACGAAGACGCGTTTATCAAAGACCTCTCCGACTTCTTCCTTGACGGATGCCAGGATGTGGACGGCGTGCTGACACAGCTGGATACAGATTTTGACAACTTACAGTAACAGCGGCCGGATTAAGAGATAACCGGATTAAAAGAAAGCCGGATTTAAGATAAGACGTTAAGAGCAGCCGGAGACGGAAGGGGAGTGCTGGAAGGGAAAGCCGGAAAGGAGACTTTCTTTTTTAAAGAACCTGTTTCAGTACATCGGTCACTTTTTTCACAGGTATAATATCCAGTTTATCTTTCACTTCATCAGCGACATCTTCAAGGTCCTCCACATTTTCTGCAGGAATGAATACCCGTTTGATGCCTGCTCTCTGGGCAGCCATGAGTTTTTCCGGCAGTCCGCCGATCGGCATGACTCCGCCCCGCAGTGAGACTTCACCTGTCATGGCAATGTCGGTATCCACAGATCTGCCTGTCACCAGTGAGGCGAGGGCAGTGGTAAGCGTGATTCCGGCGGAAGGTCCGTCTTTCGGAACAGCGCCTGCGGGAACGTGGATGTGCAGATCGTGATCTTCGAAAACTTTGCATTCTTTCGGATAGAGCGATTTCACCAGGCTTAAGGCGATCTGGACAGATTCCTTCATCACATCGCCAAGCTGTCCGGTGATTTTAAGGTTTCCTTTCCCTTCGGTCAGTTTTGATTCAATGAAAAGGATAGCTCCGCCGGCGCGTGTCCAGGCAAGCCCGGTGACAATACCGGGATCAGCGGAAGCCAGCTTCCGATCCGCATGGATCTGCGGCCGTCCCAGATATTTTGTCAGATTACTCTTGGTGACGGACAGTGCCTTCTTTGTGGCTGAAGATGCGTCATTCTGCTGTCTGACGAGATCTACCGCAGCGGTACGGCAGATGGTTTCGATGCTCTTCTTCAGATCGCGGACACCAGATTCCATCGTATATTCATTGATAATTTCCTTCAGGGCGCTGTCTGTGATTTTGAGCTGTCCCTTCTTGATTCCCATGGTGTCAAATGCTTTCGGAATGAGATGTCTCTTCGCAATATGATATTTTTCCACCGCTGTATATCCGGGAAATGAGATGACTTCCATACGGTTTAAAAGCGGTTCCGGAATGGTATCTGTCGTATTCGCCGTACACACGAAAAGCACGTTTGACAGATCGTAGGGAACATTCATGTAGTGATCGGTAAATGTACTGTTCTGCTCCGGATCGAGCACTTCCAGAAGCGCGCTGGCAGGATCACCGCCATAGTCTTTCGCCAGTTTGTCGACTTCATCAAGCACCAGAACCGGGTTGGAAACGCCGCTTCTCTTCATGGCTTCCATGATTCTTCCGGGCATGGCGCCTACATAAGTACGCCTGTGCCCGCGGATTTCCGCTTCGTCGCGAATGCCGCCGAGACTGATGCGGGCGTATTCCCGACCGAGAGCCCGGGCAATGCTCTGCCCGATACTGGTTTTCCCGGTGCCGGGAGCTCCCACAAAGAGAAGGATCGAACCGTACTGTTTCCGGTTCAGCGCCATAACGGCGAGCTGCTGGATAATACGCTCTTTCACTTTCTTCAGACCATAGTGGTCTTCATCCAGAATCTGCTCCGCCCGGTTGAGGTCAATGGGAGTGAATTCCGGCGCTTTCCATGACAGGCTGGTCACGAAGTCAAGGTAATCATAGAGAAGACCGTACTCATGGCTCTCTTTCCCTTCCTGGCGCATTCTGTTCAGAATTTTCTCAGCTTCCCGGCGGGCTTCCTGATTCATCCCTGACTGAGCGATTTTTTTCTCAAACTTGCGCACGTCGGAGACGTTTTCCGGATGCATGTCATCCAGCTCTTTCTGGAGATAGTCGATCTGCTTTTTCAGCGCGGCTTCCCGGTAGAGCTGTTCCTGGTCGCCCTTCTGCGCCTCCTGAGCTTCCGCGGATACTTTGGCGATTTCCATAAACTCATTGACGGCCTGGCGGATCAGTTCATAGCGGCTGCGTACTGAATCGACCGAGAGAATCTGATATTTTTCTTCCGGGCTTAAGTTCAGGTATTCTGACAGAGAGGAGATGAGGTCATAGGCGTTTTTCCGCTGGAGAATATAGCCGCGGGCCCAGAGTCCCCACTGATAGCCCTGAACGAAACGGAGCAGAGCAGAGCGCAGACTGGAAAATATCTCCTGCTGCTCCTCCTCCGGCATGTCTTCAACAGAAGGGCGAACCGCGTATGCAGCGCTGATATTCCCGCCGTCGATTTGCGGATTCAGAATTTCCACGCGTTCGATGGTACGTATCTGCACAACATCTTCTTCGCTGATATTTTCAATTCGGGCAAGGAGTCCGACAGGGTAGAAATCTTCAGCAAGGTAATTCCTTCCCTCCACATCTTCTTTCAGAAACATGAACAGAATATCATGATCGGCAGCGAGGGCGTCATATTTCTCGCCGAAGAAATCTTTTTTAAAGAAATAGGTGACATCCTGCAGAAGCAGAATATTATAAATGGGCTGTATAAACATGAGATCCCTCCTTGGTCTTGCGAACTGTTAGCACTCAAAACAAAAGAGTGCTAATTTCCTATGAAAGAAAATTAGCACAAAATAAACCATATGTCAATAGAGCCCGGGCTCCTTAATTGTGAATGTTGTGTGTAGCAGTTCCGTCGTCTTCCGGTTTACAGAAAGATCTTGAGGATCCCTGCAATTACTGAAACTGTTACGAGAACGTAGGCTGTCATGTACTGGGCTTTGGATTTTGCCCTTACATGGATAATCAGTGCGATTACACTCAGAAAACCGAATGCCCATGCCGCAAGCCGCGCAGCGGTGAAATTGACCGGAAGCGATACTGCGCCCATGGCGGCAACCGCCATTCCCCAGATCGCCATGCAGTAGAATGCAGCTGCTTTTGCTCTCTCATTTTTGAGCAGATACATAAAGATAAGTCCCAGTAAACTGATTACGCTCATTCCGATAAATGCAATTAATAAAATTCCTAATGCCATTTTTAATTCCCTCCTGAATCTTTTTGAAAACTGCCCGGAACCGACGGCCTGTATCCGTGAATCCATTCCGGCATCTGCCGGCTGTTTCCGGGTCATTTATTTTACAATGAAAATATATCAGTCAGTTCTGTAGAAATTACGCAGTCAATTCTGAAGAATTCTAAATATGGCAGTTTCAGCTTTCCACAGGCTGGGGAATTTTCAGGCGGATGGTAATCCGAAATGTTGTCTCGCTGTCTTCGATATCGACATCTCCGTCAAAAAACGAGGCGATCTGCCGGATATTCATAAGCCCGATCCGGTGACTTTCCGGCGGTACCGTATGTTCTCCAATCTTTTCATTTTCCTGAGTGATGATTACCGTTCGTTCTTCTGTGCGTATCAGGAGATGAACAGGCGAAGAGAGAGCTGCGTATTTTTCAGTGTTGGAAGTCAGGTTATCCATAATCCGGCGCAGCGCATGGACATCGGCAGAACCGGGGAAGTTCCGGCAGCCTGACAGGTCTGCTGTGCAGGAAAAACGCTCTTCCAGAATTTCCTCCCATTCCCCTGCCAGCTGTTCCATCAGAAGACGGATGTCAGGAATATTTTCCCAGGTTCCGCCCTTCCGGTCCATAAGCTGTGTGGTCAGCTGGCGGATCTGCAGGGATTTGTTGTAGATCAGTTCTGCGTAAGAGCGGGCTTCTTTGGCTGTCACGGCCTCCTTGTTCATCATAAGCTCGGAATAAGAGAGCATGGAAGTGAGCGGAGTTCGGATATCGTGAGAGAGCGCGCGGATCCAGGCGTCGCGTTCCTCGTTCATCCGTTTCTCTTTCAGATCAATCTCGCGCTGAGAGGCAGAGAGATAGTTGATGCTCTCTGCGAGCAGTGTGAGATCATCGTTTCCTTCCAGCGGTATGTCGAAATCCATTCGGTTCTCACGCAGTTTGTCAATGCCCTTTGTAATCGTGAGCAGATAGGAGAGCCTCTGCCCGAGCATGAACAGGAACAGAAATATAAATATAAGAACAGATCCGATCCCGCAGAGGCTCCGGAGCCAGATGTGGAAGACCATGTTCTGGGAACCCGACAGGATGATATTTCTGTTTTCCAGGTAAGTTTCTCCTATGGAAATGGTCATTGTATACAGAAACAGGAATGTAAACAGACCGGTTATTGCGGAAAGAAACAGATATTCCAGTATGACGAAGGAGAGCTTCCTCGTTCGGGGTACGGTAAATTTCTTTTTAATCAACATAATACCCCTTTCCCCACGCAGTTTTGATATACTGCGGATTCCTTGAATTGTCATTCAGTTTTTTGCGCAGATTTTTAATGTGTACCATGATGGTGCTGTCACCCACTGCGTCTTCTTCCCATACACTCTGGTAAATGTTATCAAGAGAGAAAATCTTTCTCGGATGTGTGAGGAAAAGTTCAAGAATCCGGTATTCTGTATAGGTCAAAAGGATCGTTTCCCCGTTTTTTGATACTGACTGGCTGTCTGTATCAAGGATCAGATCTTTATGCCGGATTTGCCCTGATGATCCGGAAACAGACGTTTCGCCCATGTCTGTATGGACGGATTCCGCCTGCCGGCTGGCGGAGGATGGAGCATATACCTGAGCTCTTCTGAGGTGAGCCTTGACCCGGAGCAGAAGCTCAGTGTTTGAGAATGGCTTTACAATGTAATCGTCGGCCCCCACAGAGAACCCCATTACTTTGTCAGATTCTCCGGAATAAGCGGTAAGAAAAAGAATGGGAGCATAATATTTCCTGCGGATTTCCGCCCCTGCCGCAAAGCCGGATACATTCGGCATGTTGACATCCAATATGTAGAGGTCTGTGGTTTCATCGGCGAGATCCAGCGCCTCCTGCCCGTCCCGAGCCGCAGTTACTTCGTAGCCTTCCGCAGTGAGAAGGATTGTGAGTACCTCGCGAATTTCATTGTCATCATCAGCGATCAGAATATGGTTCTTGTTATTTTTCATGTGTGATCCCCCTCGGATTTGTATCGCAGTATCAGATCATCTTTGTACATTCCCGCGGACCAGACTGCTGCATTTTATATAAGAAGTATACCATGTCAGAATGGATGTGTATAGGGAAGCTGTTGTTATCCAGGAGAATATAGATTATAATTTGAGTAACAGGTTCAGCCGTGGAGCTGAATGTAAATTTTTGCTGAGACTGTATTAGAAGAGGAAAATATTATGGAAAATCAGATTATGACCGTCGGGTTTATAGGAAATGGAAAGAGCACAAACCGGTATCACGCACCGTTTATCAGAAGACTGGGTGATAAAATCCGGATCAAAATGATCTATGCGCGGCATCCGGAAAAAAGAGACTGGGACAGGCTTGAAGGTGTGATATATACGGATGATCTGCAGAAACTGCTCGGGGATCCGGAAATTCAGGTGATCATCGTAACCACGCCGATGTCGAGTCATTATGAGTATGCGAAGAAAGTGCTGCAGGCGGGGAAAAACTGTGTGGTGGAGAAACCATTTACCAGTACGGTGAAGGAAGCAGAGGAACTGTTTGCGATTGCGAAAGAAAAAGGGCTGATGCTGCAGGGATACCAGAATCGGAGGTTTGATTCGGATTTCCTCACTGCGAAGAAGATCGCTGATTCAGGAGTTTTGGGAAGTCTTTTCGAAGTGGAGATGCATTTTGATTATTATCGTCCGGAAGTTCCGGAGAAGGTGACAGAGTACTCGAAGGGTACTTCATTCCTGTACAGCCATGCCTGCCATACGCTCGATCAGGTAATCTCATGGATGGGGGAGCCGGACAGAGTGCATTTTGATGTGCGTCAGCTTCTTGGCAGCGGGCGGATGAATGATTACTTTGACTTGGATCTGTATTACGGGGTGACGAAAATTTCCGTGAAGTCTAGTTATTTCAGGGTGAAGGAAAGGCCGAGTTTTGTGCTGTACGGAAGCAGAGGGATGTTTGTGAAACAGACGAAAGACAGGCAGGAGGAACATCTGAAGCTGTTCTATATGCCGGAACATGGAGATTTCGGGGAGGACAGACCGGAGGATTACGGAGTGCTTACCTGGTATGACGGGGACGGTGTGTTCCATGAGGAGAAGGTTGTGACCGAGAAGGGCGGTTATGAGAAATATTATGAGGCGCTTTATGAGACGGTAATCAACGGGGCGGCGCCCTGCGTGAAGCCGGAAGAAACGCTTCTGGTTATGCGGTATCTGGAGGAAGGAACGAAGGAAATGTAACAAGACCGCTATTTAGTTGATCAGGTTCGCTGACTTTTTGAGACGATATTTCCGAAAACAGGAGAGCATTCTAAAACGTATTCTGCGGAGCCGGAGGGTATGTTCAGGACTCCGCTCCAGGGCCTAAGTGAATCTAAGAAGTTCCGACCATGGACTAAATGCAAGGACAGCCGGCGAGCAACTCGCTTTGCTCAGACAATCTCGCCGTCTGTCCTGACGTCCTTGCCCGGAACTTCAAGATTCACTAAGACCCTTCCGAAGTCACCCTGCCCACACCCTCCGGCTCCGCAGAAAGGTTCTTGAAATGGAGCCTGTTTTCTGCTTTATCGGCTGGGAAAGTCATCGAATGATCAACTGTGAAAAACAAAGGCGCGGCTTGAAGGCCTTATTATTTGTAAAACCTTCCGGCCGCGCCTTTGTTTTCTTCAGCCTGTTTATTCATTAACTTCCCTTTTGAAGCAGCAGAAAAC
>DXGZ01000033.1 GCA_019113645.1 Candidatus Mediterraneibacter vanvlietii | reverse complement strand
GTAGTCTCAGCCTCGAAGTGTACGAAGTAATAATACCCTTCTGTCATCTTCTGGATCTCGTAAGCGAATCTTCTCTTGCCCCACTCATCCACGTCTGTCACGTTGCCGCCGAAACGTGTGATAAGAGCTTTCACTTTCTCGATTACGTCTGCTCTTGCTTCGTCTTCGAGTTTTGCGCTCACAACAACAGCTAATTCATACTTATTCATGGTCCTTGCACCTCCTTATGGTCTCTGGCCCCCGTTTTCAGTACGGGAGCAAGGAATTATATGCTACTTGTCAGATCAGATCCGACAGTATGTCACGGTTTATTATCTTACCATAACTTTTCGGGAGTTGCAAGCTTTTTTCTTAATTTAATTTTCTTATTTAATTCCTTAAAGCAGAAATCTACTGTGGAAAACTTTATAAAATTGTCATTCGTTTTTGCCATTCAGTCTGTCCTTTCCTTTCAGACAGTCATTCGCCTGTTTTCCACAGGAAAGACGATAATTCTGCTCAGCATCAAGACTGAACTGTTACTCATTTTTTAACACATCACAATGAAAAGTCATTTTCGTAGCTTTACACAAAGCGAACCGCTCCTCGTTTATCTATAATGCCCTTGTAGAGTGAGCAATATCAGTATACAAGATCTGCATGACCGCTATATGTATTTCATTATAAAACCGCCGTATCTCCCGGCTGTTTCCGGAAATACGGCGGTCTGTATTTCAATTCTGAACCCAGGGTTTTCCTCTGTGCTCATTTTCTGCTTATTTTTCACTGTAATGATGCGCTTCTTCCAACATCATATCTTTTACTTTCATGAGTCGGATCTGAGTACTTCTCTCATTTTCATCCAGCTTCATTGTAATGAATTTTATACTCTCTTCCGTCTCTGGTATGATCACGTGTTCCAGCGCGTTTACACGCCTTCTCGTTTTCTCGATCTCTGCCGCCATAAGCTGGCATGCCTTCTCGATCTCTGCCAGACGGATCATATCCGGCAGAATATCTGCCAGGGATTTCACTGCTCCGTCCAGATCACTGGAAGTAAAAGCAAAGCCATAAGAGTAGATATCGTTTTCATCCGCAGTTCTTGTCTTATACTCAAAGGTGGGGATATCTACGCTCATAACGTTTTTCTCCCCCGCCTCAAGGCTGACTTCCTGCTTAGGCGCCATGAGCGCTGTGTTGAGTGCTGCCTCCGACATTCCCGCTTTTGCTATGACAAAATTTTTATTTGCGGACCGTATGCCTGCCTCCACTCTTTTCCTTACTTCCATGTTCTCGCGAACCAGATCAAGATACTGGCGCATCAGCTCATCGCGCTTGTCTTTTAATAATTTGTGACCGCGGACAGCTGTAACCCGCTTCTTTTTCAGACGGGTCAGCTCCATCCGGGTCGGATTCACATGTTTAGCCGCCAAAACGCCACCTCCTTAAATCGATCTATCTGTCTGTTCTGCGCCATCCGTTCTGCGCTGCAGTTCGATTCCGCTCCGCTTCATCTCACTGCGTGCTTTCCGCCCTATACATCCATGTGGAAAGCGCCTTATGCAAGCCAGCTTGCAGCGCCGCTTTCCACACGGCTGTGCACCGCAGAACTGTTAATCAGCATAGTACTCATCCAGATACTTATCGTCGATTCGTTTTAATTCGGTTCTTGGCAGCATGCGCAGCAGCTTCCAGCCGATATCCAGTGTTTCCTCGATGCTGCGGTCTGTCTGATATCCCTGAGACACGTATTCCTGCTCAAAGGCATCGGCAAACTTCGCATACATAAGGTCGATCTCGGTCAGAGCCGCCTCGCCCAGGATGACCATAAGCTCTTTCGCGTCCTTGCCCCGGGCGTACGCTGCGAAAAGCTGGTTCATTGTGTTGGAATGATCCGCTCTGGTCTTGCCCTCGCCGATTCCCTTGTCTTTCAGACGGGACAGGGACGGCAGCACATCGATGGGCGGTGTGATTCCTTTTCTGTACAGGTCACGGCTTAAGATGATCTGTCCCTCAGTAATATATCCGGTAAGGTCCGGGATCGGATGGGTCTTGTCATCCTCAGGCATGGTCAGAATCGGGATCATGGTAATACTTCCTGATTTTCCTCTCTGTCTTCCTGCTCTCTCATAGATCGAAGCCAGATCCGTGTACATATATCCCGGGTATCCGCGGCGTCCCGGAACTTCTTTCCTTGCCGCCGATACTTCACGGAGGGCATCGGCGTAGTTTGTGATATCTGTCAGGATAACAAGTACATGCATATCCTTCTCAAATGCCAGATACTCTGCTGCTGTCAGCGCCATTTTCGGCGTAGCGATACGCTCTACCGCCGGGTCATTCGCCAGGTTGATAAACAGCACCGTACGGTCAAGGGCGCCTGTCTCCCGGAAACTCTCGATAAAGAAATCCGACTCCTCGAATGTGATTCCCATAGCAGCGAATACAACCGCGAAATTCTCATCTTTTCCAAGCACCTTCGCCTGTCTTGCGATCTGTGCCGCAAGCTGGGCATGAGGCAGACCGGAAGCGGAGAAGATCGGCAGTTTCTGTCCGCGGACCAGGGTGTTCAGTCCATCGATCGCGGACACTCCTGTCTGAATAAACTCTTCCGGATAGCTTCTCGCCGCCGGGTTCATAGGCAGACCGTTGATATCCATCCGGGCATCCGGCAGGATCTCCGGTCCGTCATCTATTGGGCGGCCCAGTCCGTCGAACACGCGTCCAAGCATATCCGCTGATACGCCCAGCTCCATGCTTCTTCCGAGGAACCGCACCTTGCTGTTGGAGAGGTTGATTCCCGTGGAGCTCTCGAACAGCTGAACAAGCACATCCGTGCCGTTTACTTCCAGCACCTTGCACCGTCTTGTCTCGCCGTTTACAAGCTCGATCTCTCCCAGCTCATCATATGTCACGCCTTCCACGCCGCGCACAAGCATCAGCGGTCCGGCTACTTCCTGTATGGTTCTGTACTCTTTAGGCATTTACCGTCCCTCCTTTACAAATGCTGCCGCGATCTGCGCGTCCAGGTTCTCGTTTACTTTTCTGAATTCTTCATCCAGTTCATCTTCATGAACATATTTAAAACGTCCGATCTGTTCTCTGACCGGCATGGAAATCAGCTTGTTAAGCGCAGCTCCCTCGCCCAGAGCTTTCACGGATTTGTCATAGAAAGCATTTACAAGAAGCATCATCATATGCTGCTTTTTCAGAGATGTGTATGTGTCCACTTCATGGAATGAGTTCTGATGAAGGAAGTCTTCGCGGATTGATCTTGCCGCCTCCATCTTCAGCCGGTCTCCCGGTGAGAGTGCGTCCATGCCGACCATTTTTACGATCTCTTCCAGTTCCGCTTCTTCCTGAAGCAGGCTCATCATCTTCTGGCGGCCTTCCATCCAGTCCGGCGCCACGTTTCCGTTGAACCATTTCTCCATATCATCCAGATACAGGGAATAGCTGTTCAGCCAGTTGATGGCCGGGAAATGTCTCTTATATGCCAGTTCCGAATCCAGTCCCCAGAACACTTTCACAATACGAAGCGTTGCCTGGGATACCGGCTCAGAGGTATCTCCTCCCGGAGGTGATACGGCTCCGATTACGGAGAGTGCTCCTTCTCTGCCTTCTTTTCCGAGGGAAACCACATGTCCAGCGCGCTCATAGAACTGTGCCAGACGGCTTCCCAGATATGCGGGGTATCCTTCCTCGCCCGGCATCTCCTCCAGTCGTCCGGACATCTCACGGAGCGCCTCCGCCCATCTGGATGTGGAATCCGCCATCAGCGCCACGGAATATCCCATGTCGCGGAAATACTCGGCAATGGTGATTCCCGTGTAGATGGATGCCTCACGGGCAGCCACCGGCATATCCGATGTGTTTGCAATCAGAACCGTTCTCTGCATCAGAGGCTGTCCTGTCTTCGGGTCTTTCAGCTCCGGGAACTCGTTCAGAACGTCCGTCATCTCGTTTCCGCGCTCACCGCATCCGATATAGACAACGATATCTGCCTCCGCCCATTTTGCCAGCTGGTGCTGAATCACGGTTTTTCCGCTTCCGAAAGGTCCCGGAACTGCCGCCACACCGCCTTTGGCAATGGGGAAGAATGTATCGATGACACGCTGTCCTGTCACAAGCGGCATCTTCGGCGGAAGTTTCTTCTTGTACGGGCGTCCACGGCGCACCGGCCATTTCTGCATCAGGGTCAGTTCCCTTTCTCCGTCCGCTGTCTCGATTACGGCAACGACTTCCTCGACTGTGAATTCTCCGCCCCTGATCTCTTTAACTTTTCCTTTTACTCCATAGGGAACCATGATCTTCTGCTGCACCAGAACAGTCTCCTGCACGGTTCCGATCACATCTCCCTCTTCCACTTCATCTCCGGCTTCCACTGTGGGTACAAACTCCCACTTCAGATCACGCTTCAGGGAAGGGACTTCCACACCACGCTTCAAGTTGTTTCCGGATACTTTCATAATATCATCCAGAGGTCTCTGGATACCGTCATAAATACTGGTAATCAGACCCGGTCCCAGTTCCACGGACATGGGAACTTCCATTGATTCCACCGGTTCCCCGGGTCCCAGTCCGGATGTCTCCTCATATACCTGAATCGATGCCTCATCTCCATGCATCTCAATTATCTCACCGATCAGGCGCTGCTTCGACACACGGACCACATCAAACATATTTGCATCCCGCATTCCCTCTGCGATAACCAGAGGTCCTGCGACTTTTTTAATCACTCCTGTGCTCATTAGCTAACTCCTCCAAACAGAATGTCTGATCCGACCGCCTGTTCCACGGTCTTTTTCACGCCTTCAACACCCGCTCCCGTGTTCCCCGATACACCGGGGATCTGAATGATCGCGGGCAGCGTCTTCTCCCGATACTCTTCCAGCTCGTCCTCCGCCATGGCTGCCGCCGCTTCGGTAATATAGATAATTCCATACTGTTCTTCCACAAGACGGTGAAGTGTCATAACGGTTTCTTCCCGGGTTTTCACAGGGCAGATGCCAAGTCCCAGTGTTGCGAACCCGTAGATGCTGTCGTAGTCACCGACCACTGCAATCTTATACATACATCTCCCTTATCCTTTCCCGGATCGCATCTTCCGAAAAGCCATTCTGTTTTCCGGTCAGAATAATCCGAACTGTTTTTATCTCATTTTCCCTTGCAATCAGGTACCCCAGCAGAGGACCTACGGAAAATGTCTCATATTTCTGTGGTTTCATTGTTTCTATCATGCGGTTGTCGCACCACCGCTCAAATGCCGACGGCGATTCCCTGAGCGCATCGGCTCCGCCGGCGTAGGATGTCCCCTCCAGATACTGGGCGATCTCCTCCGCTCCCGCCAGAGCCGCACGGATCAGCTGGTCCGTATTCAGACTGTCGCAGTCCGCCATGGCGCTTCTCATAAAATCCGCTGTCTTTCCTGTTTTCTGTGACCTCACCGCGATCTTGATATCCGCGATAGCCACTGTTGTATCTGCATAGTTCTCCATGATCGGCTCGCCGGACTTCCGGCCTGCTGCCAGAACCGCCTCCAGCGCCGCACGGTCAATGCAGATATCACAGAGCTGTCCGTCCCCTGTGTGGAGAAGGATATCCATCGCCTCCTGCGCGATCCTTCCCATGTCACCGGGCAGTTTGGAAAACTCCCTGGCCTCTATGATCTTTAACATCTCCTCCCCGGATACAGGGCAGTCGTCATAGAAAATATTCGGTGTATGGGACTGTGTGCAGACCGCTTTCACAGCTGCTTTCAGATTATGGTACAGCCTGGGATAAGACAGTACGTCGAAGACACTCATATCAGGAGCCACATCTCTTATGACCTCCCATGTCTTCTCCTCCTCCCTCGCCAGAACCGCTTCAGCGTCTGACTGCGCGGCCACGTCTCCCCAGCCTTTTTCAATCACAGCCTGAATCACCTGCTCCGCTGTCTGAAGGGACAGCAGCTGCTCAATAAATGCATTGGAAAACAGCGAGACTTCCAGGGCACGGATGCGCGCGACCGCATAAGTATATTTTGTATTACTCACCTTTTACCCTCCTTACGCCTGCGCATTATCCGAACAGCAGCCTGTTCACCTGGTCTGACAGTTCTTCCTTCCCGGAATCAAACACTGCCTTTATCGTACAGTTTTCCTCTATGCCGCCGTAGATCAGGACGAATCCTCCGTCCATCTCCCGCGCTTCTTTTAAAAGCGTCAGTGTTCCGCCTTTCGCGGCTGCAATCGTCTTGATTCTGCCGGTGAATCCCTCCGGCATCCGCCCGAGGTCTTTCTGTGAGAAACAGATCTCTCCGTCAGCGGCGAGCGCATATTTCTCAAGCAATTTCTCGAGCATTGCAAAATATTTGTCGTCATCCAGATTCAGGACAGCCTCGTACGCTCTGCCGATCACCTCGCCGATGATCTCCTGCTTTGCTGCCAGGACCGCCTGCTTTCTCCTCATATCCAGGGAGGATTCAACCCTGCCGGCATAGTCCGCGGCGTCTCTCTGCGCTTTCTCCAGAATCTTTGCCGCCTCCGCCTGCGCCTCCTGCCGCGCAGCCTCAATCTGTGCTTCAGACTGTTCCTGCGCCTGTGAGATAATCGCAGATGCGGACTGGTTCGCCTCATCCAGAATCCGGGCTTTCATTTTATCAAGTCCACTCATTGTACACGCACTCCTTCCTGATTCTCCTTCCTGTGTATTACTGCTTTCACAGCTGTTTCAGAATTAAACCTGAATTCCGCTGACAGCCAGGAAAGAAATCAGAAGTGCCAGGATCGCGTAAGTCTCAACCATCGCCGGGAAGAGCATTGCCTTACCGAACTGATCCGGTTTCTTCGCAACGATTCCGATGGAAGCTGCCGCCGTCTTGCCCTGCGCGATCGCTGAGAGAAGTCCTACCACACCGATGGGCAGACACGCCGCAAGAATCAGAAGACCTGTCTGTACGGACAGATCCGCAAGGCCGCCGCCCAGCACGCCGATTTTGGACAAAGTGATAAATCCGATCAGAAGACCGTACAGTCCCTGGGTACCCGGAAGGAGCTGGATGATCAGCACCTTCGCGAATTTGCCCGGATCTTCGGTAACAACGCCTGCCGCAGCCTGACCTGCGATTCCGACGCCGATCGCTGAACCTGTTCCAGAAAGAAGAACAGCCACTGCCGCTCCCAGTAATGCATACACAATTCCTAATTCACTCATGATAAAGTTTCCTCCTTAATTTCCGCGTATTTTGTATTTTCCTTAAAGGGCTCAAACGGTCTGCCGCCGCCCTCATAGAACTTTCCGAAGAACTCCACGAACTGCAGACGGTTTGTATGCACATAGGCGCCAAGAAGATTGATCGCCAGATTCATGGAATGTCCGACAATAAAGATAATGATGAAAAAGATGATTCCGATAATATTTGTCGGAAGCATGCTTGCCATCTGGTTGATAACCGAAGCAATAACTCCTGTCGCGAGACCCAGGGCAAGAAGCCTTGAGTAAGAGAGTACATCGCTCAGCCATCCGGTTATGTTGTAAAGATCGTATGCGCCGAGGGCAAGCCTCAGAGCCGGGTTCTTTCTTCCCCGTCCCGACATGAGCAGGATTCCCAGGGCGCCGGCTGCCGCCAGTACTTTCGCCAGTGTATTCAGCCAGGCCGGGAACACGATCGTCATCTGCGCGATGGATGCGAAAAGGCTGCTTGGAAGCAGCATCAGGATCAGCCCCACAAGAAGCATGAACCAGAGCACCACGTCACAGAAGAAATCCATCATTTTTCCGTCTTTGATACACAGATATCCTTTGACCGCCAGTCCGGTAAACAGATGTATCACGCCGAAGAGCAGCGAAAACAGCAGCAGCTTCATGGGCTCATTGAGCGGAACAAACCAGAGCGCCGGCGGTGTAACCGTCTTTCCGAAAAACTTCGCCGAAACAATATCCACAATGTTTCCGAAATATCCGCCGAAGAGGATTCCCCACACAAGAGTGGAAAGTCCGCAGTAGAAAAACAGCTTCAGTGATTTCTTCATTCCCGGCGACATCCGCGGGAATTTCCATACAAGGATCCCGCACACTACCGCAACAATCAGTCCATATGCGGCATCGGAAAGCATCATGCCAAAGAAGAATACATAGAAAAATGACATAATCGTTGTCGGATCCAGTTCTCCTTTGACCGGAAGCCCATACGACTCCACGATCCCTTCCATGTTCGCAGAGAAGGGGTTATTCTTCAGAATAACAGGCGCCTCCTCGTCCTCTCCAAGTTCCTCAATATCCACCATACAGTCGTATTTTCCCGTCAGGGCGTCTGCCGTCTCCCGGGCCGCGCACTGGGGGATATAGCCGCTGATCACAAATGTACGCTCCGACTGCGGGAGCTGCCCTAGCACTTCATACTTATCCGCGCGGACCCGGTAATAATCCGCCACAATCTGCAGGTCCTCTCTCCTGGCCGCCAGCGCCCGGATCTGTTCTTCTATTCCGGCGATCTTCTCCCGGCACGATTCGATCTGCTCCTTAAGGATCTCCTTTTCTCTTGCAGGCACCTCTTTCCATGCCTGCGAGGGTCTTGCAAACCCTGCGCTGCGAAGCGCGTCCTCGATCTGCTGCGCCTCCTCTTTCAGGCAGACTACCGTGAGATAGACCATGCTCTGTTCCGAGGAAACAATGCGCACGTCAGCGCTCTCTGCTTCAGGCGCCTGTTCTGCCAGCACCTCGTATACTTTTTCCAGTGTTGTCCCTCCGGGCATTGTTCCCGGGAAAAACACCGTGCGCCTCGTTTCCGATGTCTTCAGCGGAACGTCCAGCGCAAGCCACGGCTCCAGTCCGGCTATACTGTTCTCAAGTTTGGTTATGGAAGCGAGCTGTTCCGCACGTTCCCGATCCAGGTCGCTGATCCGGCGGGCGATCCGGAGAAGATCTCTTCTCTCTTCACGCACCTTTTCTTCCGCTTTTGCGCTGATCAGTTTCTTTCCTTCCAGCGCCGCGAACATCGATTTTTTCTCCGGCGCGTATTTATCCAGAAGATCAAGCGCCTGATCCGCTGCCGCAGCAGCTTTCTCAAATCCAAGCCGCCGCCCGGCAGTGTCCATTTTGTGGAAATCTTCGTCCTCTTCCAGCACATGGCTGATCTCCAGCACACCCAGACTCTGCAGTTTCTCGAGGATTGATTTTCGGTCTTTCTTTAAGGCACAGATGCTGATTCTCTGCATCTTAAGTACCGCCATTTACTCATCCCTCCTTTTCTGTTACGTTTTTTTCTAGGCAAGACGGGTAAGAATAAGACTGACCGCCTCTTCTTCCCTTGTTTTCGCGGACGCTTTTAAATCCTGAACTTCTTTCTCAATTTCATTTTCAGCCGCCGCCCTGGTCTGTTCTCCCCGGGCTTCCGCGTCCGCAGCAGCTGCACGCGCTTTTTCTTTCGCATCATTGATCATCTCTTCACGGATCTCACCTGCGCGCGTCTCTGCTTCCCGAAGTATTTCATCTCTCCGTGTTTCCGCCTGCTTCATGATTTCATCCGCTTCTTTCTCTACACTGCGGATCTCGCGGATGGTCTCTTCTACCATATTTTATCCACCACCTTTCTTTTCCTGTATCTCCTTAGTCTCTCCATTCCCTTCCGCTTCATACTGCCGAATCGGGAATCACACATGGATTGCGAACTAACATTCACATTTTACAGGGACGAACCTGGTATTCGTCTGACAATTTAACAAAATCTTAACACAAGATTTAATGCCATTATATAACAAAAATTGTCATTATTCAAAATATTTATTAGCTTTTCTGATTTATATTAATTATTTTTACTTATATAAGAAAAAGAATGGAACAAATATCCATTCTTTCACCACTTTAGTTCATGAAGTTCTCCTTCTGTCTCCAACCCTGCAAATCCGTTCTGCCGCAGTGCCTCGTAAAGCACGATGGCCGCAGAATTCCCGAGATTCAGCGACCTGATCTCTTCCATCATGGGGATACGTACGCAGTTCTCCCGATTTTCCACAAGAATCTCCTCCGGAATACCCGCACTCTCTTTACCGAACATAATATAGCAGTCCGGCTCATAATTCACATCCGTATACACCCTCTTCGCCTTCGTTGTCGCCATATAGATTTTCGCTCCCGGATTCTGCTCGAGGAAGTCCTGATAATCAATGTAGGTCGTCACATCCAGATCCTTCCAGTAGTCCATCCCGGCGCGTCTGAGCGCCTTCTCACTCAAACTGAATCCCAGCGGCCCGATCAGGTGCAGCCTGGCTCCCGCCGCCACGCAGGTTCTGCCGATATTCCCGGTATTCGCCGGAATCTCGGGCTCCAAAAGCACGATATTAATCATACAAAACGCTCCATTCTGCGGGCAGCGCACAGGAAACAATCTTCCTGTCCGCTGCTTTGAATAAATCTTTCTTTTTTAAACAAAATCTACGCTTTTTCTTCTTTCAGTCTCTGAACAAAGCGCTCCACTCTCTCCAGTGCAGCCTTCAGGTCATCCAGTGAATATGCGTAGGAAATCCTCAGGAATCCTTCGCCGCATTCACCAAACGCGGTTCCCGGCACAACTGCCACCTTCTCCTCCTGAAGAAGCCGTGTGGCAAATTCTTCCGAAGTCATATTAAACTGCTTGATGCTCGGGAACACATAAAATGCGCCGAACGGCTCAAAGCATTCCAGACCGATCCGCTTGAACTCATGCATGAGGAAACGTCGCCTCTGATTATAGGACTTGCGCATCTCCTGCACTTCGTCCTCGCAGTTTCTCAGCCCTTCTACAGCAGCGTACTGGCTGTTGGTCGGCGCGCACATGATCGCGAACTGATGCAGCTTTGTCATCTGTTCAATGATCGCTTCCGGTCCGCAGCAGTACCCCAGGCGCCACCCGGTCATGGCAAATCCTTTGGAGAATCCGTTTATGACAATCGTCCTCTCCCGCATTCCCGGCAGGCTGGCGATAGATACATGATCCACTTCATAGGTCAGCTCAGAATATATCTCATCGGAAATCACATACAAATCGTGTTCCCGTACAAACTCTGCCACAGGTTCCAGATCTTCCCTGGTCATGATCGATCCGGTCGGATTATTCGGAAACGGCATGATCAGAACCTTTGTCTTCGAAGTCACATGTTTTTCCAGATCTTCCACAGTCAGTTTGAAATCATTCTTCTCCTGCAGCGGGATCACCACCGGTACGCCGTCTGCCATAATCGTACAGGGCAGATAGGATACATAACTCGGCTGGGGAAGAAGCACTTCATCTCCCGGATCAAGCATGCATCTCAGCCCGATGTCGATGGCCTCGCTTCCGCCGACTGTCACCAGAGTCTCCTTCATCGGATCATAGGAAACATGGATCTTCCGCTCCAGGTAATTACAGATCTCTGTTCTGAGTTCTTTCAGCCCGGCGTTCGATGTATAGAACGTTTTTCCTTTCTCAAGGGTGAAAATACCTTCCTCACGAATCCTCCACGGAGTATCAAAATCCGGCTCGCCGACGCCCAGAGAGATCGCGTCTTCCATCTCATTTGCCACATCGAAGAATTTACGGATTCCAGAAGGCTGGATATCGATAATCTTTTTTGATAATGGATTTCTCATTACAGCGTCACCTTCATTCTTTCCGACTCTTTCTTCGTCACCATAATGGTTCCGTGGTCTTTATATTTCTTAAGGATGAAATGTGTCGCTGTGCTTAAAACGCCCTCAATCGGAGAGAGTTTTTCAGATACAAACAGAGACACTTCCTTTAATGTCTTTCCTTCCAGCGTCACGAGCAGATCGTAGCTTCCCGAAATCAGGTATACCGCATAGACTTCCGGATAGTTGTACAGCCGCTCCGCGATTCGGTCGAACCCTCTGTCTCTCTGCGGTGTGACGCGAACCTCAATCAGAGCGCTCACCATCTCAACGCCTGTTTTGTCCCAGTCAATCAGCGTATGGTAACCGCAGATAATTTTTTCCTTTTCCATCTCTGCGACTTCATTTGCCACTTCCGCTTCCTCAGCGCCCATAAGCACTGCCAGTTCACTCAAGTTGATTCTGCTGTGTTTCTCAAGATATTTCAAAATTTCGATTCTAAGAGCTTCTTTTTTCTCATTCATAATCTCTGTCTCCTTATTCTTTCCATAATATCAGGGGCAAATATCACTCCCCGTGCTGCTGCGGACTGATCCTCACTTCACACTCACGCGCGCCTTCATATTCCTTCAATCCGCGCCCGGCTCATCAGCCGCAGACCGGCTCTCTCTTCGCCATCCAGTTTACCAGTTCATCCGGCGCAGGCCGATCCAGATATCTCATCTCGGTACCGCTTGTGATCACACGCGCATTCTGCGCTTTTGTAACCCCAAGCCTGCCGGCTCGAGCCCCGGCCCCCTTCAGCAGTTCAATCACCTGTTCCGCCTCAGTCGTCACAATCAGGAAACTTCCTGCCGATGTCATCTGATATGGATTCAGCCGATAGAATTCGCAGATTTCAACCGTCTCCTGTTTCAGCGCAATATTCGCCATATCGATTTCAAACCCGGCATCCACATCCTCCGCCAGTTCCCAGAGAGCTGCCAGAATTCCTCCGCTTCCGATCTGCCGTGCTGCCAGAATCCGTTCCGTTTCGCAGGACAACAGCTGTTCCGGCGTCACCAGTTCGTTTTTGAGTTCCTTCGTCTGATCAAGAAATGCGGACACAAACCTGGAGGACAGTTCCTCCTCCGCCTCATCCAGGATACGCAGCGTGCCCTCCAGCCCCGCGTACCCGCAGAGCAGGATTTCCGCTGATTGTCCGGCAGACCGTTTTCCAATCAGTTGATTCCGATCCGCTGTTCCTGCAGCATGAACACATACAACAGTATGTACCACTGCCGGAGTAACTTCCCCGTGCAGAGCACTCACCTGCATATCCATGCGTTCGCAGGCTTCTTCAATCCCTGCTGCCACTTCCCGTAGCAGATCTTCTTCACTCTCCCCGGGAAACAGTATCCGGACAGATACCTCCCGCGGGCGCACTCCTTTTGCGGCAAGCTCTCCCGCTGCCTGAAGAACCGCATAGAAACCAGTCCTGCCGGAATCACCTGCAGTATGAGCGTCAGCCCACACAACCGCCGTTCCATCTTCCGTCTCAAATCCGGAACAGTTCTCAGACGGAGACAGCGCAAAAAGTGTCTGCGCATCCTCTGTATGCAGTTGTCTTCTGACGGACCTCTGCCACGCGGTCCGGGTGATCTTCCCCAGTCTCATCGTCTGTCTCCCTCTGCTATACAATGTACGGAAGTACCATGGTCAGAACCATGGCTGCAATCAAAACCAGAATCACAATTGATATAATTTTCCGAAATTTTTTATCATAGAAATTCATTGTTTCTCTTCCTTTCTCACAGACACTTCTCTGCCTGATCCGCTCCCGGTTCTCCCGAAGGCTCTTCCCCGCATATCCGGATCAGACGCGCATTTCCTGTCAGAGGATCCCTTGCTCTGTAATCAAACAGAAAAAGTTCTCCCCTGATCCTCTCAAGATGCGTCATTTTCCGCATCTGCCGTCTGTCATACCCGGTATAATCTTTCAGGTAGCGGCGCTCCTCTTCTTCTCTCTTATAGAACGCTGCTGATTCATCTCCGGTCACACTGCACACGCCGAGAAAATCCGGGCGGTTTTTCACATTATCCCTCAGATACAGGTCCAATGTCAACCATTCTCTGTATTCCGCTGCTTTTTCCTCTGTCATTCCTGGAAGTCTCCGGATAAAATTCCACAGAATCTCATACCGGGCAATCCTCGTATGGTTCACGCGGAAAAGCCCGTTTTCCACATAATAGGAAGCCATTGCCTCGTACATGGCAAAAGCGGATGAAAACTCCCCTTCCAGCTGTTCAACCGTGTTCGGAAACTGTCCGCTGTTATAGTAGACTTCCACCATCTCCTCAACACGTTTCAGCCGGATCACATCAGCATATGAAATCCACTTTGTATAAAGCACCTCGTAAGGCGCTCTGTCCTGGCATACAAGCCCGTACTCACCGGCCCGCTCATACATCAGCGATCCCCTCAGAACTTTGAGAAATCCAAGCTGAAGCTGCTGGGGCCGCATTCCGTACACCCGGTTAAATGACCTGGCAAAACTCTCATAATCTTCAAAAGGAAGCCCCGCGATCAGGTCAAGATGCTGATGAACGTTTTTTCCTTCCCGAATCCGCGCCACTTTCTCCTCCACCTCATCCAGCTTCATGGTGCGACGAATCTCACGGATCGTCCGCTCATTTGCAGACTGCACACCGATCTCAAGCTGAATCAGTCCGGGACGCATACTTCGGATCAGCCGGATCTCCTCCTCATTCAGAAGATCCGCCGATACTTCAAAATGAAAATTCGTAATTCCTCTGTCATGCTCACTGATATAGGTCCATATCGCCATTGCATGATCGTGCCTGCAGTTAAATGTCCGGTCCACAAACTTTACCTGCGGAACCTCATGATCGATAAAAAACTGAAGTTCTTTCTTCACAAGCTCGATGTCCCGGAATCTCAGACATTTATCTACGGACGAAAGACAGTAACTGCAGGAAAACGGACACCCTCTGCTGGATTCATAATAGACAATCCGGTTTCGGAAATCCTCAATATGGCTGTACACAAAAGGCACCCTGCTCAGGTCAATCACCGGTCGTGACGAATTCTCTGTAATTGTTCCATCCTCACCTCGCCACGTGATCCCCAATATATCCTGCATCTTCACCGCTGCATCATAACTCACCGTCTCTCCAGCAGTATCTGCCCCCTGCTCCGCGCACATTTTCTGCCCTGCACATGTTTTCCGCTCCGCATTTGTTTTCTGCTCCGCACATGTTTCCCGCTTCCAGTATTCTGTGAGCTCCAGAAACGTTTCCTCTCCCTCGCCCCGCATGACACCCTCAAGCTCCGGATGATGTCGAAGGATCTCATCCGCGCGGTAGGAAACCTCCGGACCCCCAAGCCAGATCCGCGTCTCTGGCAGAATTTTCGCAAGCTCCGCCACGATCTGTTCCACATATGAAATATTCCAGAGATAACAGGAGAAACAGACTACATCCGGTCTGCGCTCATAGAGATCCATCAGGATCTCATCCACCGGCTGGTTGATCGTGTACTCCGCAATCTCAGTCACCCCCGGCCTCTGCAGTCCGCTGCCGCAGGTACTGCCGTAAACATCAGCGTAGGCCCTGAGGCTGTACACTGCCAGGTTGGAGTGGATATATTTGGCGTTGACCGCCGCTAACAGAATCTTCATATCATTTCCTCGTTTTTCGTAAAGTATCACTATTTTAACACTAATCCTTCAATTCGGCAATTTTTCAGCTATTTTGTTCATCAACTGCCGGATTCAGATCAGACGAAAACAGAGTGGCTTTACAAGACATATTCTGCGGGGAGGGGGACTGTGGAGGAATCCGCTGGAACTTCTTAAGGGAGTGGAAAAATGTTGTTAAACGGTGCGAGGGGATTGTCTGAGCCGCAGGCGAGTTGCCCCGAGTGCCGTTTTGCATTTAAACATTTTTTCATCCCTTTAGAAGTTCCCGGATTCTGGAACGGAACACGAAAC
>DXGZ01000032.1 GCA_019113645.1 Candidatus Mediterraneibacter vanvlietii | reverse complement strand
TGCCCGCTGCTATATAATCAATAATCAATTCTTTAAGTATTACTTATCAAACCTTTCTTTTTCTATAACAATTCAAGCTTCATAACAGCATCCTGTTGCTTTCCACTTTCGTTTCTGCTTACGGTATCATTTTATACTTTTAAAAGGAACTCTCAAGTTATTCTTCCTATAATTTTTCTGCTTTCGCGATATCTTTTTCGATATCCCTCCCGCTTACTTAATTATTTCTTCTATAACTATGTACCTTTTACTATAAACTGATATTCTACTTAATGTTTCTTTACACATCTTTCGAAATTCTGTTATATGTGGTATCTCTATTCAATACGTCCGTAAATGTTAAATCTTCTTTTGATTTTCATCCGGATTTCAAACTCTCCGATCATTTCTTTACATTCTACTTATTTCCGGATTATTAATCTTATATTGTAAAGCAAAGGTCTCTTTCTTCACAGGAACTTACATTTACCGTACCACTGACATATTGATAATTAACTGAAACTATACTGTCCATGGGACTTACCTCCTGCAACCTTGTATTTTTAACCTAATCGAACAACTAATAGATTTATTACTGTTCTCTTAGATAAATATCCTTTGGAGAATTATCTCTATCTCTTTTGGATGGTTCTATAATATCACCGAGAGTTCTATTTGTCAATACATTTCTTTTATTTATTTTAAGTAATTTTATTATTTTGTATATTCGATCTAATTTTCTGTTTTTTTATATATTTTATAGTTGTTTACAATTATAAAAACCACAAAATATACGATTTAGAGACAATATTTACAGATTATTCTGTAAATTATAAGATACATGATGCAAAAAGGGACAGGGTGAAATTCAATTTGGGACGTAGTCAAATTGAACTTTGCTACGTCCCCCACTCAATTCTGATTTAATTCTGAAAATAATATCTTCTTAAGAATTCTTCAGATTCTCTTCGGGCATTTATTAAGAAAGAATGGCTATTCTATGATTGTTGAAAGGGGGATTTTCTAATGAAAAAATGGTTCTATCCGGCTTCTCTCATCATACTCTTTATCATTTTGACATCTGTAATCATCCCAGCCGGATGTGTATACGGTTCCAACACCGACTGGCTGAGCCAGCACGTCACCCTGGCCGAATCCATTCGCACAGCCTGTCTTGAACAGAATACGCTGCTTCCGTCATGGATTGGGCTCGGCGGAGGTTCTAACGGCTTCCAGTTTGCTTATTATGGGTTTCTCAGACCTGATATCATCCTTGGCTGCCTTTTCCCAATGGTGCCGATGCTGATTATCCTCATCTGCTATATGCTGCTTTTGTATATCACATCTGTGCTTCTCTGTTACGTATGGCTCCGATCCGAGCATCTGATTCCTGCTCCAGCCTGGTTCGGAAGTATGCTGTTTATGACTGCGGGCTGCATGTTCCATATGCATCGCCAGATTATGTTTGTGAATTACCTTCCGTTTCTTCTGCTCGCTTTTCTCTGTATTGCGAAGAAGAAATATAAAGCAGTCTCTATCTGTATGCTCCTGATCTGTCTGCATAGTTTTTATTTCGCCATATCAGCATTCGCAGCAATTGGATGGTACTGGTATCGAAACGAAGGAGCTGATTTTTGGCGGAAATCATTTTTTAGAAAATATATCCCCTCCTCAGCTCTTGCCGCCGGAATGGCCGGAGTTCTTCTGCTGCCCACCGGACTGGCTCTTCTGGAACACAGAAGCGGCGGAAGTTCATTTTCCTGGCAAAAATTACTTGAGCTGTTCGGACCGAATCTCTCGATGAACAATCTGCTGTTTAATGAATATGGCATGGGACTCTCGATGATATGTTTCTTCGCAGTGCTCATCAGCCTGATGCATAAGCGTTTTCGGAAAGACAGCATACTTTTCCTGCTCCTTGGACTGTTCGGCGCATTCTCCTGGATTTTAAACGGCACGCTGTATGCTCGCCCGAAAGTTCTGATCCCGTTTATGCCGCTTCTGATTCTCCACTGTGTCCGCTGTCTCTCGTTCCGCATACGGCTCTGGCAGAACAAAAATATTCCGCTCCCGGTATGGCCTTTTTCATTTATGATCCTGCTGGGAATCGGCTGGACTCTGTCAGGTCAGCCTCAAGGCCCCTGGAGTCTTGCCGAAACAGGCGTCCTCCTTGCACTCTGCCTGCTGAGCCGGAAAACATACAGCGGAGCGTATCGCACCTGTACTCACCTTCCGGGCCATTTTCTTCCGCCTGTGCCGGAAATGTCAGGGATACAAGCCAAAATCAGAGCGCGCAGGCTGGTTTACCTTATTCTCGCAATTGCGCCCATCGGCATGTACGCTGCCACTTCCGGAACAGAGGACTGGGTTCTGAAAACGGAAACCACTGCGGGATTAACAGCAGAGGATCTTGCGGAAATCCAGTTTGATCCGCTCTATCATTTCGACAGCCTCGTCAGTCCTCTTGTCAGCGGAAACGAACGCACAGCAGGATACACCCGGAGCACGATGTACTCCTCTGTCACAAACCAGTCCTATTCCGGCTTCTATTATGACACGCTGCTGACGCCCATCCGAATTAACAACCGGGTTGCCCTGCTCACCTCCGACAATCCGTTCCTCCTTCAGGCCCTCGGCGTCCGCTACCTGGAGACCGACAGCAGCCATATTCCTTCGGGATACGAAGTTATAACCAGAAACAAAACCGGGGATATTGTAATTGCGGAAAATAAAAATGTCCCGCCCATGGCTTACTTTACCAGCGACACCGTTTCTCAGAACTGGTTCGATCAGCTCGAACCACTGGAAAAACTGGACATCATTACCCGGAAAACCGTTGTTGATGAAACATCTTCGAATAATTCACAGCAGCCAGTCAGCGGAGATACTCAAACGGCAAATACAGATGAAACCGGCGAACTGAAGGCTGACGCACGGGTAAGTATGGGAGATTTCACACCGGAACTGACTGTACACGATATTCCCGAGGGACTTCACATTGAACACTCCGAAGATGGGTATGAAATCCGCGCCGACCAGGAATGTACACTGCAGGTTTCTATTGATAATCCGGCGCCTGATCACATCCTCCTTCTGAATCTTGATGTGGAAAACCTGACCCGGCAGGCAGTTGTCATTGACATCAATGCTGTCCGCAACAAACTTTCCAATGCCTTTGCTGCATACCCGAACGGAAACAGTTCTTTCCATTATCAGTTCTCCCCGGATTCCGAATATGATTCCGGGCAGGGCGTAAACACGCTGGAAATCACCTTTTTCCCCGGGCACTATAAGATCAGCGGCATAAACTGGCACCTGTACGATCAGACATTGCTCACTGCAAAAGAGTACACTCCTCTTACATCTGAAAACGCCGCCGGTCAAGATACTGCAAAACAGGCTGCAGACAACGTCATCCTGTCCGGCACCGTAACAGCAGACGCATCCGGTTATCTGGCCACATCAATCCCCCGTCAAAACGGGCTGCAGATCTATGTGGACGGAGAGCTTCAGGAAATGATTACCATAAACGAAGCATTTGCCGGGACCGTCCTCACAGAAGGGACGCACCAAATCGATATCCGCTTCACACCGCCCGGCAAGACGGCCGGACTCATCCTAAGCCTTATATCCACTGTCGGATATATCATGTGGATTTCCAACGGTCGGCTGCGGCTGGTATTAAAGCATAACGCAAAATATTCTAAGGGAAAGAAGGAATCTTTATGAAATTAAAAAAAGAACTGGTCACTTATCTCGTCAGCGGCGGCATTACGACAGGTGTAAATTACCTGCTGTATACAGGACTTCTGCTTCTGAACACCCCCTATCTTGCCGCAAACAGCGCAGCCTGGATCGGAGCAGTTCTGACTGCATATTATCTGAACCGCCACTGGGTCTTCCATTCAAAAAAGAGGATCCCCGAGGAACTGCTCTCCTTCGCCTCCCTGCGTTTCCTCACACTTCTGTTGGAAAACCTGCTTCTCTGGCTGTTCATCAGCAGGTTTGAGACAGCTCCGCTCCCCGCCAAAATAGCGGTGAGTGTGGTAACCGTTATCGGGAATTACATTCTCTGCAAATTTAAAATTTTCAAAAAGGAGGTCTCATATCATGGATAAAACACTGGAATTCAAAAAACATACACAGCAGGACAAAATCAGCATTATTGTCCCCTGCTTCAATGAAGAAAAAGCGCTGCCGAAATTCTACCGCGCCGTCTCGGAAGCTGTGGCTCAAATCGATGGAGCTGAATGCGAATTCATCTTTGTAGATGACGGAAGCAGTGACCGAACGCCGGAGATCCTGCAGGAATTCTCTTCCGCAGACAGCCGCTGCCGATACCTGTCATTCTCAAGAAATTTCGGCAAGGAAGCCGCCATGTACGCCGGACTGGAAAATGCTTCCGGGGACTTCTGTGTATTCATGGATGCGGATCTCCAGCACCCGCCGGCTCTTTTAAAAGAAATGTACCGTGTGGTAAAAACGCAGAAATATGACTGCTGCGCGGGATTAAGAATAGACCGCAGCGGCGAAAATCATTTGAGAAACGCACTGTCTCATACATTTTACAAAATAATTGGCAAACTCTGCCGCCTGGACATGGGGGATGGAAAAGGCGATTTCCGTATGATGAGCCGGGCAATGGCGGATTCCATACTTGAGCTGAAAGAATATAACCGCTATATGAAAGGAATCTTTTCTTTCGTTGGTTTCGATACAAAGTGGATCCCCTTCCACAACGTGGAGCGTGCAGCCGGGGAAACAAAATGGTCTTTCCGCTCACTCTTCCGATATGCAGTAGACGGCATACTTTCCTTCTCGTCAGCGCCCGCAACCATGGCTGGTTCAGCTGGAATCCTGCTGATCATCGCCGCTGTTCTCGCAGGAATATGTGCAGTATTATTCTGTGACGGACTTACCGGGATTCCTCTGCTCGTCTGTCTGATCCTTCTTCTGAACGGAATCCAGATGGTCTTTATCTCCATCATCGGACAATATGTCTCAAAAGACTATATGGAAAGCAAACGGCGGCCGATCTATATCGTGAAAAAGAAGGGCGGTTTCTAAATACAAAAAGCACATACTTGTCGCTCCCGTTATAAATGGCCATAATGCAGAGATGCCGCCCGACGGTTTCCCGCCGGACGGCATCTCTGCATTAATTGTGTCTGGAACTTATCAGTTGCTGCTTCTTCCAGTTGTCTGGTCAGCATAAATCTCAGAAAGTTCATCCTCCAGTTCTTTTTCCTGTTTGTTCAGGTTCACTGTACGTATCACAAATCCGATCACAACTGCGAGAAGAACAATCAAAGCAAGTATATCCCAAAAACAGAATCCTAATGCAATATTCATATCATCTACCTCCTGTTCTTCCCATTTTTAACATTTTCAAGTTCCTGCCTCAGATCTTTGATCCGATTCTTACGTCTGCTTCCATCAATGATAAAGAGAATTGCTGCAAGCAATGCTGCCAGAAGAACGATCCAGTGAATGATACACATAGCATCATGATTTTCAGCGTCTGCATCGCTCAGGTCATCCTTGTTTCCAAGTGGTGTGTCATCTTCGTCAATTCTTGTTGTTCTTCCGGTTCCATCTTCAGAATTGATTTCTGTCAGGCTGTATCTTTCTGCAGCTTCCGCATCATCTGCATTGTCCGTATCATCCGGATTCTGTGCAGTCCGTGTTTCAGGTGTTGTTGCTGCCGGACCTGTACCAGATGGTGTCGGTCCCGGATTTGGTGTAGTCGGTGCCGTTGGAGTTGTTGGTGTGTCAGGGTCATCCGGATCTGGATCCGTAATTGACGGCGGATTATCCGTACCCGGATCCGGGTCAGGTGTCGGGGTCGGCTCATCCGGTTCCTCACTGTCCGGTACGCCATTTCCATTCTCATCAATGTAGTAGAGAACTTCTGCGCTTACATTGCGATCCACAATTGTTCCTTCCACTGTCAGCGGTACCGCCACATAGCCTTCAACTGCCGGGGATTCCACGCTGTATGCTTCTCCCACTGCAAGGTCTGTCTCTGTATGTGTTTCCGGCAGTGTCGCTTCGCCTTCCTCTCCCTCTGCGTATGCATAAGTGATGGTCAGGTCATAGCTCTCTTCTACGTCTGGTTCCCCGTTTCCGTTGCTGTCAAGATGATATACAACTTCCACATTGACATCCTGGTCAACGATGGTTCCTTCTACTACTTCTGGTTCTGCTACATAGCCTTCAACTGCCGGGGATTCCACTTTGTACGGTGCTCCCACTGCAAGGCCTATTTCAGTATGCGTTTCCGGAAGGACTGCTTCCCCTTCCTCTCCCTCTGCGTATGCATAGGTGATGGTCAGGTCGTAACTCTCTTCTACATCCGGTTCTCCGTTTCCGTTGCTGTCTCGATGATATGCAACTTCCACATTGACATCCTGATCAACGATGGTTCCTTCTACTACCTCCGGTTCTGCTACATAGCCTTCGACTGCCGGGGATGGCACGCTGTACGCTTCGCCCACTGCAAGGTCTGTTTCCGTATGCGTTTCCGGCAGTGGCGCTTCCCCTTCCTCTCCTTCTGCGTATGCATAGATGATGGTCAGGTCATAGCTCTCGTCTACATCCGGTTCCCCGTTTCCGTTGGTATCGCGATGATATACCACTTCCACGTTAACGTCCTGATCAACGATGGTTCCTTCTACTACTTCCGGCTCTGCTACATAGCCTTCGACTGCCGGGGATGGCACGTTGTACGCTTCTCCCACTGCAAGATCTTTCTTCGTATATGTTCCCGGAAGGGCTGCTTCTCCTTCCTCTCCCTCTGCGTATGCATAAGTGATCGTCAGGTCATAGCTCTCGTCTACGTCCGGTTCCCCGTTTCCATTGCTGTCGCGATGATATACAACTTCCACATTGACATCCTGATCAACGATGGTTCCTTCTACTACTTCCGGTTC
>DXGZ01000031.1 GCA_019113645.1 Candidatus Mediterraneibacter vanvlietii | reverse complement strand
AGTAAGACCCCTTGAAGACGACGAGGTAGATAGGGCAGAGGTGGAAGTGTGGTAACACATGGAGCTGACTGTTACTAATAGGTCGAGGGCATAACCAAAGCGGAATAGGTGAAGATGGATGATGATTCTTTGTATGTAGTTTTGAAGGTACATGGATATGTACTTATAAATTAAATATTCCTCCTTAGCTCAGTCGGTAGAGCATTCGGCTGTTAACCGAAGTGTCGTTGGTTCAAGTCCAACAGGGGGAGCTTAAAAAGCCCGTAAATTTAACGTTTACGGGTTTTATATATACTGAGAGCAATGAGCCTGCCAGAAATAAATAAAGGAAGGGTCAGAGGTTTGGCTGAAAGAACTAAATATAAATTGATAATAGAATAGAGAGAATATGACAGTCAGCCGATGAAAGCTGGCTGTTTTTTTATTAAGAATCACAGAGAATTTCTCTGGAATTCTCTGTACACACAAATCAAATTAATATGAAACTTTGAATTGACACAGTGTCAGAATAGTGATATATTTATGTTACTGACACTGTGTCAGAATATAATGCGATTGCTGTAGAGAACCGGTATTTACAGTAAATAGGCGAAGAATGATCAAAGGAGGAGCTATAAATGTTAGGAAATTTTTCGTACTGCAATCCTACAAAGCTGTATTTTGGAGATGATTCACTGCATTATCTGAATGAGGAACTTCCAAAGTACGGGAAGAATGTTGTATTGATTTATGGAGGCGGCTCCATTAAGAAAAACGGAATTTATGATGAAGTGATTAAAATCCTGAATGAAAACGAGAAAAATGTAGCAGAGATTTCCGGCGTTATGCCAAATCCGACTGTTGACAAGCTTTATGAAGGTGTCGAGACAGCTCGAAGTCATCATGCGGATTTCCTGCTGGCTGTAGGCGGCGGCTCTGTCTGTGATTACGCTAAGGCTGTGTCGGTTTCTGTGAATTGTGACGAAGATCCGTGGGAGAAATATTATATTCGATTTGAGGAGCCTGATTGTGAGACGCTGCCCGTTGGATGTGTGCTGACCATGGTGGGAACCGGATCGGAAATGAATGCAGGGTCTGTCATTACCAATCCCGCGACGAAACAGAAAATAGGCCATGTTTTTGCGGATGAAAAAATCATGCCGAAGTTCGCGGTTCTGAATCCCCAATATACACTGACGCTGCCACATTACCAGATGGTTTCCGGTATATACGATATTTTCAATCATATCTGCGAGCAGTATTTCTCGGGAGAAGATGATAATACAAGCGATTATATCAGCGAAGGTCTGATGAGGTCTGTCATTCACGCAAGCCGCATCGCAAATAAGAATCCGCAGGATTACGAAGCCAGAAGCAACATTATGTGGGCTGCTACCTGGGCACTGAATACTCTGGTTTCGCGGGGAAAATCAACAGACTGGATGGTTCATATGATCGGACAGTCTGTCGGCGCCTATACAAACGCAACGCATGGTATGACGCTGGCTGCGGTTTCTCTCCCGTACTACCGGCATATTCTTCCTTATGGACTGCAGAAATTCAAACGCTTTGCTGTTAATGTATGGGATGTGGATCCATCAGGGAAAACAGACGAGCAGACAGCCAGAGAGGGGCTTGCTTCGATGGAAAACTGGATGCGTGAGCTGGGGCTTGTAATGAATATTTCCGAACTGGGCGCTACGGAAGATATGTTGGAAGGAATTGCCGATGGGACATTGATAATGCCGGGAGGATACAAGGTACTGGAGCATGACGAGATTGTGGCAGTACTGAAAGAGAGCCTGGCGTAAGAGTCAAGTGAAGATCAAACAGGAGTGAAAACTATGAATAAAAAAATTTTGATCGCATATTTTTCTGCAAGTGGTGTAACTGCCCGTGTCGCAAAAGAAATGGCGGATGCAATATCGGCTGATCTGTATGAGATTCGTCCGGAGCAGCCTTATACATCTGCAGATTTGAACTGGATGAATAAAATGAGCCGAAGCTCAATAGAGATGAATGATCCTGCCTGCAGACCGGCTATCGCGGAGCCGGCAGAACATATGGCGAAGTATGAAACAATTCTGATTGGTTTTCCTGTATGGTGGTATGTGGAACCTCGTATTGTGGATACATTTCTGGAAAGTTATGATTTTTCTGGGAAAACAATGATTCCATTTGCCACTTCCGGTGGAAGCGGGATTGAAAAGGCGGAGAAGAGTCTTCAGGCACACTGTCCAGATGCATTCTGGAAAAAAGGAAAACTTTTAAATGGATCCGGTGCGGCTGCGTGGATAAAGGATGTGCTGGGAGGTGTTTGACTCTATGCCGGAAAGTGCTTATAATGGAAGCAATGGTCGGCCGGGCTGTCAGATGTAACCAGATATTTCTCCGGCCGGGAAAGAAGGAACCGTGATGCCGAAAGGATCGGAAGAATTAACGAATGCAAGAAAAGAAGAGATCATTAATGCCTGCGCATCTCTGTATGAGACAGTAGGGTTCAAGGATATTACAATACGGGATATCGGAGCAAAAACCTCTTTTACCCGTACGTCTGTCTATAATTATTTTCAGACAAAAGAAGAAATATTTCTGGCCCTGCTGCAGAGGGAGCATGAAGCATGGATTGCAGATCTGGACAGGCTTGCCGGGGAACATGACAGGATGTCGGCGGATGATTTTGCGGACGCGCTTGCCCATACACTGGAAAAGCGAAACTGTATGCTTAAGTTAATGTCCATGAATCTTTATGACATGGAAGGCAACAGCCGTATGGAAAATCTTGTGGCGTTCAAAGTCGTATATGCGGACGCGCTGCGGGCAGTCAGCTGCTGTCTGGAAAAATTTTTCACCGGCATGACAGTAAATGATATTCAGGAGTTCCTTTATGCTTTTTTCCCGTTTTTGTTTGGGGTATATCCGTATACGACTGCCACTGATAAGCAGAAAGAAGCCATGGAATTTGCGCAGGTCAATTACGCGCAGTATTCGATTTATGAAATTGTAAAATCTTTTGTTACAAAGATGTTGAAGAGCTATAGTTATCAGAAAAAGATCTGAAAAACAGAAAGTTTTTACGGATTAAAAGTAAAAACTATTGATATATAAAAAGTTTTTGGGTATACTCCTTTATATAGGAGGCGAGTAATATGATTATCCGACCGCGATATATGGAGATCCTGAGAACCTACCGCGATGTTCCGCTTGTGAAGATACTGGCGGGAATCCGGCGGTGCGGTAAATCCACGATTTTAGATATGCTGAAGGATGACCTGCTGAAAAGTGGTATTGCAGCAGATCATATTATCAGTATGCGCTATACGTCAGAAGATTTCGATGACGGAATGACTGATAAGGATATGTATAACAGCATAAAAGAGCAGATGAGTGGAGATACGAAATATTATCTTCTGCTGGATGAAGTGCAGGAAATCGAGGGATGGGAAAAGGCTGTTAACAGCCTGCTTGAAAATGTCAATACTGATATTTATGTGACTGGTTCCAACTCAAAGCTGATGTCAGGTGAGATATCCACTTATTTGACGGGGCGATATATTTCCATTCCGGTTTATACTCTGTCTTTTGCCGAATATCTGGATTTTAAGAAATCTGACTTGCGTTCTCAAAAAGAGTTGTTAAACGAGTACCTGCGGATGGGCGGATTCCCGATTGTAGCGCTTGGCAGCTTTGACGAACGTTCATCCTATCAGATTGTGGAAGGAATCTATAACTCTGTTATTACGAATGATATTACAAGAAGACACAATATTACGAATTTTGATTTGTTTAACCGTGTTGTAAAGTATATCATTGAAAATGTCGGAAAGACCTTTTCCGCTAATGCCATTGCGAAGTTTCTGAAAAGTGAAGGACGGTCTCTGTCTGTTGAAGCGGTCTACAATTATCTGAACTGGCTGGAAAAGGCGTTTATCATCTATCGCTGCCAGCGATATGACCTGCAGGGAAAATCCGTACTGAAAACACAGGAAAAATTCTATCTGGCGGACGCTTCCCTGAAATACTGCATCATGGGTTTTAATCCAAAGTCTATTGCTGCCATGCTGGAGAATATAGTGTATTTTGAACTGCGGCGGAGAGGCTATGAGGTATATATTGGGAAGAATGAGACGAAAGAGATTGATTTTGTGGCAGTACAGCGTGACGAACGCATATATGTGCAGGTATGCCGCAGACTGCCGGAGGAATCTGACCGGGAGGTTGCCAATCTTCTTGAAATCAAAGACCATTATCCGAAATATGTGGTAACATTGGATGAACTGGCAGCAGGGAATATTAACGGTGTGAGGATCGTGCACTTGTCGGATTTCCTTCTGAGTGACAGATATTGAACCAGAAAGAAAAATAACAGGGGCAAATGGTAAGTAAAAAATATTATATTTTAACCGGCAGATATTGGTGTACGGAAGTTACAGCCGGCTGATTCAGTTTATGGATCAGCCGGCTGTTTTTGCGTTCAGATCCGACTCGCCCTGAGTCCGTACCGGCCAATTAGTGAGATGGAGTACATCGCGGTTCTTCTGAGTATGCTGTGCGTCATCTTATGGACTGTGATTGCAACCAATGATTTCAGAGGGGAAGATCCTTCTGGACGGGAGGAATATTTTCAGCATGGGAGCGGCATACCGTGGAATATTGGGGTATCTTCCGCAGGATTATGGGTTCTACCCGGATCTCTCTGTATATGATTATATGATGTACATTGCGTCGATCAAGGGACTGCGCCCGGCAGCGGCTAAGAAGAGATCACTGCAGCTGCTGGAACAGGTCGGATTGGCGGAAAAAAGGAAAAGCAGGATGAGAACCCTGTCAGGGGGGGATGTTAAGGCGCGTGGGGATTGCCCAGGCGATGCTGAATAATCCGCATATCCTTGTGCTGGATGAACCGACGGCAGGACTGGATCCGAATGAAAGGATCCGGTTCCGCAATCTGATCAGTGAATTGTCGGAGGACCGTCTTGTGCTGCTCTCCACACATATCGTATCGGATGTGGAGTACATTGCGAATGAAATTATTCTGATGAAAGAAGGACGGTTCTTCTGCACGGGAACTGCGGATCAGATTATCTCGTCCATGGATCTGGATGTATGGCTGTGCAGGATTCCGAAAGAAGAGATGAATGATTATCTTAAGAAGTATCTGACTGGGAATGTGAGAACAGTACCCGGAGGTGTGGAGCTTCGCGTACTGTCGAAAACACCTCCTTCAGAAAATGCGGTGCGGACCGGGGCGACACTGGAGGATGCGTTTTTGCTGTGTTTTGGAGAAAAGGCTGGTGAGAAAAATGATGCTGAAATATGAAATGAAAAAGATTTTCACAAAACGGATCAATCGGATTCTCCTGGCGGCAGCTCTGCTGATCGGGATTATATTGAGCTGTTTTGCGGTGGGGAGCGTGTTTTATACGGATGAGAACGGAGATTCGCCAAAAGGGATTACAGCGTGGCGGCTTCTGGCAGAGGATAAGAATCAGTGGGAAGGCGAGCTGACCCCGGAAAAGATCTCAGAGGTTCTGAAAATTGACAGAGCTTTAGCTGCACAGTATCCGGATGAGGTGCCGGATGAAGTGTACGGTTCGGTCGTTCAGTCTTATTGGGATATAAAAGATTTTGTCATTAACGTGCTGACTCCTGATTCGATGTGGGATGAAAGTGTCATATACCAGCTGACAGATGAGCAGACAGGGGAAATCTATGAGATATACAGAGAAAATATGAGCAAAATGGCTGAGGAATTGGCAGCAAATTGGCAACAGGGGGATATGATACGGCTAAAGTAGCCGGAGATAACCAGAGTCTGTGAATTTTCTGTTACATTTCTTGACTTATCGGGTTACAGGACTATAATGTTTCGTTGGAAACGGTTTCTAAAGAAACTATTTTCAAGGAAACTATTTTAGGATAAGTTGAGTGAAAGGAGCTAATTATGGCATGGAGTACGGAACTGTGGACAGGACTTCGAAGCCTGATCCGCTTATACGATAAGATGCTGAAAAAGGTTTGTACAGAACATGACCTTACGGTAATGGAGGCGGATGTTATCAGTTTCCTTCAGAACAATCCAGGGAAAGATACAGCCGTGGATATTGTGGAACTGAGAGGGCTTTCTAAAGGAGCGGTATCCAAGGCAGTGGAGTCGCTGATTCAGAAATCTCTGCTGGAGCGGATCCCGGATACAGAAGATCGAAGGAGAATTCACCTCAGAATCAAACCGGAAGCGAAACCTGTGACAGAAATGATTGACGAAGTGAGAAGAGAGTTTTTGGATGCGGTTCTGGATGGATTTGGCCAGGAAGAGCTGGAAGCACATACCCGATTTTTCCAGAGAATGTTTGACAATACACGGCGCGAACTTGAAAGGAGAGGAAAATAATGGGAAAGACAGATACAAAGCAGAATGAATTCGAAGAGGATACTGCCGCTGTCGCCGGCAGCCCCGCAGGCGGCGAAGGAGAAGATAAGGAATTTCTCCGGACAGAACCACTTGGGAAACTGCTTCTTAAGCTGGCGCTGCCGACAGTGGCGGCACAGCTGATCAATATGCTCTACAATATCGTTGACAGAATATATATTGGACATATCCCGGAGGTTGGAGCCACTGCGCTGACGGGAGTCGGTGTGTGCATGCCCCTGATTATGATTGTCTCGGCATTTGCGGCACTGGTCGGTTACGGCGGAGCGCCACGAGCATCGATTTATATGGGAAAGAAAGACAAGAATACGGCGGAAAAAATTCTGGGCAACTGCTTTGTGGTTCAGATTATAATCTCAGTGATTCTTACAGCAGTGCTTTTGGTATGGAACCGGGATTTCCTTATGGCGTTCGGCGCCAGCGAGAACACGATCGAATACGGCGTAAATTACATGAATATCTATGCGCTTGGAACGATTTTTGTTGAGATTACTCTTGGTATGAACGCGTTCATTACTGCACAGGGATTTGCCAGGACAGGTATGCTTTCCGTGCTGATCGGCGCGGTGACAAACATCATTCTGGACCCGATCTTCATCTTCGGATTCAACATGGGTGTCCGCGGCGCGGCGCTTGCGACCATTATTTCCCAAGCCTTTTCCTGCACCTGGGTAGTCGGCTTCCTCTGCGGAAAGAAGACTTTCCTGAAGATCAGAAAAAAGAATCTCAGACTGGTGCCGAAGATTATATTGCCGTGCCTGGCGCTTGGCGTTGCTACATTTATCATGCAGGCGAGCGAGAGTGTGATCTCCGTATGTTTTAACAGCTCCTTACAGAAATACGGCGGAGATATCGCGGTCGGCGCGATGACGATTCTTACAAGTGTAATGCAGTTTGCGATGCTCCCGCTTCAGGGGCTCGGACAGGGGGCTCAGCCGATTATCAGTTACTGCTATGGCGCGGGAGATGCCGGAAGAGTGCGGTCAGCGTTTAAACTCCTGGTCAAAGTAAGCATGACATATTCCATTATACTGTGGGCGCTGGTTATGCTGTTCCCGGGCGGGTTCGCAGCGATGTTTACAACAGATGCCGCGCTGATGGACTACACGAGAACCGCGCTGCGTATTTATATGGCGTCCATGTTCCTGTTTGGTATCCAGATTGCCTGCCAGATGACATTTAACGCGCTGGGCAAGGCAGTGGAATCAATCGTTGTAGCCGTAATGAGAAAGTTCGTCCTTTTGATTCCTCTGATCTACATCATGCCGCTGATCATTACATCCAATCAGGCAATAGCGGTCTATATCGCTGAGCCGATCGCGGACCTGTTTGCAGTGACATTTACGGCGGTTCTGTTTACCGTGCAGTTTAAGAAAACACTGCGAAAAATTTAGAGTTGAAAACAGGATATGAAAAAAGAGGCGTTTTTTGATAGAATGCCCGGAAGAAGAGAGGGAGTGACCCTGAAGGCCGTTCCCTCTCTTTTTTTGTCTGTAGAGCTGGAAGAATGATCTTCTCCCTGATCTCATATATATTGGTTACAGTCAGGTAACTATACCACAAAAAAGTGCGTACTTGTTGAAAGAACCGGCATTCACTACAATAAATCCAGAAAGAAAAACGGAGATGAAAGTCAATGAATAGAGCTGAATGGAGGATACATATGAACACACAGGATTGTTTACAGATACTAAGAGATGTAAAAGATGTGACTTTTGCCACAGTGGATGGAAAGGGCCGACCGAGGGCGCGGGTGATTGACGTCATGCTTGTGGAGCCGGGGAAAATGTATTTCTGTACTGCCCGGGGGAAAGACTTTTATCAGGAGATTTTGAAAAATGGCTGTGTGGCCGTGACGGGCATGAACCGGGAGTTCCAGATGGTGCGTCTGGAGGGAAAAGCGGAAAAACTTCCGGAACAGAAAAAGTGGATTGATAAGATATTTGGAGAAAATCCTGTGATGAATGATGTCTATCCGGGTGACAGCAGATATATTCTGGAGCCCTTCTGCATTGACAACGGACAGATCGAATTCTTTGATTTGGGAAAATCGCCCATTGAGCGGTACAGTTTCTCTCTGGCGGAGGAACCGGTGAGAGAAAAAGGATTTCTCATAACGGACGCATGTATCGGATGCGGAAAATGCAGCCGGAACTGTCCGCAGAAATGCATTGTCCCGGGAGAGAAAACAACAGAAAGGGCAAGCACAGCATACATCATCCGGCAGGAGCACTGCCTGCACTGCGGGCTGTGCGCGGAAAACTGTCCGGTTCAGGCAATTATAAGAAGAGGTGAGCAGAAATGATAAAAGATATGGCAGTCCTTCTGGCTGAGAGGAGCGGCTTTTTTCTCGGCCTGTTAGTGGAACATCTGGAAATATCGCTGATTGCGATTCTGATTGCAATAGTGTTCGGCGGAATTGTGGGTATTCTGATCAGCGAGTTTGACCGGTCGGCAAAGCCCACACTGGCGGTAATTAATTTTCTCTATACGATTCCTTCCATATCCATGCTGGGATTTCTGATTCCGTTTTCCGGAGTGGGAAATGCAACGGCGGTGATCGCGCTTACGATTTACGCGCTCCTTCCCATGGTGCGCAGCACGCATACGGGAATCTCGAATGTGGATCCGGCGATCCTGGAAGCGGCAAAGGGAATGGGGAGCACCAGGCTGCAGATCCTTGTGAAAATCCGGATTCCGCTTGCCATGCCGGTGATCATGTCCGGTATCCGAAGCATGGTGACGATGACCATCGCGCTTGCCGGTATTGCTTCCTTTATCGGGGCCGGCGGTCTGGGTGTTGCCATCTACAGGGGAATCACGACAAACAATGCTGCTATGACCATGGCAGGAAGTCTTCTGATCGCGATGCTGGCGCTTGTGGTGGATTTCATTCTCGGAATTGTGGAGAAACGGATGCAGAAACGGATGCAGAAACGAAGCGCCAGATCGAAGAAAACAAATCGCCTGATCGGCGCGGCGGCAGTAATTATCTGCCTGTGCCTGATTATTACAACTGTGTTCCGCACCCAGGGTAAGGATACGATCCGGATTGCGACAAAACCCATGACAGAGCAGTATGTGATCGGAGAGATGCTGGACATCCTTATTGAGCAGGATACGGATCTGGATGTGGAACTGACTCAGGGAGTGGGCGGCGGAACATCCAACATCCAGCCGGCAATGGAAAGCAGTGAATTTGACATTTATCCGGAGTATACCGGAACCGCCTGGAACATGGTTATGAAAGAAGAGGGACTGTACACGGAGGGTCTCTTTGACACCATGCAGCAGTACTATAACGATGAGCTTGGCATGGATTGGATCGGAATGTACGGATTTAACAATACGTACGGACTTGTGGTTCGCAGGGAAATCGCGGAACAGTACGACCTGAAAACTTACTCAGATCTGAGCGCGGTGTCCGATCAGCTTACATTCGGCGCGGAGTATGATTTCTTTGAGAGAGAGGATGGGTATGACGCTCTGTGCAATACTTATAATCTGAACTTCAGAGAAACTATGGATCTGGATATCGGGCTGAAATATCAGGCTGTCAACCAGGGACAGATTGATGTGATGGTGATCTTTACTACAGACGGACAGCTTTCGGCATCAGACGTGGTTGTGCTGGAAGACGATCAGCATTTTTATCCGTCCTACCTCTGTGGAAATGTGATCCGAAGCGAAGTACTGGAAGAGCACCCGGAGCTGGAAGGTGTGTTTGAAAAGGTGACGGGAATCATCTCGGACAGGGATATGGCGGCCATGAATTATGAAGTGGAAACCGAAGGAAAAGAGCCGCGGGATGTGGCACAGGAGTTCCTGGAGGAGCGGGGACTGCTGGAGTAAAGAAGAAAATTCTGTGGACAGGAGCTGCTTTGCAAAGAAATGATACTGCACAACAGAGCAGCTCCGGCAAGGAGGACAGTATGAGCACAGAGATTGAATTTAAACATATCAGAAAATCATACGGGGATAAGGTGATTATGGAAGACTTTAATCTCCAGGTGGAGAAAGGAGAGTTCATAACCATTATCGGTTCATCCGGATGCGGCAAGACGACGGCTCTGAAGATGGTAAACGGGCTGATTCAGCCGGATGGGGGAGATATTCTGATTGAGGGTGAAAATATCCGTGAGAAAGATCAGACACAGCTGCGCCGCAATATCGGCTATGCCATACAGGGAAGCGTACTGTTCCCGCATATGACAGTAGAAGAGAATATTTCCTATGTGCCGAATCTGCTCAACAGGCGGAACCGGGCGAAGACAAAATCAGCGGTGGAAAAATGGATGAAGATCGTCGGACTGGACGAGGAGATGAAGGAACGTTATCCGGCGGAACTTTCCGGCGGACAGCAGCAGAGGGTGGGGATCGCGAGAGCGCTGTCAGCATCGCCGGAGATACTTCTTATGGATGAACCGTTTGGGGCTGTGGATGAAATCACCCGGGGACAGTTACAGGAAGAACTGCTTCGGATCTATCATCAGACCCAGATCACGGTTCTGTTCGTCACACACGATATCGGGGAGGCACTGAAGCTGGGAACAAAGGTGCTGGTAATGGATCACGGCGAGATCCAGCAGTATGCTGCTCCTGCCGAACTGCTGCGCCATCCGGCAACGCCGTTTGTGGAGCGGCTGGTGGAGAAGGAGAGAAGAACCTGTCATCTGCCGGATGAGCAGCTGGATAAGTGTGAGTACAGTGGAGCGGCGGAAAAACAACCGCGGCAGGAGGAACAGGAAACTATATTAGAACCGGGGGAATAGAACATGCGTTACTTTGACTGTCATGCGGATACGCTTACGGAGATTACGAAACCAGGAGAGGATCTGGAGAGAAATACCTGTGATCTGGATCTGGAGCGGGTAGAGAAATTCGCGGATTCCTATACGCAGATTTTCGCTATATGGCGGGACAGAAAGAAGATGGATGAGGAGAAACCGGAGGAAGAGTTCCTGAGACTGTACAGACGCGCGGCAGAACTTCTGGAGAAGGCGGATCAGAAGATTATCTGGTGCAGAAATGCGCAGGATATGGAGGAAGCTCACAAGAGCGGAAAGGCGGCTGCCTTTCTCTCCCTGGAGGATATATCTACAGCGGGCAGATACGCGGAGCAGATCTACAGTCTCGGATTCCGTTTCGCCATGCTGACCTGGAACTATGAGAACCGCTATGCCTGCGGGGCATCTGCGGATCAGCGCAGAGGTCTCACAGAGGAGGGAAAAGAGCTGGTGAAACACCTGATCGATCAGGGGATTATCCTGGATATTTCCCATCTGTCAGACCGGGGAGCGGAAGATCTGATGACGCTGACAGATAAGCCGATTATCGCGTCTCATTCCAATGTCCGTTCCGTATGCTCTCGTCCCCGCAATCTGCCGGAGGGGCTGATTCGGGAACTGATTCGAAGACAGGGGCTGATTGGAATCAATTTCTTTGCGCCCTTTGTGGGAGAAAATCCGCAGGTCGAAGATCTTCTCCGGCATATGGATGTGATTTTCAGTCTGGGAGGGGAAGACGTGCTGGCTCTTGGAGGAGATCTGGACGGATGCGATGGGGTATTCCCTGCCGGTATAAGCGGAGTGGAGACGGTTCCTGTGCTGAGAGAACGAATGGAGAAAGCCGGCTTTGGAGCAGCGCTGATTGAAAAGGTCTTTTTCGAAAACGCGGAGAACTTTATCCGGAGAAATGTATTATAGCGGAAAACAAGAGAATCGGATGCGCCTTACACCTCCGGAAAAAATTAAACAGCTAATTTTATGTCACAATTTTTGCTTTTGTGAAAAAAGAGACGGAAACGTGATAAAATTTCAATCAACGATAGAATAAAATAACAGCAGAGAAAACCGGAAAAGGTTTTATACTTGGTATAACAGAAACGTTACCGGTTGACTGGTTGTGATGTAACAGTCCTTAACGAGGAAGGCGGGAGGAAAAATGGTTGAGAGAGAAGTTTATATTCCGGATACGGAAGCGGCAATAGCATTTTCCACATGTGTTCAGCGGCGTCATTTCGAGGCGGATCTGGAGTGCGACCGCACACGGATTGACGCAAGTTCTCTTGTGGGGATTCTTGCAAAAGGTGTGGGAAGAAAAATGAAGATGGTGGTTTACAATGCGGAGCCGGAAGACAGCGAGGAGCTGGATAATGCGCTGAAACAGTGGTATTAGGGAAGATGAGATGGCATCGGACAAATCGGCGGTATGCTCAGACCGAGATCTGTTGCAAAATAGTGCTTGCAAAAGTGATTTTAATATGGTAATATATAAGTCGCCGCTAGGAGTGGCGGCTTATATATTTATGTCATTTTGGCCCCGTGGTCAAGCGGTTAAGACATCGCCCTTTCACGGCGGTAACACGGGTTCGATTCCCGTCGGGGTCACTTATTTAGAAGATTGACTATGTCAATCGCAGGCAGAGCGTGATTACAAATCAGCTGCTCTGCAAAAATAGAATAAGCCGATGTGGCTCAATTGGCAGAGCAGCTGATTTGTAATCAGCAGGTTATCGGTTCGAGTCCGATCATCGGCTTTGTTCCTTTGGGAACATTCATTATTTGGACCTTTAGCTCAGTTGGTTAGAGCAACCGGCTCATAACCGGTCGGTCCTGGGTTCGAGTCCCCGAAGGTCCACTGCGAATGAGAAATTTGTTCGCAAAGTATGGCCCAGTGGCTCAGTTGGTTAGAGCGCCGCCCTGTCACGGCGGAGGTCGAGAGTTCGAGTCTCTTCTGGGTCGTTTCTCTTAGCGATAAGAGAAAGATAATTTCATAACTGCCGCAGTGGCGGAACTGGCAGACGCCCGGGACTTAAAATCCAATGGATGGATTGTTAAGTTGTGGCAGATTTTCCTTGAAAAATCAAGGATCTTAAAATTTCATATTTAGCAAATGTGCTTGCATCCCTCCAAAACATCCCTCCAAAATTTGAGGTGTTTGTAGCTGTTTACAGCGGGTTGGGTGTACACATATTTGCCGGTGTGGCGGAATTGGCAGACGCAAAGGACTTAAAATCCTTCGGAGAGTAATTTCCGTGCCGGTTCGAGTCCGGCCACCGGCATTTGGTAAAGAGACTAAGACAGATTGTTTTAGTCTTTTTTCTTTTTAGTTCACACCTATGCCCGGAAAAACACTTGCGGGCAGGGACTGGATCATTGCATTTGCTGTGTTTATCTTCTGGTCGTAATCAAAGTGTGTATAAATGTTTGCAGTCGTTGAGATCGTACTGTGTCCTAACCAATGCTGAATAGCCTTGAGGTCAACGCCATATGAATACAATAAGGATGCACAGCTATGGCGGAGATCATGAAAGCGGATCCGTCGCAGACCATTCTTTTTCAGTAGTAACTGGAAGTGATCCGTCACATAGCCTGGCTTTATAAGTTCTCCGGTTTCTGTCTTATTGATGTAATCCAGATATTCCTTACAATAGGAATCGCCGCAGACGTACTGCTGATAGTGCTGCTTCTGATAAACATATTTAAGGACTGCCTCAAATGGCGGGACTAATGGTAGCTTGCGTGTGCTTGATTTTGATTTTGTCTTGTCTTTGATGACACGCTGACAATGCCCGTCAATATAGATATCTGTTACCACATGGTTTACAGTGATGGTTTTGTTCACCATATCAATTCTGGACCACTTCACTCCAAGTGCTTCGCTGCGACGCATACCATAAAATGCGGCAAGAAATATGCAGATTTCAAGCGGATCCCCATGAGCAGCTTTAAAAAGCTGTACCATTTCTTCGTTTGTATAGTATTGAGCCTCATAAGTGTTCTCTTCTGGTCTTTGTACCCGGTCTGCTGGATTATCCTTTAGCAATTTTAATTGTACAGCATAGTCAAGACACTTATGGATGTTAGCATGGCGTCTGATGACCGTATTTGGCTTTACATGCCGTTCTTCCAGTTCATAGGTATAATAGTCCTGAATAAACTCTGGATTGTCTGAAAGCTCATTTAACGTGTATCCTCTTTCACGAAAATAGGGTTCTATCCTTTTCTCTACATTACTGCGGTATCCTGCATATGTTGTAATTTGCACCTTGTACTTGATGACTGCAAGCCATTTCAAAATGAAGTCTGCAAACAGAATCTCACCTTTCCCTGTCTCCGGATTGATCGAAACCAAAGGATTTTTTTCAACCCAACCACTACTAACTGCATGGCTGAAAGCCATCAGTAAAATGTGATGACTGGTAGAGATTAAATGTTGCGAACCAGCAATCTGTGGATTGTCGGCTTTTCTGAGTGAGGAAAAATACTGTTCCAGTTCTTGAACGGACAACTCACTGATGCTGCTGATATGCTCTTTAAAATAGGGCACAATCCATCGGTTGATATGGTGCTTGTACTGAGAAAATTCGGCTGCCTCCAGAGGAGCATATTGTATCCACTCCACTAGAAACACATGAACGTGTGTATCCTTATTCCAGATTGGAGGGATAAACTCTTTTCTCGTCTGTGCCAGAAGTGCTTCCGCCTTCTTTTTATTTCCTTTTACCGGAAGCCCGGTGCTGATTGATTTACTGCACCGCTTGTTGTTCGTGTCTTTGTAACATAATATCATTTGGTAAATGCCATTCTGCTCTCGAAGATGACCTGCTACCATAATTCAAACCTCCTTTACAGGGTAACAGTCAACTTCACGTATTGGCATGGATATTATACCATGCTGGCACAAAATTGGCAGTACCTGTGACAGAAATTACTTGTTGCTATTGTTCTGGTCAAGAATTTCCAGATAGGTTAGAATATAATATTTCGGAATTTTGTAGATCCGCCCTATCATAAAATGCTTTATTTTATTTTCTTTAAGCAGTTTATAGGCGGTTTTAGTGCTAATTCCTAACATTTCACTCATTTGTTCTACAGTTACAACATCCGGATAGTTTTTGAATACGGATGCGTATGTCTCGCTTTTTTTCGTATAGATACCTCCCTGATAAATAGATGATTGAGATAATTCTCCCTGGAAGCCAGTTCCTGCGCCTTCCCAAGCCGCGTCTTCGGCGTTGCTATGCAATCTTAAAGCCTGCAGGCACGCATCATGCTGCACTATCTGCAGGCACCCGTATCCCTCTTCCGGGAGGG
>DXGZ01000030.1 GCA_019113645.1 Candidatus Mediterraneibacter vanvlietii | reverse complement strand
GGCGTTCACGCAAACTGCTACGACGGATCCTACCATGAGGTCGACTCTTCTGAAATGGCATTCCACATTGCAGGATCTCTTGCGTTCAAGGATGCTATGAAGCAGGGCGCTCCGGTTCTGCTTGAGCCTATCATGAAGGTTGAGGTAACAATGCCTGAAGAGTACATGGGCGATATCATCGGTGACCTGAACTCCCGTCGTGGACGTATCGAGGGAATGGATGATCTTGGCGGCGGTAAGATTGTACGTGCATTCGTTCCGCTTTCCGAGATGTTCGGATACTCTACAGATCTTCGTTCCAGAACACAGGGACGTGGTAACTACTCTATGTTCTTTGAGAGATACGAGCAGGTGCCGAAGTCTGTTCAGGAGAAGGTATTATCCAATAAAAATGCCTAAATCATATAAAAAGGCTTGAAAAACGGCTAAGTTTGAAATATAATCAGACTTAGCCGGGTAAAATCGAATTTCATTAAAAATGCCTGAAAAACAGGCGGAATTTCAAGGAGGACATTCAAAATGGCAAAAGCTAAATTTGAAAGAACAAAACCGCATTGTAATATTGGTACCATCGGCCACGTTGACCATGGTAAAACAACTCTGACAGCTGCTATCACAAAGACTCTGTCTCACAGAGTAGCTGGAAACGCAGCAGTTGATTTCGAGAACATTGACAAGGCTCCGGAAGAGAGAGAGCGTGGTATCACAATCTCTACAGCACACGTTGAGTACGAGACAGAGAAACGTCACTACGCACACGTTGACTGCCCGGGACATGCTGACTATGTAAAGAACATGATCACTGGTGCTGCTCAGATGGACGGCGCTATCCTTGTTGTTGCTGCTACTGACGGTGTTATGGCTCAGACAAAAGAGCACATCCTTCTTTCCCGTCAGGTTAACGTTCCGTACATCGTTGTATTCATGAACAAATGTGACATGGTAGACGATGAGGAGCTGCTTGAGCTCGTAGAGATGGAGATCCGTGAGGTTCTCAACGAGTACGAGTTCCCGGGAGATGACACACCGGTTATCCAGGGTTCAGCTCTGAAAGCTCTGGAAGATCCGGACGGAGAGTGGGGAGACAAGATCATGGAGCTCATGGACGCTGTTGATGAGTGGATCCCGACTCCGGAGCGTGACACAGACAAACCGTTCCTGATGCCGGTAGAGGACGTATTCTCTATCACAGGACGTGGTACAGTTGCTACAGGTAGAGTAGAGCGTGGTACACTTCACGTATCTGATGAAGTTGAGATCATCGGTATCCACGAGGATGTTAAGAAAACAGTTGTAACTGGTATCGAGATGTTCCGTAAGCTTCTTGACGAGGCTCGTGCAGGTGATAACATCGGTGCTCTTCTTCGTGGTATCCAGAGAACAGAGATCGAAAGAGGACAGTGTCTGATCAAACCGGGTACAGTAACATGCCATACAAAATTCACATGCCAGGTTTACGTTCTGACAAAAGATGAGGGTGGACGTCATACTCCGTTCTTCAACAACTACCGTCCGCAGTTCTACTTCAGAACAACAGACGTAACAGGCGTTTGCGAGCTTCCGGAAGGCACAGAGATGTGCATGCCTGGAGATCACGTTACAATGACAGTTGAACTGATCCATCCGGTAGCTATGGAAGAAGGTCTGAGATTCGCTATCCGTGAGGGTGGACGTACAGTAGGATCAGGAACAGTTGCTTCCATCATCGAGTAATCATAATCTGTTATCAGAATATATACTTGAAATTAACCCCAGAAACTTCGGTTTCTGGGGTTTTGTAGTATATAAAATATAAAGGAAGGGGAAAATTTATGATCACAGTATTTAATCGAAAAGAGCTGATCATAACAATGAAAATGAATTGTCAGGCACAGGTGCGAGATATTCTTTCACAAAACGGTATTGATTATACTGTAAAAACTGTGAACCTTCAGGCTGCGCCGCATTTTGGAAACAGCAGAGGGCGTACCGGAAGCTTTGGGATAAATCAGGACTATTCTTACGAATATAAAATCTATGTTCATAAAAAGGATTTTGAAAAAGCTGTATCTTTGCTTAAATGAGCGGACGGTCTGAAAAGCCTTTCATAGAATAAGTTTACTATCATTATCCCCATGGTATATAATACAGTTTAGCAGTACATAAAAGGCGGACTGCACCTTATATGAGCATAAAGCAGCCCGCCTTTGTCGGACATGTGAACTGTAACGAAAAAATAGTCGAAAGGAAAAAGGAATGAGAAGACGTTTATGGAAAAGTATGGGGCTGGCTGCGGTTTTGACAGGACTGGCAGTCGGGGCAATTCCGACACCGGCCGTACAGGCGGCGCCGGAAGAGGTGGATTACTGGGCTTCTTTGGACACCAGTGCAGCAGAAAAGATTCAGGACTATAGTGAAGGAGGACGACTCCCGGGCGGACTGGATGCTTCCTGGTACAGCTATCCGGAAGGGGAAGAGGTTGTCGTGCCATACGCTGATCTGCCGGAGCAATACGATCTGAGGGAAGCGAACGGATCAGTTCCGGAGATCCGGGATCAGGGGATATTGGGGACATGCTGGTCTTTTGGAACAATGGCCAGCATAGAGTCAAATGCCATATTAAATGGATACGGAACGGCGGTAGAGACAGACTTTTCTGAACTCTTTCAGGCATGGTTCGGGAAAGAGCCGTACAATGGAGAGGGATTTCAGATTTTGTCTGGGAGTGAAGACCGGCTGCTTTATGGAGGAAACCGTCAGATTACAACTACAGATACGACAGCGTGGATTGGTCCTATAGACGAATCGCTGGCTCCCTATCAGAACCATGACGGCAACGGAGGGACTTTGGAAGATCCGGGGGACTGGTCTCTGGACGCTTCTCTTATGGAACAGATTCCCGATGCGGATGAGGTTCATGTACAGAACGTGGATTATCTGCCGGAGACAGCGAGGTTTTCGGATCAGGAGAATCATCAGGGCTATTCTCTTGACCGGAACGCTGTACAGGCGGTCAAACGGGCTCTGATGGAAAACGGCATAGTAGATGTCAGCTATTATGTCCCGTATACATCCGAAATGCCAGAGGGAGAGTCTGTTCTGAACCCGTATACATATGCTTATTATTGTCCGGTATGGGCAGGATATGCGAATCACGAAGTATCAATTGTGGGCTGGGATGATAACTACTCTTATGAGAATTTCGCGGTCACCCCGCTGGATGAGAACGGACAGCCGGCCAACGGAGCATGGATTGTACGGAACAGCTGGGGAAAAGGCGCGGGAGCGCCTGCTGCGATTAATGAGGACGGATATTTCTATATGTCTTATTACGATCAGACGATTACAGAATTTTCTTCCTATCAGGTGGATGTAAAAGACGAGAATGGCAAATTTGATTATGACAATAACTACCAGTATGATTATTTGGGAACCAAGGGGCTGGGAATTTTCACTCCTGATGAAGAATCCCTTGGCAGAAAAAGCGCCAATATATTCCAGGCAGAGGGGCGGGAAATACTGAAAGCTGTTTCTGCTACTACTGTAAATCCCGGAAGCAGCGTGGAGATTGAGATTTATCTGCTGGATGAGAACGCGCAGGAGCCCACAGACGGAGAGTGTGTCCTGACACAGTCTGAATGGGCGGAATATGGCGGATATCATACAATTGTGCTGGATGAACCGGTGGAGCTCAAAAAGGGTCAGAAGTTTTCGGTGGTGGAAAAGATATCCTGCGGCAGTCTCGGATATCTGCCGTTTGAACTGGGATATGACTATGTTTATACTGATGGAGAATTTTCCTATACCAGTGTTGTGAAAGCGAATGAAGGGGAGAGCTTTTACGGAGTACCTGCAGAGAATGGTGAGTATGAATGGACGGATGTAGTGGAGATACCTCCTGAAAGTGACGGTGCGGGTAATACATTCACTTGCGGCAATGTGATGATTAAGGCGTTCACTTCCGATATGCCTTCTGACGGGAGTGTGACGGTAGATATCCTCCATACGAATGATATTCACGGGCGTTCTGCATACAGAGAGGGTTCTGTGTTCGGATTTGACAAGCTTGCGTCGCTGGTTGATCAGGAACAGCCGGATCTTGTGATTGACGCGGGGGATCTGTACCATGGACAGGCCTTCGCAACGCTGGAAGAAGGCGGAAGTATCGCGGAACTTGTACAGGCAGTGGGATATGATATCGTCACTCCGGGAAACCATGACTGGAATTATGGGAAAGAGAGGCTAAAGGAGCTGGGCTCCCTTTCCGGAGTTACGATGCTGGCCGGAAATATTACGGAGAATGGGACAAATTATTTTGGAAATGACGGGACATACATAAAGGATATCACTGACGAGGACGGTGATACGCTTCGTGTGGGTGTGCTGGCGGTTTATGACCAGGATATAAAGGGGGACACTGCGCCGGCTAATATCGAAGGGCTGGAGTTTGCGGACGATGCGAAGACAGCCTCGGAGCTGGCGGCGCAGCTTAAGGATCAGGGATGCGGCCTTGTGATTGCAGTTTCTCATCAGCAGGACTGTGAAGATTTCCTGTCTCGGACCTCCGGCATTGACGTACTGATCGCCGGACATGAGCATGCGGTGATCAACGAAGCATTTACAGATGCAGACGGGAAAGAGGTGCCGGTTGTAGAAACCGGATGCTATTTTTCAAATGTAGGATCTCTTTCTGTTACCTGTGATACTGTGAATGGAACTGTTACAGTAGAAGAGACAACACTTGGAGCGCAAGAGGCGGCTGCGCTTCCATCCGACCCGGAAGTGACGGCGCTTCTCGGCGAGATCAACAGCCGCCAGGAAGAAACTCTTCAGGAGGTTGTGGGAACAACAGGAGTTGACCTGGATGGACGCTGGGAAAATGTCCGTATCGGGCAGACCGGGCTCGGACGACTGGTGACGGCTTCATATCTTGAGGAAACCGGGGCGGATATTGCCTTTGAAAATGCCGGAGGAATCCGTACAGGACGGATCTTGGAAAAAGGGGATATCACGTATAGGGATATCATTGACACGGCGCCTTTCGGAAACTACATTGTAACAAAGCAGATCACAGGAGAAGACGTGCTTGCGATTCTGGAACAGTCTGTTGAGACAGGAATCCAGAACAGGAAATCTTATGATGAGTGGATGGAAACCGGTTCGGATCAGGTGAGATGGCCGGACAACAGCGGAAGTTATCTCCAGTTTGCAGGAGTATCTGCTGTGTATGATCCGGACGCGGCCAGCGGAGAGCGCATTATCTCGGCAGAGGTTGGCGGCCAGCCGCTGGAGAAAGACAAGGTTTATACAATCGCGACAAATAACTTCGTTGCGCTGGGCGAGGACTACGAATGCCTGAGGGATATACCGGAGCTCAACCAGTACGGAGCCTGTGATGAAGCGATCATACGGTTTGTAAAGCTGGGGCAGGACGCCGTGGACAATGCAGTTTCGGCAGTGTGGCTGAAAGAGAAGGACGATTCTACGGACGATTCACAGGGCGGCTCCGGAGATGGAGATGGCGCGGCCGGAGATCCCACAGATGACTCCAAAGAAGATACGAAGGGAGATCCCGATGAAAGTTCGAAAGGGACGTCCAAAGGAGAGGAAAAGAACGGAGCACCTCCGACAGGCGATACTGACAGCATGATGCTTCTGGCAGCACTGCTGGCTGCAGGCGCAGGCAGTATGATAATTGCTGTGAGAGTGAGAAGAACATCGAAATAACTTCAAAATCAGTTAATAAGATGTTCTAATAAAGCAATTCAAAATTATTTCAGTAAAAAGTAAAGTTATTTTGATAAATCAAAATAACTTTACTTTTTCTCGTGTTTATTCTAAAATGAAAGTGTAAATAATAAATTGTGAATGAAGGACATTGGATATGATAAAGAGAGAAGAAATATTAAAAAGAATCCGTCCATTTTACAATAATGAATTGATTAAAGTATTGATCGGATTAAGACGCTCCGGAAAATCAGTTCTTCTTCACCAGATTATAGAAGAGCTGCTGGAAAGCGGTATTGATCAGAAACAGATTATTTATATGAATTTTGAGGATTTTCAGTATTCGTTCATAACCGGAGCGCAGGATCTGTATGATTATATCAGCAAAAAGCGGGAAAACAATGAGAAATATTATCTGTTTTTCGATGAAATACAGATGGTAGCAGAATTCGAAAGGGTAATTAATTCTTTCCGGGCAACATGGGATGTGAGTATATTTATAACAGGATCTAACAGTAAACTGTTGTCCGGAGAACTGGCGACCCTTTTATCGGGAAGATATGTAACTTTCCGGGTGGCGCCGTTTTCTTTCCGTGAAGTTTGTGAGATGCGCCAGATTAAAACACCGGGAGACGAGGACCTTATAGAATATATGAACTGGGGCGGGATGCCGCAGAGGTTTGCTATGCATAGCGAGAGCGAGACGCGAACGTTTCTTCAAGATCTTTACAATTCTGTAGTCCTCAGAGATATTGTCCAGAGAACAGGAGCAAAGGATGTGGATTTGCTCAACAGAATCATGGAATATCTGATGGCCAATCCTTCCCAGACATTTTCTTCACAGGGGATCCTGAAGTATTTCAAAAGCGTTGACCGGAATGTGAGCACGCAGACGCTGTATAATTATCTCGATCACATTCAGACATCCCTTATTGTCTCGAAAGCGCGGCGTTATGATATCAGAGGGAAGCAGATACTTACAACGCTGGATAAATATTACCTTACCGATCTTGGGCTGGGGCGTATTCATAACAGCGGGTTTAAGCTGGAAATGGGAGCGCTTCTTGAGAATGTCGTTTACAATGAACTTCTGGGCAGGGGATATGAAGTCTATGTGGGAAAGATTCAAAATGGTAAAGTGGACTTTGTGGCTCTGAAAGACGGAAAGAAAGAATACTATCAGGTAACATACTATCTGTATGATCAAAAAGTGATTGACAGAGAGTTCGGCGCATATGCGGGCATAGCAGATAACTATCCGAAATATGTGATATCAATGGACAAGCTGGATTTTTCAAGAGAGGGTATTATCCATCTTAATGCACTGACGTTCCTGAAGAACGACCTTCACTGAACCTGACGTTTTACTTTGAAAATGTATATTTCAGGCACAGAATGCGCATGCTATGTCTGGTGTACTGGTCAGAATGGCTGAATATATAGATATGGATGAGTGTGCGAATATGAGTGAAAGGAAAACAATCTTACCTTCGAACAACGATTTCAAAACGATTTTATGGGATATTTTCTATGATATTGCCGGCAGTATCCTCTATGCTGCCGGCATTTATTCTTTTGCGGGAAATGCTGATTTTGCCCCGGGCGGGGTGTCCGGTCTGGCGCTGATTCTTAATTACCTGCTGGGTCTCCCTGTAGGAACACTGACGTTACTGTTTAATATCCCTCTTGTGATGATCAGCTACAGGGCGGTGGGCAGGCGGCTTCTGATAAAAAGTGCGAAGACAATGGTGATTTCCTCTCTGTTTCTTGATGTGGTATTCCCTTTTATACCAGTGTATACGGGCAGCCGGCTGATGGCAGCGATCTGCTCGGGCGCATTTATGGGAGCGGGCATGGCGCTGTTCTATATCCGCGGTTCCTCATCAGGCGGAATTGATTTTCTCGCACTGACGATCAAAAAGAAAAAGCCTCATATGACGATCGGTGTGATTACACTGCTTATAGATTTGGTCGTGATCCTGCTCGGCTGGCCGGTATTCGGCGATGTCGATGCAGTGCTTTACGGTATTGCGTCTACGGTGATATCGACGATAGTGATTGATAAAATCCTTTATGGCATTGGAGCGGGAACCCTGGCGATCATTATAACGGGAAAAGGAAGCGAGATCGCGGCAGGAATCGGAAACTATGTCAGGCGGGGCGTTACTGCTCTCCCGGGTACGGGCGGATATACAGGAGAGCATAGAGACATCCTTCTGTGCGCCTGTTCCAAAGCGGAAGCGTATCTTGTGAAAAGTACGGTTCAGGAGATTGATGACAGTGCATTTATCATGTTTACAGAGACAAGTGAAGTCTATGGGGAGGGATTTGCGGAGGACAGGACCGTTTAGCCTGTGCCATACGGCAAAACATAACAGCTCAGCGTAACAGTTCAGCCGTGATAACAGCTCAGCCATGATTTTACAATTTGAACGGGTTATGCTATAATACTCTCCGGATTTACAGGAGAGAGGATGCTAAAATGACTTACAGCGTTGGATTAAAAACTGTATATTACTTTATATAAAAGAAGCAGGAATCAGACCTGCTTCTTTTCTTTACCAGATTAATGGGATAAACAGACAGAAGGGAAGGGGTATATTTGAAAACAAATATTTTTAGTCTGAAGAATATTCTGATGGTTCTTGCAGGAAATGCGGTGATGGCGCTTGGAATTGTGATGTTTATTCTGCCAAACGGTATGATGACAGGAGGGACAACGGGATTGTCACTGATTGTAGGACATTATACGAAACTGCCGATTTCAGTGTTTGTACTGATCTTCAATGTGATTATGTTCGCGATTGGTCTGGTTGTTCTGGGCAGGACGTTTGCCATGACGACTCTTATCAGCAGTTTTTTCTATCCGGTTGTTCTGGAGTTTTTTCAGAGGATTCCGGCAGTAGCGGAGGGGATTACGAAGGATCGCCTTCTTTGTGCGCTGTTTGGAGGGCTTTTGATCGGTTTTGCCCTTGGCATAGTGATCCGGGCGGGCGCATCCACCGGAGGAATGGATATACCACCGCTTATTCTGAATAAGAAATACGGTCTTCCGGTGTCCGTGATGCTGTACCTCTTTGATTTTGTCATACTGCTCGGCCAGGCGTTATTTTCAGATAAAGAGGCGATTCTCTACGGGCTGATTCTGGTGATGACATATACGATTGTTCTGGATAAAGTGCTTGTTTTCGGGCGTGCTCAGACTCAGGTGAAGATTATCAGCAAAAAGGCGGATGAGATCAATACAGCGATTAATCAGGAGATAAACCGGGGATCCACTCTGATCCATACGGCTACAGGCTACCTGAAGCAGGAACAGGATATGATTATGACAGTGATTTCAAATCGTGAACTTGCCCGGCTGAACCGTGTTGTGATGAAGATAGATCCGGATGCCTTTATGATTGTGGCGAAAGTAAATGAGGTGAGCGGAAAAGGGTTTTCACGGCCCAGAAAAAGTGAAGCTTAAAAGTGCATAATCTGATGTTGAGAAATAAAGCCGGCATCATGCTGGAAGAAGCTGCGGATAAATCGGATCCGCAGCTTTTTGTATTGGCTAAAATACACAAAAAAATCTGTTATATTTTAAAATATTGAATAAAATTGATAAATATGATAGTATAACTATCATAAAACAAGTAAGGAGAAAGCTATGGCGCAGGAAACCGGAACAAGAAAACGGAATATGGAATATCGGGCCAGAAAGATTATGGACGCAGCGCTGGAATTGTTTTGCGAGAAGGGGATCGACGAGACGTCTGTTGAGGAGATTGCGGCGAAAGCAGGAGTAGGAAGCGCAACCGTTTACCGGTATTTTGAGACGAAGGCGGAGCTGGCGATTCAGTGCGGTGTGTCATACTGGAAACAGGTTGCGGGGCGATGTCTGGATATGAGCGGACGGGACGGGTATGCGGATATGAATGGAATGGGACAGCTGGAGTGCATTATGGGAGGAATGCTGTCCATCTTTGAGCATGAGACAGGGTTTCTGAAATACCTTCAGGAGTTTGATGTATTTGTACGAAGGTATGGGATAAACGTTGAGCGGCTGCGTGAGTATGAGGAATGTATCATGAGTCTGAAGCCTCCGGTTATTGCGGCTCTTTCAAAAGGAAAGGCAGATGGTTCCATGGCTTTTGAATGGTCTGCGGAGGAAGTGTGTTATTCGCTTGCGCACAGCGTGTTTGGGCTGATGAAGAAGCTTGCGTGGAATGGAGATCTTCTGAAACTTGATAAAGCGGACGGGGGACTACTTCAGGTGCGGATAACGATTGCGCTTCTGCTTCGGGGACTAAAAACGTGAAACTGTAAAAAGGAGATTGGTGAAAAAGATGTATAAAGTATACGAAATTAAAAAAAGAGTGTTTGAGGACAATGACAGGGAAGCGGATAAGATGCGGGAGGAACTGCGGGAGAAACGGACCTTTCTTTTGAACCTGATGTCATCGCCGGGAGGAGGGAAAACAACAACATTAAAGCGGACGATCAATGCATTGAAAGATGAGATGCGCATCGGGGTGATGGAAGCAGATATTGACAGCGCGGTGGACGCAGATGCCATCAGTGAAACCGGTGTAAAAGTGATACAGCTTCACACGGGAGGAATGTGCCATCTTGATGCGGATATGACCCGGCAGGGGCTGGAGGAAATGGGAACGGAAGATGTAGATCTCGCGATCCTGGAGAATGTGGGAAATCTTGTGTGCCCGGCAGAGTTTGATACTGGATCCGTCAAAAACGTGATGATTCTGAGTGTGCCGGAAGGGGATGATAAACCGTTGAAATATCCGCTGATGTTTCAGGTGTCCCACTGTCTTTTGATTAATAAAATCGATACGGTCTCCTGTTTTGATTTCGATTTTAAAGCCTGTGAGGAAAGGGTGCGCAGACTGAATCCGGATATAAAGATCATTCCTGTTTCCGCGAAGACAGGCGAAGGGATGGACGAATGGTATGACTGGCTGAGAAAACAGGTGCAGGAGTGGAACGGCAGCTGTTTCAAAGAATAATGGCGTGTGCGCTGTCTATGTGAAGGAGGAGGGTAAATGAGCGAGGAAAGAACACTGATCTTAAAACTGGGACAGATGATTACGGACAGGATCGGCCACAAGGTCACGGTAGACGATCCGGAGTACTGGGGGCTTGCGGAAGTTCTGACAGATGAGATGGCGGAGCTCTGTCTCTGCATGAAGGTGAGAAAGCCCATGACGCTGGAGGAAATTGTGAAGAAATCCGGCAAGGATAAAGAGCGGGTGCAGCAGCTCCTGGATGAGATGTCCGTAATAGGAATGATTGAGTACAACTGGGAGAATGCGGATCGGCACAAACAGTATGTTCTCCCCATGTTTGTACCGGGGTGCGCGGAGTTCATGGTTATGAACGAGAAGCAGATGAATGAACATCCGATTCTGGCTGATTTTTTTGAAAATATGTCCAGGCTGCCTCTTGAGAAAGTTACGCCCATGGTGCCGCCGGGCGGATCAGGAATTGGCATGCATGTCATTCCTGTGGAAAAGGCGATCCCTGCGCATCAGCAGTCGGCAAGTGTGGAACATATTTCGTACTGGCTGAAAAAGTATCAGGATAAATATGCGGTAGGCGCCTGCTCCTGCCGCAGGCAGCAGAGAGTCCGCGGGGAAGGATGCGGGGAGATAGAGGGCGATTTATGTATCGGTGTCGGCGATATGGCAGATTATCTTGTTGAGACCGGAAAGGGGCGCTATATTGACTTTGATGAGGTAATGGAGATTCTGGAGAGGGCGGAGGAAAACGGGTTCGTTCACCAGATTACAAATATTGACGGCGAAGAGAAGATCTTCGCTATCTGCAACTGTGCGCCGGGCGTGTGCAACGGGCTCAGGACCTCTCAGCTGTTTAACACGCCGAATATGTCGAGGTCAGCATACCGGGCACATGTTGAGACCGCAAAATGTGTTGCCTGCGGGAAATGTGTGGAGGTATGTCCTGTAGGAGCGGCAAAACTGGGGCAGAAATTATGCACAAAACACGGTGAAATCCGATATCCCAAAGCGCTGCTTCCGGATACGGAAAAATGGGGACGGGATAAATGGGATCCGGATTACCGGGATCATGCGAAGATTAACTGTTATGAAACGGGAACTTCCCCGTGCAAGACAGCCTGCCCGGCACATCTCCCTGTACAGGGGTATATAAAGATGGCTGCGGAGGGAAGATATCTGGATGCGCTGAAGCTGATCAAACAGGACAATCCGTTTCCTGCTGTCTGCGGGGCTGTCTGCAACCGACGGTGCGAAGATGAATGTACACGTGGAACGATAGACAAAGCAGTTGCCATCGATGAGATCAAGAAGTTTATTGCAGAGAAGGAGCTGCATGAGGAGAACCGCTATGTTCCAAAATGTGAGAACCATGAAGGAAAGCAGTTCAGTCAGAAAATTGCGGTAATTGGCGCCGGACCTGCAGGAATGTCCGCGGCGTACTATCTGCGGACAAAAGGATATCCTGTGACAGTTTTTGAGAAAGAAGAGCGTCCGGGCGGAATGCTGCTCAACGGAATTCCTTCTTTCAGGCTGGAAAAATCCGTAATTGAGGCTGAAATTGATGTGCTCAGAAAGATGGGGGCAGAGTTCCGGTGCGGTGTAGAAGTCGGCAGTGATATCACAATCCCGGAACTCAGAAAAGAAGGATATAAGGCGTTTTATGTTGCCGTAGGAGCTCAGGGCGGACGCTGGGCCGGTGTGCCGGGCGAAGATGCGGCAGGTGTTCAGACAGGAGTAGAATTCCTCCGGAAAGTGAATCTGGACGAGGAAAATGCCAGCCTGCCCGGCAGAACCGTTGTGATCGGCGGCGGAAATGTGGCTGTGGATGTGGCGAGGACAGCTCTGAGGGCCGGTTCTGAAGGGGTCAGCATGTATTGCCTGGAATCAAGGGCGGACATGCCGGCAGCTGACGATGAAGTGGAAGAAGCTCATGAGGAAGGTGTCTGCATCTGGAATGGATGGGGGCCGAAAGAAATTCTCTCGGAGAACGGAAAAGTGACGGGAATTGTTCTGAAGAAATGCGTGTCCGTATTTGATGAAAGCGGCAGGTTCGCCCCGGTTTATGACGAGGATAACTGCATGACTGTAGAGTGTGAAAATGTACTGCTTTCCATCGGGCAGTCCGTACAGTGGGGCGGCCTTTTGAAGGATACGGCAGTGGAACTTCGGCCAAACGGAACTGCCATTGCCGACCCGGTTACATATCAGACAAAAGAGCCGGATATCTTTGTTGGCGGAGATGTATATACAGGCCCCCGTTTTGCAATCGACGCGATTGCCGCGGGAAAACAGGGCTGCGAGTCTATTCACCGCTTTGTCCATGAGGGTCATTCCCTGACTCTGGGGCGCGATCTGAGACAGTTCACGGAACTGGATAAGGATGATGTCGTAATTGAGGAATTTGATAATGCGAAACGTCAGATTCCCGGAAGGAAAGCCGGCATTGCGAAAGAAAGTTTCCGGGATCTCAGGTCTGTGTTTACAGAGGAACAGGTAAAGGCGGAGGCTGCCAGATGTCTTGGCTGCGGCGCGACGATTGTGGATGAAAATAAATGTATCGGGTGCGGACTCTGTACAACAAAATGCGAGTTTGACGCCATTCATTTAAGCAGGGATCTTCCGGAGGCAAGTACGATGCGGAAGGCTGAAGATAAACTGAAAGGAATTCTGCCTTATGCATTAAAGCGTGCCATAAAAATTAAATTGAAGAAGTAGAGAAAATGCATGAATTAGGAATTATCGTACATATTACAAAGACATTGCAGAGCGTTGCGGAGGAAAACGATCTGACGGAAATTGCTTCGGTTACTCTGGAAGTGGGGGAAGTCAGCGCTATTGTGCCGGACTATCTTACAGACTGCTGGCAGTATTACCGGAAGAAATTTCCGCTGATCGAACACGCAGAGATGAAGGTGGAGATGATGCCGGCAGTCACGTTCTGCCAGTCCTGCGAGAAGACTTATCCCACTGTAGAGTATGGACGTCAATGCCCTCACTGTGGGAGCTGGGAGACTTATCTGGTGACCGGCGATGAGTGCAATATCCGGGAAATCGAAGCGCAGTAGAAATCAAAAGAACAGCAGAATGGGAATGAGAAACAGAATGGACTGATGCGGGCGGGAATATTTAGAGCCTGCATCATGAGAGAAAAGGGGGAATTTTATTATGTTATTTCATGTTTATGGAGCAGATGCCATACCGCAGTGGATTGCTATGCTGGGAGTGCTGGCAGCTCTGATTCTGCTCAATGAGTTTGCCAGAAGGACGAAGACAGGAGGGATTATTATGTTCTTCGTCATTCCGGCAGTGCTCACAGTGTATTTTATCGCCATTGCTGTCGGCGCGGGAATGGGTGCCGAGTGGGCGGTAAACAATCAGACTCATGTGTATATGAACGGCTGGTTCCACTACGCGAAACTGTATGCTTCTCTGGCGGGATGCATCGGATTTATGATGATCAAATATGAGTGGGGAATCGGAAAAACACACTGGTTTAAGGCATATCCGTTTGCAATTGTGGCAATCAATATCCTGATCGCGGTTGCGAGTGATTTTGAGTCAGCCATCAACGGATGGTATACATGGTGGCTTTCTTCGGAGGACGTCTGGCTTTTTGGAGGATGGCATAATGTGATGAATGGAATTGCCGGCATTATCAATATCTTTTGCATGACCGGATGGTGGGCGGTGTACTCATCCAAAGATAAGAAGGATATGATCTGGCCGGATATGATCTGGGTTTATATTATTGTTTATGATATCTGGAATTTCGCCTATACATACAACTGTCTGCCGACCCACGCGTGGTTCTGCGGCATTGCCCTTCTGCTTGCGCCGACCATCGCCGCGCTGCTGTGGAACAAAGGGGGCTGGATTATGAACCGGGCGAATACTCTGTGTATCTGGTGTATGTTTGCGCAGGTATTTCCACTGTTTCAGGAGACTCTTTCGGATGGAACGCAGCTGTTCCCCTGGGCGACACTGCCGAAACTTTATGCGGATGGAACATTAAATGGCATATCGGCGGGCGGGGCTGCTAATGCGGATCCGACTATGATGACGGTGGTGAGCGCACTGGCGCTGATTACCAATATCGCTGCGCTGGCTTATATCATTTACGTGTCTGTAAAGAGAAAGAAAAATCCATATAAGAACGAAGTCTTTACAGAATTTAACTACTATAAAAAGGCTGCAGCACGGGCGGAGATGAAATAAGAAGCCGCTATTTAGTTCACTAAAAGGTTTCAGTAAAGTGTCCGGAATCGAGCGTAAAATTTGAAGAATCGTATTCTGAGAGTGGAGAGGTATGTTCCGCGCTCCGTTCCAGAATCCGGGAACTTCTAAAGGGCT
>DXGZ01000029.1 GCA_019113645.1 Candidatus Mediterraneibacter vanvlietii | reverse complement strand
ACCGGGGTGTGGCTCAGCTTGGCTAGAGCGCCTGGTTTGGGACCAGGAGGTCGCAGGTTCGAATCCTGTCACCCCGATATGTGCGGGTGTAGTTCAATGGTAGAACACCAGCCTTCCAAGCTGGATACGTGGGTTCGATTCCCATCACCCGCTTTCCTGCAGAAGATGCAGGGATCACGCAAAGATATATTTGCATACGAGTCTGTAGCTCAGCTGGATAGAGCAACGGCCTTCTAAGCCGTAGGTCGTGGGTTCGAATCCCCCCAGGCTCGGTATGGTGGGTATGGTGCAGTTGGTTAGCGCGCCAGATTGTGGTTCTGGATGTCGTGGGTTCGAGTCCCACTACCCACCCTTTTCTTTTATATTCATACTGGCATGCAGTATCAGATATGAGTCTTTAATGGGCTATCGCCAAGCGGTAAGGCACAGGACTTTGACTCCTGCATTCGCTGGTTCGAATCCAGCTAGCCCAGTTGCCTGGGTAAGCCGGGAAAAAGAAAAAATGCGGGCGTGTAGCTCAGGTGGTAGAGCACTTGACTTTTAATCAAGTTGTCCGGGGTTCGAATCCCCGCACGCTCACTGATGGAACAGGACAAGAATGCCGCATTTATGCGGCGTTTTTGTTTTTCATCTTTCTATCGGCCGGGAACTGGGTCTCGCCGAATTATATGAATTATATAAGGAAGCGTGCCGTGTCATGTGCGGCGCTGTCGGGCGGATATGGCGGAATTGGCAGACGCGCCAGATTTAGGATCTGGTGTCCACGACGTGCAGGTTCAAGTCCTGTTATCCGCATTTAAATAAGCAGCAGTTCAGTCGTAAGGCTGGGCTGTTACTTATTTAACAATATTTGTTCTTTTGGGCTTGCCCAAAGGTGATATTTATTATATACTACCAGGTGCAGCACAGGAGGGTAAAACAATGGTAGAGAAAAAGATTAAATTTGAGACATCCGGAGATCTTATGGATTTCTGCAACAGATGTCAGAAAATGAAATCTGATATTGATGTGACAGACTGGTCCGGCAAAAGTGTAAGTATTGATGGAAAATCGATTTTAGGACTCATGTCCATAAAGCTTGGATTTCCTATGCGGCTGGTTGTTGCGGGGGAAGATGAGGAGCTGGCACATCAGTACTTCGCTCAGTATCAGTTTGAATAATCAAAGTAAAGCGGCAGGAAAGAGATACAGACAAAGGAGCCTTCACTCAAAATGGAGAGAAGGCTCCTTTTTTGTAAGTTTTCAGGAGAACGTACGCTGCAGCTGCGGCAATGACCTCTCCGGCGGGAAAGGCTGCCCAGACCCCGGCGGCGCCCCAGACCCGTGACAGAAGAAAGGCGAGAGGGACTGTGACAGCAAACTGGCGAAGCAGGGAAATGATCAGGGAATTTCGGCCGTTTCCTAATGCTTCGAATGTACCGGAGTAAATGACGCCGATTGAGGAGACAAGAAAGCCGATGCAGATGATGCGAAGGGCTGTGACTCCGGCTGACATCAGTTCGGCGTCTGCGTCAAACAGTGTAAAGATCTGTTCCGGTATCAGGAGAGAGAGCAGGGTTCCGGCCAGCATGAGCATCGCAGCACATCCGAGACTGTAGCGGATCGTGGAGCGTACCCGTTCGTTTTCGCCGGCTCCGTAATTGTACCCGATGATCGGGCGCATTCCCTGGACGATTCCGTTGGCGGGCATGTAGATGAATGTCTGCAGTTTGAAATACACTCCAAGAACTGCTACATACACATCAGACAGCGCTGTGAGAATGCTGTTCAGGATACTGATAAGTACGGACGGCAGAAGCATCATGATGCTGGAGGGGATTCCAACGCCGTAGATCTGGCGAATGATGCTTCTGTCGAATTTCAGGTGTTTCAGTCTGATGTGTACTGCGTAGGATTTTCTCATGTATACAGCAATATAGAGAAGGAAGGCGCAGATCTGGCCGATCACGGTCGCAATAGCGGCGCCGGATACTCCCAGGACAGGAAAGCCGAGGAGACCGAAGATCAGGATCGGGTCAAGGACAATGTTAATAACGCAGCCGACAATCAGCAGATACATTGTGATTTTCATCTGACCGATAGACTGAAAGATCTTTTCAAAGGCAATCTGCAGGAGAGCGCCGAACGAGAGACACAGTACAATATAAGTATAGTCACAGGCATCCTCCAGAATGGCTGGATCATCTGTAAACAGCGAGAGAAACGGTCTTGTGATAAAAATGCCGGCAAGCACGAACAGGACGCAGTGGAAGACGGTGAGTGCGATCCCGAGTGTGGCTGAACGGTCTGCTTTCTCCTGATCGCCGGCGCCGAGATGGATGGAGATGGCTGTGCTTATGCCGACGCCGATCCCCACGGCGACTGATACAATGGCGTTCTGAAGCGGGTAAGCGAGGGAGACGGCTGTGAGCGCGTCTGTCCCAAGCCTGGATACATAGATGCTGTCTACGATATTGTAGAGTGACTGTATCAGCATGGAAAGCATCATAGGCACGGACATGGAGATGAGAAGGGAGAAAACTGGCTTTCTCTTCATAAATGAATTATCTTTTTCCATTGTGTGAGTCCTTTCTGCGAATATAAATTTATTTTCTGCGCATATTTGTAATCAGCAGTGTGTCTGCGGATCTGAAAAGAGAGATCGGGACAATAAAAAAGCCATATGCCTGTTTGAATTCTGAAACAGGAAAACCATATGACTTTATGCCTTCAATATGCTGTTTGCGCTGATTATGATATCATACAAAAATATGAAAGTCAAACGGAAATCGCTGCTGGCAGAACACTCTGTCAGCCGAGAAATCCGAGATGCTCAAGAAGTATTTTGAGGCCGAGGAGGATGAGGATGATACCTCCTGCCAGTTCGGCTTTTGACTTATATCTTGTTCCGAACACGTTCCCGATCTTGACGCCGATGGCGGATATCACAAATGTGGTGACTCCGATGAATGAGACGGCTGCCACGATATGGACATTCAGGAATGCGAAGGTGATTCCAACCGCCAGCGCATCGATGCTTGTTGCCACTGCAAGAAGGAACATGGTGCGGATATCGAGTGATTCGCTTTCATCTTCGCAGTCGCAGTCTTTGGAACAGGCTTCTTTGATCATGTTGGCGCCGATGATCCCGAGGAGGACAAATGCGATCCAGTGGTCGATGGCTGTGATTTTATCGCGGAACTGGACGCCGAGGACATAGCCGATTGCCGGCATCAGCGCCTGAAAACCGCCGAACCATGCGCCTACGATCAGTGTCTTTTTCAGCGTGATCTTCGGCATGGCCAGCCCCTTACAGACAGACACGGCGAAAGCGTCCATCGACAGTCCTACAGCGAGAATAAAAAGTTCAAAAAGTCCCATATTTAAATCTCCTTTGTATTGATTTTCTGCGCACAGCAGTGTAATCCGCGCAGAGCGTTTTTATTTCATGGAAACGCAGTTCCACACGTAATAAAAAAACAGGCGCTGCTGCACCTGCTGGATAAACATGTACAGCAAAAAAACTGTACATGAGTCTCATTATTTAAGATAAGCCAGATCCGGGAAAACGGATCAGCGTGTTGACTTACCGCGTATGAATACGCCAACTACTCCCTCACGAACTGATAACATATTATCATTAAGGTACAGGTTTTGCAAGCAGAAAATGTTCACACGATTGACATATTTCTCTGATAGACTTACATTTAATACAGAGATTTAGTAAAGGGAGAATTATCATGGAAAATATAAAGGTGCTTGTGGTAGATGACGAGAGCAGGATGAGAAAACTGGTGAAAGACTTCCTGACACGGGAAGGGTATACTGTTCTTGAAGCGGGAGACGGCATGGAGGCGATGGACATTTTTTATGCGGATAAGGATATCGCCCTGATTATTCTTGATGTGATGATGCCGAAGATGGATGGATGGCAGGTGTGCCGGGAGATCAGAGAGTCATCAAAAGTTCCGATTATCATGCTGACTGCGCGCTCGGAGGAGAGGGACGAGCTGCAGGGATTTGAGCTGGGGGTGGACGAGTATATATCCAAACCGTTCAGTCCGAAAATCCTCGTGGCACGTGTGAATGCGATCCTGAGAAGAACGCTGGGCACTGTCGGCGGAGATGTGCTTGAGGCAGGCGGCATTGTTCTGGACAAGGCGGCGCATATTGTGAAAATCGACGGAGAGTCGGTTGACTTAAGTTACAAGGAGTTTGAACTGCTCTCTTATTTCATTGAAAATCAGGGCATTGCCCTCTCCAGAGAGAAGATATTGAACAATGTATGGAATTACGATTATTTTGGCGATGCCAGGACGATTGATACTCACGTGAAAAAGCTTCGGAGCAAACTGGGCGACAAAGGCGAATATATCCGGACGATCTGGGGAATGGGATATAAATTCGAGGTGGGTTAGTTTCGAGGTGAAATACTATGAAATATTCGATCAGAAGACAGATGACGGCGATCTTCATCGGATTGTTTGCCTTTATCCTCGGCGCAGTTCTCCTCATCAACAACAGTTTTCTCGGAACTTACTATCTTTCGCACAAAACGGATGAGCTGATCAGAACATATCATCAGATTGATATGGCGCTGGAGGATGGGGACCTTTCGGAAAACACGAGTGCCCGGCAGAATATTCTGATCCGCACAGAGCGGGCGAACGTGGATCTGGTTGTTGTCGATGACGGGGGCGACGTGGTCCTGAATACCATGAGTACGGATGACCCGCGGTTCCGGGAGATGCTTCTCGGCATTCTGCAGCTCGGCGTTGTAGATCAGGAGAGGGTCATCAAAAGTACGGATGATTATACCATATACCGGACCGGAGGTCTGGCTGGCAGTGATGATGTCGAATATCTGAAAATGTGGGGAAGGCTGTCGGATAATTCCTGGTTTCTGATGCAGAGTCCGCTTGCAAGTATACAGGAGAGCGCGTCGCTTGCAAATCAGTTCTTGATTTACCTCGGAATAATCGGAATTATTCTGGGGGGGATCCTTGTATGGCTTTTTTCCAGGAGAATCACCCAGCCGATTATGGAGCTGGCAGGGCTCTCGCAGGAGATGGCGAATCTGAACTTTGATGCAAAATATACAAGCGGAGGAAGCAATGAGATCGGTGTGCTCGGCAGCAATTTCAACAGAATGTCAGAACAGCTTGAGAAGACAGTGTCTGAGCTGAAGCGGGCGAATAATCAGCTGCAGAAAGATATCGAGCAGAAAGAGAAGATCGAGGATATGAGGAATGAATTCCTCGGCAATGTGTCCCATGAACTCAAGACACCGATCGCCCTCATCCAGGGGTATGCGGAAGGTCTTAAGGAAGGGGTCAATGATGATCCGGAAAGCCGGGAATTCTACTGTGACGTCATCATGGATGAGGCGGGGAAGATGAACCGGATGGTGAGAAATCTGCTCACTCTGAATCAGCTTGAGTTCGGATCGGACGAGGTGCAGTTTGAGCGGTTTGACATTGTCAGTCTTGTGCGCGGCGTGATTGCAAGCTGTGAGATCCTGATTCAGCAGGCGGACGCAACCGTTGATTTTATAGCGGATGAGAAGCTTTTCGTCTGGGCGGATGAGTTTAAGACCGAGCAGGTAATGCGCAATTACCTGACAAATGCCATCCACCATGTGGAAAATGAGCGGAGGATTGAGGTGAGGATCGTCTCAGTGGATGGAAAGGCGCGTGTTACGGTATTCAACAGCGGTAAACCGATTCCGGAAGAAGATCTGCCGAAATTATGGGACAAGTTCTATAAAGTGGACAAAGCGCATACAAGAGAGTATGGCGGAAATGGAATCGGCCTGTCGATTGTTAAAGCGATTATGGAGTCCTTCCATCAGAAGTATGGGGTCAGAAATTTTGATAATGGAGTGGCGTTCTGGTTTGAACTGGACGCTAAGATGGAAAATACTTCTTTACATTAACGTGAAAATGCGATAAAATGTTAACGTTATAGAAGAATGTTGAGGCATACGGCATGCCGACTGCCAGAAGCGGGCGTGCCGTATGCCTCAAATATATTCTGCTCAAAAACAGTCAGCAGACCGCGCGGAACGGATTAAAAGAACCGTCTGTGATGAAATGAGCTGAGAAATGAGAGTAAGGAGGACTGTGCAATGTATGACAAGATTTACAGTGTGGTCCAGTCTGTCGATGATTTCGTATGGGGCTGGGGCATGATTGCTCTTCTGCTTGGAACTCATGTGTTCCTGACGATCAGGACCGGGTTCATCCAGAGGAAGACGATTACAAAAGGGATTCCCCTTTCTGTCGCAAAAGAGGAGGGCGCTGACGGCGAAGTAAGCCAGTTCGGAGCCCTGGCAACCGCGCTGGCGTCCACGATCGGAACGGGGAATATCATCGGCGTTGGAACAGCTATCGCCCTTGGCGGCCCCGGAGCCGTACTCTGGTGCTGGCTGACCGGTGTGTTCGGTATCGCTACCAAATATGCTGAGTCCCTGATCGCGGTAAAATACCGTGTGAAGACAGCGGACGGCCGTATGCAGGGCGGCGCCATGTACGCGCTGGAGCGAGGGCTGAACATGAAATGGCTGGGAATGATTTTCGCGGTATTCGCGGGATTCGCTTCCTTTGGAATCGGCTGTGCAACTCAGGTAAACGCCATTGCGGAAGTATGTGATTCCAATCTCGGTATCGATCCCTGGATCGTTGGTGTTGTCATTGCTGTTCTCACTGCGTTCGTAATATTCGGCGGCATAAAATCCATTGCAAGTGTGTGTGAAAAACTGGTGCCGTTTATGGCGGCGTTCTATGTGCTCGGCTGCGTGATCATTCTCGGAGTTAACCATGAATACGTAATTCCGGCAATCACAACGATCTGCCAGCTTGCGTTCGCGGATCAGGGAGCAGTGGTAGGCGGTCTTGTCGGCGGCGGTCTCCGCTACGCGATCCAGTACGGAGTTGCAAGAGGGCTGTTCTCCAATGAGTCCGGTATGGGCTCCGCTCCGATTGCGGCAGCTGCGGCGAAGACGAAAAACCCGGTAAGACAGGCGCTCGTTTCCTCTACGGGAACATTCTGGGATACGGTCGTTGTCTGCCTGATGACAGGGCTTGTGCTTGTCTCTACCATGATGAAAAACCCTGCGATCTCGGCAGGGGGAATTACGGACGGCGGAGAACTGACCACGATCGCGTTTTCACAGATTCCGTATGTCGGACCGATCATCCTGGTTGTTGGAATTATTACGTTCGCATATTCCACAATTCTCGGATGGGCTTATTACGGGGAGCGGTGCGTGGAGTACTTCTCCGGTAAGATTGGTCTTATTCCTTACCGTGTGCTTTACATAATCGTGGCCCTGATTGCACCGGTTCTGGCGCTGGATCTTGTGTGGAAGATCGCGGACATTCTGAACGCGCTGATGGCGATTCCAAACCTGATCGCCGTGCTGCTGCTGTCACCGGTGATTGTAAAAGAGACGAAGAAATATGTTAAAAATCTGGATGCAGTGGATGATACACCGATTTCGGTTGTCGAGACCGGCGTTGGAAAGAAGAGAAAATAATACGTGAGGAAATATGTTTGTATAGCGGGAGGAAAGCAGAGATGATAGCTGTCATAGATTATGATGCAGGAAACATAAAAAGCGTGGAAAAAGCACTGGATTTTCTGGGTCAGGAAGCGGATGTGACCGGGGAAAAGGAAAAGATCCTGGCAGCGGATCACGTGATCCTGCCCGGTGTGGGCGCCTTCGGGGATGCCATGGAAAACCTCAGATCCAGAGGGCTTGATCAGGTAATTTATGAGGTGATCAGAAGAGGGACTCCGTTTTTAGGCATCTGTCTCGGACTGCAGCTTCTGTTTGAGCGAAGCGATGAGGCGCCTGGCGCGGAAGGACTCGGCGTTCTGAAAGGAGAGATCCTCCGCATCCCGGAATCCGATGGGCTGAAGATCCCTCATATGGGATGGAATTCTCTTCATCTTCAAAATAACGGGCGGCTGTTCAGGGGCGTGGAGGAAAATGCGTATGTGTATTTTGTTCATTCCTATTATCTGAAGGCTGCGGATGAGAGTATTGTCAAAGCGTCCACCGAGTACGGGACACATATCCATGCCTCCGTGGAAAAGGACAATGTGTTCGCCTGCCAGTTCCATCCGGAGAAGAGCAGTGACGTGGGGCTTAAGATACTGAAGAACTTTATTGAAACAGTTTAGCTGTCTTGCAGCGGATTTTAATATTGGTATCATATACTTAGAAAAGTCAGAAAAGGAAAGGGCATATGTTTACGAAGAGGATTATTCCCTGTCTCGATGTGAATGCGGGCAGAGTGGTGAAAGGTGTAAATTTTGTCGATCTCAAAGATGCGGGCGATCCGGTGGAGATCGCGAAAGCATACGATAAAGCAGGAGCGGATGAACTTGTCTTTCTCGATATTACAGCTTCCTCGGACGCGCGGGGAACAGTAGTTGATATGGTGAGGAAGGTGGCGGAGTGTGTATTTATTCCGTTTACCGTGGGCGGAGGCATCCGCACGGTCGATGATTTCCGTGCAATTTTGCGGGAAGGCGCGGACAAGATATCGATTAACTCATCTGCAATCAACACTCCGGAGCTGATCACGGACGCTGCGGACAAGTTCGGCAGTCAGTGCGTGGTTGTAGCCATTGACGCAAAGCGGAGAGCGGATGGAAGCGGCTGGAATATCTATAAGAACGGCGGCAGGATTGATGTGGGGATTGATGCGGTTGAGTGGGCAATGAAAGTAGAGAAACTTGGAGCCGGAGAGATCCTTCTGACGAGTATGGACTGCGATGGCACGAAAGCTGGATACGACCTGGAACTGACGCGCGCCATCGCGGAGAGTGTATCCATACCGGTGATTGCTTCAGGCGGCGCGGGGAAACTGGAGCATTTCAAGGAAGCGCTCACCGAGGGAAAAGCGGACGCGGCACTGGCAGCTTCCCTGTTCCATTACAAGGAACTGGAGATTCGCCAGGTGAAAGAATATTTAAGAGAAGAGAAAGTGCCTGTCCGGCTGTAAGGAATGCGGAGCCGGAATGCGCAACGGAAGAAAACGGCAGAAAATGGAAGAAAACGCCAGCAGATGCCTGACGGCATCAGAACCGGAAAAAGCCGTTGGAAAAAGGTACAGGCAAGAGAGGAGAACATTATGGCAGGGCTAAACGGCGACTGGTATGAAGCTCTGAAAGGAGAATTTTCAAAACCGTATTACAGAAAACTTTTTGAGACGGTGAATCAGGAGTACAGGACAAGACTGATCTTTCCGCCGGCAGAGGATATTTTCAATGCATTTCATCTGACGCCGCTTAAAGATGTGAAGGTGGTTATCCTGGGGCAGGATCCTTACCATAATAACGGACAGGCACATGGTCTGTGCTTTTCCGTGAAGAAGGGCGTGGAGATCCCGCCGTCCCTTGTGAATATCTATCAGGAACTGCACGATGATCTGGGATGTACGATCCCGAATCACGGATGCCTGACAAAATGGGCGGAACAGGGAGTTCTGATGCTTAACACTGTGCTCACAGTGCGCGCCCATCAGGCAAACTCGCACCGGGGGATCGGCTGGGAGGAGTTTACGGACGCGGCGATTATGGCACTGAACAGCCAGGACCGGCCAATCGTGTTTATCCTCTGGGGCAGCCCGGCACAGAGAAAGAAGTCAATGCTCAACAATCCAAAGCACCTGATTCTGACGGCGCCGCATCCGAGTCCGCTGTCCGCGTATCGGGGATTCTTCGGAAGCAGGCCGTTCAGTAAGACGAATGAGTTTCTGAAAGAGAATGGGATAGAACCTGTTGACTGGCAGATAGAGTAAGGTGCAGCTATTTAGTTCAATAATTACCGGCTTCAAATCGGACGAAAACAGGAGCATATGCAGACCGTATTCTGCCGGGAGGGAGACTGTGTTCAGCTTCCGCTCCGGGCAATAAGGAAAACTAACGGCTCCAGGCATGGACAAAAGGCAGGCCTGACAATGAGCAACTCGCCTGCGGCTCAAACAATCTCATTGTCAGTCCTAAAGGCCCTGCCCGGAGCCGTAACTTTTCCTAATCACCCTTCCGAAGTCAGCTGCTCACAGTCTCCCTCCCGGCAGAAAAGTTTTTGCAATAGGGGCTGTTTTCTGTTCTATCCAGATCGGTAATTACTGCCTAAACAGGCTGAAGGAAACAAAGGCGCGGCCGGAAGGTTTTACAAATAATAAGGTCTTCAAGCCGCGCCTTTGTTTTTCATAGTTGATTATTCGATGACTTTTCCAGCCGATAAAGCAGAAAACAGGCCCCATTTCGAAAACCTTTCTGCAAGGGTGGGGAGTGTGGACGGCTGACTTCGGAGGGCGCTTAGTGAAACTTGGAGTTTCGTGGAGGGACGTTGGGGCAGACGGTGAGATTGTCTGAGCGAATGCGAGTT
>DXGZ01000028.1 GCA_019113645.1 Candidatus Mediterraneibacter vanvlietii | reverse complement strand
TTTTCAATCCTGTCTTTAGCAGGTTTCCCGCTCATTTAGTTTTTCTTAGATCCTGGAGCGGAGCCGAATCCGGTATCCCCTTCCCGCAGAATACGTTTTCAAAAATTATCTCCTGCGGATTTCGGACTTGTTCTGCCTGAGTTTTCTGCTTGACAAACTCAGATTTACTCCTGCGGACCTGCTGCTACGAGAGCTTTTCCAAGTTCATTGCTCTCATACTTCTTGAAGTTCTTAACGAATCTTGCTGCGAGATCTTTTGCTTTCTCTTCCCACTCGGAAGCGTCAGCGTAAGTGTCGCGCGGATCAAGGATTGCAGGATCTACGCCCGGCAGTTCTGTCGGCACTTCGAAATTAAAGTGCGGGATCGTCTTTGTCGGTGCTGTAAGGATTGATCCGTCAAGAATAGCATCGATGATACCACGTGTATCTTTAATGGAGATACGTTTTCCTGTTCCGTTCCATCCTGTATTTACAAGGTAAGCTTTCGCTCCGCTCTCTTTCATTCTCTTAACGAGCTCTTCTGCATATTTTGTCGGATGCAGCTCAAGGAATGCCTGTCCGAAGCATGCGGAGAATGTCGGTGTCGGCTCTGTGATACCGCGCTCTGTACCTGCAAGTTTTGCAGTGAATCCTGACAGGAAGTAGTACTCTGTCTGCTCCGGTGTCAGTACAGAAACCGGCGGAAGTACTCCGAACGCGTCAGCTGACAGGAAGATTACATTCTTCGCTGCCGGTGCTGCGGATACCGGACGTACGATTTTCTCAATGTGATCGATCGGATAAGATACACGTGTATTCTCTGTCACGCTCTTATCTGTGAAGTCGATCTTGCCCTCAGCGTCAAGTGTAACGTTCTCAAGAAGAGCATTTCTCTTGATTGCGTTGTAGATATCCGGCTCAGAATCTTTGTCAAGGTCGATTACTTTCGCATAGCATCCGCCCTCGAAGTTGAAAATACCGTTGTCATCCCAGCCGTGCTCGTCATCACCGATCAGAAGTCTCTTCGGGTCTGTAGAAAGTGTTGTCTTACCTGTTCCGGAAAGTCCGAAGAAGATCGCTGTATTCTCACCGTTCATATCTGTGTTTGCAGAACAGTGCATGGAAGCGATTCCCTTCAGCGGCAGGTAGTAGTTCATCATGGAGAACATACCTTTCTTCATTTCTCCGCCGTACCATGTGTTTGCGATTACCTGCTCACGGCTTGTGATGTTGAACATAACAGCTGTCTCGGATGCAAGACCAAGCTCTTTATAGTTCTCTACTTTTGCTTTGGAAGCATTGTAAACAACGAAATCCGGTGTGAAGTCTTCCAGCTCTTCATCTGTCGGACGGATAAACATGTTTGTTACAAAGTGTGCCTGCCATGCAACTTCCATAATGAAACGAATAGACATACGTGTATCTTTGTTTGCTCCGCAGAATGCATCAACAACAAACAGTCTCTTGTTGGAGAGCTCTTTGATCGCCAGGTCTTTTACAGAATCCCATGCTTCCTGTGTAGCCGGATGGTTGTCATTCTTGTACTCATCAGAAGTCCACCATACAGTGTCTTTGGAATTCTCGTCCATAACAATGTATTTATCTTTCGGTGAACGTCCTGTATAAATACCTGTCATAACATTAACTGCACCAAGTTCACTTACCTGTCCTTTGTCATACCCTTCCAGGTTCGGATTTGTCTCTTCCTCGAACAGCATTTCGTAAGAAGGATTGTGAACAATTTCCGTAGTTCCCGTAATACCGTACTGGGTTAAATCGATATTTGCCATATTACGCCTACCTCTTTCTTTCTATAGTATTATTATGGAAATGCATACAACAATCTCCAATCAGTTCACATTATACCGAAGAACAGCAGAAAAATCAACATCTAACTTTTCTTAATTTTTTGAATTTTGAAAGTTTATTCTTTTTCAGCTTCATCACCCGACTCTCATTAGCTGTTTTCCGGATTTTTAGATAGAAAAAATGCAGGATTCAAAATCAATTCCTGCATTTTTATAAATCTTTTTCAAAAACTCACTCTTTTTGTTAATAAAAAAACAATCAGAACATCTCCGGAAGGAGATCCCGAAGCGTATAAACTTTGTATTCTCTCTCAGATTTTGCACATACGATTCTGAAATCATCCGCATCACAGAATTCTGCCATAACCTGACGGCAGACTCCGCACGGATAACACCAGTCCGGCTCTTCCCCTTCAGCGCCGCCGACAATGGCAATCGCCTCGAATTCCCTCCTGCCTTCTGAAACAGCTTTAAAAAACGCTGTGCGCTCTGCGCAGTTTGTGGGACCGTAAGCTCTATTCTCAATATTACATCCGTCGTACACAGTCCCGTCTTTGCACAAAAGGGCTGCCCCAACCCGAAAATGCGAGTAAGGGCTGTAAGAGAATTCCCTCGCCTGAAAAGCGCATCTTATAAGCTTCCCATAATCCAGCACACAAACACTCCCTTATAATTTAGAAATATTTCCGTTTCAGTTTCGTTGTATAAAACGCAAACCATACAAGCACGGCAAAAAAGATCGCCATGCCTACATTATCAATCAGATCCATGCGGTATAAGTAACAGTGAACAATATCAAGCGCTCCGTACAGGGTTGCGGTAATCCCAAGCACAAGCAGCGCCGGCCCTGCTTTTCTTGTATATTCTTCTTTATTCTTGCATTTCTTATACACATACTCTTTTCCCAGAAGAAGAGAGGCATTGATCTCGCCGCTTCTCTTCATCTGAATAAAAGCATACAGGGCATATATACCGCAGCAGAACGCAATGACTCCGATAAATCCCCACATTCCATACATATCATCCATATTTCAACCGGCTCCTTTACACTCCAAGAATTGTCTTCACAGTATCTTTCATCGCCTCTGCATCGCACTCTGTTGTGTGACGGATATCCGCATTCCTTATCTCTTCGATAGCGTGCGGCACCGGCATGCCTGAAATACTGCATAATTCATCGATAAGCTCAAATTCATCCGCATCCGCATATTTGTCATCAATTGCTGTCATGACACTGTGGATAAACTTATACGGACTTGCCGTAGATACAACAAGACACTTTGTCTCATCCTTGCTGTCATCGCGATACTGCGCGCATACATGGGCTGCCACAGCAGTATGAGGATCCATCACATAGCCTGTTCTGGCATATGTATTGTGAATCGTCTCTTTTGTCTCCTCTTCCGTGGCATATCCTCCCACAAAATCTTCCAGTTTTTCTCTCATATCCGGTGTGATCTCATAGGAGCCATTTGCTTTGAGCTGTGCCATAAGAGCCGCATTCTTCTCCGCGTCCTGTCCGGCGATCGTATAAATCAGTCTCTCAAGATTACTTGAGATCAGAATATCCATTGACGGGGATGAGGTAAGAATAAACTCGCGGTTTCTGTCATAAACTCCCGTCTGGAAGAAATCAAAGAGCACTTTATTTTCATTGGAAGCACAGATCAGTTTCCCGATCGGAACGCCCATCTGTTTTGCATAGTATGCAGCGAGAATATTTCCAAAGTTTCCGGTCGGAACCGTCACATTGATCTTCTCTCCGTCTGTGATCTCTTCGTTTTCCAGCAATTTCGCGTAAGCATATACATAATACACAACCTGAGGAACAAGGCGTCCGATATTGATAGAGTTCGCGGATGAGAACTGATATCCTGCTTCTGCCAGTTCTTTCTCAAGAGCTTTATCCTCGAACATGGCCTTCACGCCGCTCTGGGCATTATCGAAATTACCATGGATGGCCACAACAGAGGTGTTATCTCCCTTCTGTGTTACCATCTGCAGTTCCTGAACCCTGCTGACTCCGCCCTTCGGATAGAACACGATGATCTTTGTTCCCGGCACATCTGCAAATCCTGCGAGCGCTGCTTTTCCCGTATCACCGGATGTGGCTGCCAGAATAACAATTTCATTTTTCACATTGTTCTTCTTTGCTGCCGTGGTGAGGAGGTGCGGCAGGATGGACAGTGCCATATCTTTGAATGCAATCGTAGCGCCATGGAACAGCTCAAGATGATACGTATCACCTACCTTGACCAGCGGCGCGATCACTTCTGTGTCAAATTTCTCATCATAGGCACTGTTAATACAGTGTTTCAGCTCCTCCTCCGTAAAATCAGTAAGGAACTGCTTCATAACCGCGTAGGCTGTTTCCTGATATGTCATAGATTTCAGTTCCTGCATCGACACGTCCAATTTCGGTACCGATTCCGGAACAAACAGACCGCCGTCCTCAGCAAGACCTTTTAAGATTGCCTCTGACGCGGTTACTGTTTTCTCTGCGTTTCTCGTACTCTTGTATAATAGATTCATATTTTTACCCTCTTTTTCTTTTCTTCCGGTTACTGCCATGAATTATAGCATAGCTCCTGTATTTTCGCAATCTGCACCGGTGTTCACTGCTTCCAGATTCACAGGTAATTATTTTTTTCCGATTATAATTGCAGCAATGCCGCACACAGCCATCAGGATCGGATACACCAGATGAGGCATCATGTCAAACGGAGTCAGGCCAGTCAGCGTAGCTGCGGAAAGGAGCTGTGCTCCGTAGGGAATCAGTCCCTGTCCAACGGAAGTGAACATGTCGAGGAGAGAAGCGGACCGCTTTGAATCAACGTGAAATTCGTCGCTTATCTCTTTTGCTATCGGTCCCGACATAACAATGGCAACCGTGTTGTTCGCTGTACAAAGATCCACCGCCAGCGCAAGGGCTGCGATTCCTGCCTGTGCCCCTCTCTGACCATGGATTCTCTTACGGATCATATTCAGGATGAACTGAATTCCTCCGTTTGCTCTCACCAGGGACACGATACATGCCACAATGATCGATATCACAGTGATATCGTACATGGATACTACACCGTCCCCCACTACGGTAAACATCTCGGAAAGCGCAATATTTCCTGCCGCCACTCCAACGATAAGAGAGATGACTGTGCCGCTCAACAGAACGATGAACACATTGATTCCGATCAATGCTCCGACAAGGACCACAATGTACGGCACAACCTCAAGGATATGGTAATCAAGATTCTCCGGCACGTTATAGTTCACACCTCTTGTGACAAACCAGAAATAGATCACTGTTAATACAGCGGCAGGAAGGACGATCAGAAAATTCGCCTTAAATTTATCCTTCATCTCGCATCCCTGTGTCTTAACCGCCGCGATCGTTGTATCGGAAATCATCGACAGGTTATCCCCGAACATTGCGCCGCAGACAACAGCCGCAACGCAGACCGCCATGGAAAACTCTGTCGCTTCGCTGATTCCCACAGCAATCGGCGCCAGCGCAGCGATTGTCCCCATGGATGTTCCCATAGAAACGGAGATAAAACAGGCGATCACAAAGAGCCCCGCAATAACAAATTTTGCCGGGATCAGCGAAAGTCCAAGCGCAACCGTACTGTCCACGCCTCCCGCTGCTGTCACTGCTCCGGAAAATCCGCCCGCACACAGGAAAATCAGACACATGGTTATGATGTTCTCCTCACCCAGACCACTGGCAATAATCCTGACTTTCTCATCAAAACTTACTTTCCTGTTCTGCAGAAAAGCCACAAAAAGAGCGATCAGGAATGCCACGATCGCCGGCATGGCATAGAAATCATTAAACAGGATTCCTGCTCCCAGAAAAATAACCAGAAATACACCGATCGGCAGAAGCGCCAGCGCCCTGCCCTCAGCCTCTCTGTTATTCATTGTATCTTTCTTCATAGTTCCCCCTTTAAAAAAAGGTGCCGCACTGACAGATGCAGCACCCTTTTTACAGTCACTTTTATCGTAATTCCGTAATAACAGGTTATTTCTTTTTATTATTTGTATAATTCACCAGACCGCCTGCGGCAATCAGTTTCTGCATGAATTCCGGGAATGCCTGTCCCTGGAACTCTGTTCCTTTTGTCAGGTTGTAGATCTTTCCACTGTCAAAATCAACCTCAACTTCATCGCCTGCCTCGATTCCTCTTGCCGCCTCAGGACATTCGATGATCGGGAGTCCGATATTGATCGCATTGCGGTAGAAGATTCTGGCAAAAGTCTCTGCGATAATGCAGCTTACTCCTGCTGTTTTCAGGCAAAGCGGAGCGTGCTCTCTGGAAGAGCCGCAGCCGAAATTCTTGTTTGCGACAATCAGATCGCCAGGTTTCACCTTTTTCACGAAATCCGGATCAATATCAACCATGGCATGGCTCGCCAGCTCCTGAGCGTCAAAAGAGTTCAGGTATCTTGCCGGAATAATCACGTCTGTGTCCACGTTATCGCCATATTTAAAAACATGTCCTTTTGCTCTCATTTACATGTCACCTACTTTCTCCGGGTTTGCAATATATCCTGCAATGGCACTCGCTGCCGCTACTTCCGGCGACGCCAGATAGATCAGGGAATCCACATGTCCCATACGTCCTACGAAATTGCGGTTCGTTGTAGATACACATTTTTCACCTGCCGCCATAACACCCATATGTCCTCCCATGCAAGGTCCGCAGCTAGGAGTATTCACAGCGCAGCCCGCATCCACGAAGATCTCAAGGAGTCCTTCCTCGATACACTGTTTGTAGATTTTCTGCGTTGCCGGAACAACCATCACGCGCACGTCCGGATGTACCGTATGTCCCTTTAAGATCGCCGCCGCTTTTCTCATGTCTTCCATACGTCCATTCGTACAGGATCCGATCACAACCTGATCGATCTTGATCGGCTCCATCGCTTCCACTTCATCGATAGTCTTCGCATTTCCCGGAAGATGCGGGAATGCCACGGTCGGACGCACCTCAGAGAGATCGATCGTGATCACATCGTCATACTCGGCATCCTCATCCGCTTCGTAGATCGTGTATGGTTTTTTGGAATGTTCTTTAATATATGCAAGAGCCTGCTCATCAACCGGGAAGATTCCGTTCTTTGCCCCCGCCTCGATCGCCATGTTCGCCATAGTGAAACGGTCATCCATGGAAAGATTCGCAATACCGTCTCCGGTAAACTCCATTGACTTGTACAGAGCGCCGTCCACGCCGATCTTTCCGATGATATGGATGATAATATCTTTTCCGCTCACATATTTGCCCGGCTTTCCTGTCAGAACGAACTTGATTGCGCTCGGAACCTTGAACCAGATCTCTCCGGTCGCCATGCCGGTTGCAATATCCGTTGTTCCCATACCTGTGGAGAATGCGCCAAGAGCACCGTATGTACATGTGTGGGAGTCCGCACCGATGATACACTCTCCTGCAGTGACAACTCCCGCCTCCGGAAGTATCGCGTGCTCCACACCTGACTTTCCCTGTTCAAAATACCAGGTCAGCCCCTGTTCTTTCGCATATTCACGGATTGCTTTCGAATTCTCCGCTGATTTGATATCCTTGTTCGGTGTAAAGTGATCCGGAACAAATACTACTTTATCCTTGTCAAACACGTGATCCGACATCTGTTTAATGATCGGCAGAGCCATCGGACCTGTGATGTCATTTGCCATAACCACATCAAGCTTCGCTTCAATCAGCTGACCTGCCGTCACAGAGTCGAGCCCTGCGTGTGCTGCCAGGATCTTCTGTGTCATTGTCATTCCCATAATGACAGCCTCCTGTTCTAAAAATTCTTCTTATCTTTGAAAATATATTTATTTTTTCTCAATGTATCCTTTTGCAGTGAGTGCCTCAGCGCAGAGTACCGCTCCGCCGGCAGCTCCTCTTACTGTATTGTGGGACAGTCCGATGAACTTGAAGTCATACATGCTGTCCTCTCTCAGACGTCCGATGGAAACACCCATACCGTTCTCATAATCCACATCCATAGTAACCTGCGGACGGTTGTCCTCCTCCAGATACTGGATAAACTGCTTCGGAGCGCTCGGAAGTTCTGCCTCCTGCGGGAATCCCTTAAAGTTTACAAGTTTTTCAACAAGCTGCTCTTTCGTCGGTTTCTTCTCAAAATTGATGAATACAGCTGCTGTATGTCCGTTCAGAACCGGAACGCGCACACACTGGCATGTGATCTTCGGGAGCTCTGCTTTTACGATCTCGCCGTTCTCCACTTTTCCGAGAACACGAAGCGGCTCCTGCTCGCTCTTCTCCTCTTCTCCGCCGATAAACGGAATGATATTTCCAACCATCTCCGGCCAGTCTTTGAATGTTTTTCCTGCTCCGGAGATCGCCTGATAAGTTGTCACAACCAGCTCCTTCGGGCCGAATTCTTTCCATGCCGCAAGACAGGGAGCATAGCTCTGGATCGAGCAGTTCGGTTTCACCGCGATGAATCCGCGTGTTGTTCCGAGACGTTTCTTCTGGGACGGGATCACATCGAAATGATCCGCATTGATCTCCGGCACTACCATCGGTACATCCGGCGTCCAGCGATGAGCGCTGTTGTTGGACACAACCGGTGTCTCTGTCTTCGCATATGCTTCCTCAATCGCCTTGATCTCTTCTTTGCTCATGTCAACTGCACTGAATACAAAGTCAACAGTTGACGCCACATGCTCTACATCGTTTACATTGAGCACAACAAGTTTCTTCACTGCCTCCGGCATCGGAGTATCCATTTTCCAGCGGTCTCCCACAGCCTCCTCATATGTCTTTCCTGCGGAACGCGGGCTTGCCGCAACTGTCACAACCTCAAACCACGGATGGTTCTCAAGCAGAGAGATAAACCTCTGTCCTACCATTCCTGTTGCTCCTAAAATACCTACTTTCAGTTTCTGATCCATTTTTCCTCTCCTTTGTCTTCTGATATTTTACTCGGAAACCAGATATGCTTCCTCTTCTCTAATCACTTTTTCCATAGCCGCTTTGCCCGGCGCTCCGATGGTGTTTCTCATCTCCACACAGGTCTTCATGCTGATGGCATCATAGATGTCTTCTTCAAATACCGGGGAAATCGCCTTGAATTCCTCCAGGCTCATATCGTCAAGTGCTATCTTCTTATCAATACAGTAAAGGACAAGCTGTCCGACGATCCCGTGAGCATCCCTGAAAGGAACACCGTGGTTGACGAGATAATCCGCAGCATCCGTTGCATTGGTAAATCCGTGGCGGGCGCTCTCTTCCATCCGTCCCTTATTGAACTGCATGGTCTTAAGCATTCCCGTAAAAAGCGCAAGGCATCCTTTCGTCGTATCAATGGCATCAAATACCAGCTCCTTGTCCTCCTGCATATCCTTATTGTATGCAAGCGGAATCCCTTTCATCGTGGTCAGAAGGGATGTGAGAGCTCCGTATACACGTCCAGTCTTTCCTCTCACCAGCTCGGCGATATCCGGATTCTTCTTCTGCGGCATAATGCTGCTTCCCGTACTGTACGCATCATCGATCTCAACGAATTTGTACTCGTTGGAATTCCAGATGATTACTTCTTCTGAAAACCGGCTCAAGTGCATCATTACCGTGGACATGGCGGAGAGCAGCTCTATCAGATAATCTCTGTCAGAGACTGAATCCATACTGTTAAGTGTGGGTCCGTCAAATCCAAGGAGCTCCGCCGTATACTCCCGGTCAAGGGGATAGGTCGTCCCGGCCAGAGCGCCTGATCCAAGCGGGCAGAGATTCATCCGCTTATAGATGTCCTTCATCCGGGAACGGTCCCGCTTAAACATCTCAAAATACGCTCCCAGGTGATGTGCCAGAGTGATCGGCTGCGCTTTCTGCAGGTGTGTGAATCCCGGCATATACGTCTCTGTATTGTCTTTCATCAGGTCAAGAAGAACAACCAGCAGCTCTTTTAGCAGCCCGTCCAGTTCCAGAATCTCATCTCTTGTATACAGTTTCATATCAAGAGCAACCTGATCGTTTCTGCTTCGTCCTGTGTGCAGCTTCTTGCCTGCATCCCCGATCCGGTCGATCAGGTTCGCCTCCACGAAGCTGTGGATATCTTCATACTCATCTGTGATCCTGAGGCTGCCGTTCTCCACATCCCGGCGAATGCCCTCGAGTCCATCGATGATCTGCGTTTTCTCCTCCTCTGTCAGAATCCCCTGCTTTGCAAGCATCGTAACGTGAGCGATACTTCCGCGGATATCCTGTTCATAGAATCTTTTGTCAAAGGAGATCGAAGCATTAAAATTATACACTAGTTTATCCGTTTCTTTGGTGAAACGTCCGCCCCATAACTGCGCCATGTCTCCATCCTCTTTTCTATCTTCACTCAAAATGTCTCGCAGACTGCTGTCTCTGATCTATGTCATATCTGCTTTACATTTTCCACTTAGTTTAACACAGTAAAGCGTCACATGTCTACTGTTAATTATGATAAACTCTGCGCTGATTTATCCGCAGCCGGTTTTCTGCCCTTCAGAATTCCGGCTCCTGATTTTCCTTCCTGACGCTTCTGCTCTTCCCTCTCCCGCATGGAAAATACGCAGCCGCAGTAATCCTGCCGGTACAATCCGTACTCTCTCGACAGTTCAATCGACCTTTTGTAACCATTTTTCTTCTTAAAATCCGAAATAAGATACCCCACCCCATATTCCTGTCCGAGGCGGACCCCGATCTCATTTAATTTCTGTGCGTTTTTCATCGGACTGATGCTCAGCGTGGTTGTAAAATAGTCAAATCCTCCTGCCCTTGCCTGCTCCGCCGCCTCTCTGAGCCGGAGTTCATAGCATTTCATACACCTTGCTCCGCCCTCCTTCATGTCTTCCATCCCCTCGGACATTGCGTAGAATTTTTCTTTGTCGTACTTTCCTGCCAGGAAGGAAACCGGATGTTTAAACTCCATCCTGCGGATCAGATTCTGCTGCTCCAGGATCCGTTTGGTATATTCGCTCTCGGGATAGATATTGGGATTGTAGTAAAAAACCGTGATCCGAAAATATCTTGACAGATATTCCAGCACATAACTGCTGCACGGCGCACAGCAGCTGTGAATCAAAAGCGCCGGAACCTTCTGTTCCTTCTCCAGCCTGTTCAGCACCTTCTCCAGTTCTTTCTGATAATTTACCTTCTGCCCGTTCATCTTTTTTCTCCTGAATATCATGTTTCCGACTATTGTACCACAGATCTGTGCGAACGAACAGACCGGAACTGTATATCAGCTCCGGCCCGTCTGTTCATCTGTCATCGTATTGTGCTCTGCATCCCGCCTTTTCCCCCGTCCTGATTACAGGCATATCTGGCATATCTGCATATCAGCTTCTGTAAATCATGGCCAGTATCTCTACGATACGGTCCATCCCCAGCATACTCACGTTCAGCAGCATCTGATGGGAATTAATACTTCCCCACTCGAGGCCCGTATGCATTTCATAGTAAAAACGCCTTTCTCTGTCCGTCTTGCGGATCCTCTCAGCTGCTTTTCTCTCCGTCAGTCCGTAAATCTCCGCAATTCTCTTCTTCCGGTCTTCCTTCTCCGCGCAGATAAAAACGTTGATCAAATCCGCCTGGTCCCTAAGAACATAGTCCGCGCAGCGTCCCACTATGATACACGGACCCTTCTGTGCCAGATTCCGGATGATCTCCGACTGTTTCCTGTAGACATCTTCATCAAAAGACTGAACATAAGACGCTGCGTTTATAAAGTCCACGTACATCCCCGGTGTGACTGTATAACTGGAAACGAAGCTGTTCAGGCTTGATTCGTCCACCCTCTCCGCATCTTCCTTCCTCACTCCCAGCTGCTCTGCCGCCATACTGACAAGACGGTGATCATAAAGCGGGATATCCAGCTTCTCGGACAATCTCTGTCCGATCTCACGCCCTCCGCTTCCGAACTGGCGTCCGATTGTAATTACTTTGTGTCCGGTCATATAGATCCCTCCTTCATCACTTTTTTCGTACCGTATTGTTACTTCTATTATACTCCTCCAATTATTTTTTCACAACAGAACTCTTTTTTCATACACTAAAATATATACCACACAGACGGAAGTGACCTTAATGAAACCCTTGCTGGAATTAAAAAATATCAACTATTCCTACCATACACCGGACGGGGAGACCAAAGCTCTGTCCAATATATCTTTCACCCTGAGCACCGGAGAATTTACCGCTGTCGTCGGTCCTTCCGGCTGCGGCAAATCCACGCTTTTGTCCCTGATCGATGGTCTGATGCGTCCGGAAAGCGGCGAGCTTCTTCTAAATGGCGCTCCTCTTACGGATAACTCTTCCAAAATCGGTTATATGCTGCAGCACGATCACCTGTTTGAATGGCGGAGCGTTTACCGCAACATTCTTCTCGGTGCAGAAATAAACGGGCCGATCACCCCGGAAGTCAAAGCCCGCGCGCTCGACCTTCTCGATCAGTATGGACTGGGACAGTTCGCAGGATCAAAGCCTTCCGAACTCTCCGGAGGAATGCGTCAGAGGGCAGCCCTGATCCGCACGCTTCTTCTTGACCCGGAACTCCTTCTGCTGGATGAGCCTTTCTCCGCGCTTGATTATCAGACGCGCCTGAAGGTCAGCGATGACATCGGACAGATTATCCGCCATTCCGGGAAAACCGCGCTTCTCGTCACCCACGATCTCTCCGAAGCGGTCAGTCTGTCGGACCGGATTATCATCCTCAGCCAGCGGCCCGCAGAAGTGGTGCGGATCGTCCCGATAACATTCACGCTGGAAAACGATACTCCACTCAACCGGAGAAACGCTCCGGAATTCAAAACCTACTTTAATGAAATATGGAAGGAGCTGAATAAAAATGACCAAACCATCTGACGGACAGGAACTGTTTCTGCGCCGGATGCGCCGCCACCGCCTCACGGTCCGGATTGCCCGCGTACTGATCCTGGTCCTTTTTCTCCTCCTGTGGGAAATCACTGCCAGCACCGGAATCATTGATTCCTTTATCTTCAGCAGCCCTTCCCGCATTGCGCTCTGCTTCCGGGAGATGGTGCTGGACCGTTCCATCTTCCTTCATATCGGCGTTACACTTTATGAAACCATAGCAAGTTTTCTCCTGGTAACAGCATCGAGCATACTGGCTGCCATACTTCTCTGGTGCAGTCTGAGGCTCTCGGAAATCCTCGAGCCCTATCTTGTCGTACTCAACAGTCTGCCGAAATCCGCCCTTGCGCCCCTCCTGATCGTCTGGCTGGGCGCAACACCGACCACGATTATAGTCGCAGGAATGTCGGTCGCTGTATTCGGGAGCATCATGAACCTGTATACCAGTTTCATCACTGTTGACCGTGAAAAAATCAAACTGATCTACACGCTCCACGGAAACCGGAGGCACGCGCTTCTCAAAGTTGTCCTTCCCGGCAGTATCCCGGCAGTGATCAGCAATATGAAAGTCAATATCGGGCTGTGTCTTGTCGGAGTTGTGATCGGTGAATTTCTGGCCGCGAGGAACGGGCTGGGATACCTGATTATCTATTCGAGCCAGGTTTTTAAAATGGATTGGCTTATCATGTCTATTTTTCTGCTTTGCATTATGGCAATGGCGCTGTATGCGGTGATCGGGACTGTGGAGAAAATCTATAACAGAAGATATTAGCCGGAAGATAAAAATGGTTTATGTCAGCAAAACATGCTGGTCATAAACCATTTTCAGATACTCTGAATCTATTCGACATTCAAACTGTCTGCAAACTCCCCATCCTTATATCTGCATCATCCGAATCTCTTGCGCGCAAATACAGGCTCCCGCTCAATTTTATTATACATTCTCCTCGCCACGATGACTCCCGGCATCATCAGCACCAGAATGAATACCGCCGACGCGATCGGCATATCCCCGGCCTGTGTTCCTGCCTGCCGCACAAACACCTCTGAAAGAGAACCGCTGAAATTGAACACTGCATGGAGCAGAATAGCGACTCCTATATTGCCGCCGCTGTATAAAATCATGCTCAGGATCATCCCCAGGCTGAAAGCATAAAGCACCTGAGTGACAGTTCCAATGATATAATCCGGTCGATGCATCAGATTCATCAGATGCATTGCCCCAAACATCGCAGAAGTGATGCACGCTGTTTTCCAGAAGCCCTGGAATTTAGCTTTCCCGTATTTTTCAAGAATACCCTGTATAATCCCGCGGAACCAGATTTCTTCAAAGCAGGCTGTCAGAAGGCATACAACCGCAAAACCTGCAAATTTTACCGGTGAAAATACGGCTTCTTTCTCCTGTGATAACCCAATCGCTGTCATCAGGGCAAACACGCCAGACACCATCAGGATATACCATCCTCTTGTAAAAAATGTCTTCCAGCCGCGACGGAACTCTGTAATCCTGTCCTTCTCTCCAAAGAATACCGCCAGCAGAACCATAACCGCGATCGAAATCAGATAAGCCGGTACTGCCATCGCCATCTCCGGCCCTCTGTCTCTTAAAAGCATTGCACTTAATCTTAAAATCCCCGCACCGGTTATAAGGGCTGTTATTATTTTTATACCTGTATATTTCTGTTCTTTCATCCTTCTCTCCTATGAAAATCTCAATGCGTCAATCGGTTTCTTTCTTGCAGCTTTATTTGCCGGATAAATCCCGAAGATCACTCCTATCACCGCTGAAAATGCAGTTGCTGCACAGAGCACTTCCTTCACCATGCCAAAATGATACTGGGGAAGTGCGCAGTTTATACCCTGGATGATCAGCCATGACAAAATGATACCTGTCAGGCAGCCCAGCAGACTAATCACTAATGCCTCTATCAAAAACTGCAGCATAATACTTCCGTAATCCGCTCCAATTGCCTTTCGTATTCCAATCTCCCTTGTCCGTTCCGTCACAGAGACAAGCATAATATTCATAATCCCGATTCCGCCAACCAGAAGGGAAATACCGGCAATGCCGCCCAGCATCAGCATCAGCGTTCTCTGTGTCGATTCCATGAGTTTTAAAATCTGCGACTCATTTGTCACCCGGAAGGCTTTCTCGTCATTTCCAAATCGATTCTGCAGAAACGCCGTCACTTCATTCTCCGCCTGCTTCATTTCTTCCTGGCTCTCAGCCGCGAGATAAAAATTGCTTACATTTTTGATATCCTGCGAAGATCTCATGAGTGTCGAATAAGGGATATAGGCTTCAAGTTGTTCCGCATTCCATCCCGCGACACTGCTCTTTTCCAGAACGCCTGCTACCCGGTATATTTTCCCGCCGATGATAACTTCTTCACCTACCGCTTTCTCTGTCCCGACCAGCTCTTTCGCAGCCCGGCTGTTCAAAACTACACTGTAAGTACTATTGTCCAGATCCGCCCGTTTCAACGTTCTTCCATACGCCAGTTTCAGGTTCTGAATCTTGAAATACCCCGGAGTTGTCCCTGTAATCTGTATATCTTTGTTTTTTCCCCGTCCTTTCGCACTGCTGCCTGTGTTTCCCACCGAAGCGACAGCTGAAATACTCTCACGGGTTCCCAGCTCTTCTACTTCCTGCCAGGTCATTGGTTTTCCTTTATCCTGTAAAATATTTACTGTGATCATGGTTTTCCCTGTTTCGGAAATCCCCTCTGTCACAGAATTAGTTGCGCCTTTCACAAGCGAAACCAGCACTACCAGCGATGTCACGCCTATAATAATCCCCAGCATTGTCAGAAACGAACGCAGCTTATTGGAAAGAATGGCAGTACACGCCATTTTCATAGACTGAAAAATCATCTTACCACCTCGCTTACCTGTCCGTCGAGGATCCTGATCTTGCGTTCCGCCTGATCCGCCACATCCTCATCATGTGTAATAATTACAATTGTATTGCCTTGTTCATGGAGAATATGAAAAAGTTCCATAATTTCTTTACTTGTCCTGGAATCCAGAGCTCCCGTAGGCTCATCAGCCAGAAACAGCGCCGGCCGTGAAGCCAGAGCTCTCGCAATAGCAACCCTCTGCTGCTGTCCTCCTGAAAGCTGGGATGGCTTATGGTCCATCCGGTCTTTCAGCCGCACCTGCTCCAGCGCCCATTTTACCCGTTCCTGCCTCTTTGCAGCCGGCACTCTCTGATAAATAAGGGGAAGTGCCACATTTTCCGCAGCTGAAAGTTTCGGCAGAAGATTAAAATTTTGGAAAATAAATCCGATCTTCTGATTTCTGACTTTCGCCAGCTCTTTCTCAGAGTAATTCTGAATCGGCTGTCCGTCCAGACAGTACTGCCCTTCGTCAGCACAGTCCAGACATCCGATAATATTCATCATCGTTGACTTTCCGCTTCCGGACGGACCAACGATGCTCACAAATTCTCCTTTTCTGATGTGAAGAGTCGCTTTTTTTAGTGCGTAAACCTGTTCTTCTCCCATCTGATAGATTTTTGAAACATCCTGAAGCTGTATCATGTTGCACCTCCTCACATTTCATCCATCATATAATCGTCTGAGAAATCTGCTGCTGTACTCTGTTCATAGTAAACAGTCTGACCTTCTTTCGCCCCTTCCGTAATCTCGATCTGAACACCATCGGAAAGCCCCGTCTGGATCTCCTGTTCCATACTGGGTTCCCCTGTCTTCTCATCCACGGACAGACAGAGCCATGATTTTCCGCCTTTCTCCACCACAGCTTCTGCCGGAACTACAAGAACGTCCTTTTTCTCCGCAATAAAAATTCCCGCTGATACATTCATCCCGAAAAGCATATTCGCTTCTTTGGGGAGCAGAATCTGAACTCCGTATTTTGTTGTTCCGCCCTGGTTTACTCCATTTTTGTTAATCTGGCTGATCACTCCTTCATAAGTTTTATCCGGCTGGGCATTCAATGTGATTTCTGCCTTCTGTCCCTGCGCTACTGAAAGAATATCCAGCTCGTCAACTTGAATCTCCACCGCCAGTTTGTCACCGGACGCAATCGTACACAGCGGACTCATTTCTGTATTCACTTCTCTGCTCTCATCTGATTTGCCAGAATCATCTGTTCCTGCAAAAGACGATACAGCACCACCTGCCATGCCTGCTATTCCTGCAGCAACCGGTATATCTGCCGCGCCTGTTTCATCTCCTGAGCTTTTTTTCCCATCCATATTTTTTATTTCCGGATCTTTTACTTCTGATTTTTTTATGTCTGTACCATTTCCGGCATCAGCATCTCCCTGCGGTTTCTCTGAGCCTGTTTTCTCCGGCTCACATTTTCCCGGATTCTGCTCGTGATTTTCATCTTCCCTTGCTGCCTCTGTGCGTGCAAAAACAGCCTGTAAACTGATCTGTACAATCCTGCCTGATTCATCTTTCTGATAACTGATATCCGAAACTTCAGCTCCGGGGACATCCGGTTTCAGTCCCTCTTTGAAAGCAAAGCCCTCAGCGGCTGTTATTTTCACAGACGCTGTATATACAGTATCCGGAGCAAATGCTTCCGTTTTCGGACTCCATTTTATCTCAATCGTATAGGGCTGTTTCTTTTCATCCTCTCCATCGGGCCGCTCTCCTGTGTCCGGTTTTTCCCCTGCGACAGGATTCCGGATCGAAATTTCCGAAATCTTTTCAATGAGAACCACTTCTTCTTTTCTCAGTTCTGCATCAATCTGCATGTTCAGCGGCCAGATTCTTCCTGCCGCATAGACCGATGAACTGCCTGCACTCTGGCTGTCCGAAGACTTGTCAGAATCAGATGTGCCTGTTTTCTTCTTTCCGTCATTCACATTCAAGATTACACCGGGCGCATCTGCTGTGACAGTTCCGCTGTCTTTCAATTTCTGGAGAACCGTCTGCTTCTCTTCCAGATTTTCTTTTTTCTTCAGCATTTCATAGTACTCTGCTTTTGATTTATCAGCTTTCTGAATCTTTTTCTGTAAATCTGCTATGTTCTCCTTTGCCGCCAGCAGTTCCGCCATAACTGTATTCCCATCCACTGTGGCAATTACATCTCCCGCTTTTACCTCATCTCCGGATTTGACTTTAACTTCCCGGATTTTCACTCCGACAGGAACCATAATCTCTTTTGTATCCACGGGAGCGAGCGTTCCTGTACCCTGAATTACCTTTCTGATTGTTCCCTTTTGTACCACATCCTGGGATGCCTCGACTTCAACCTTTTTAGCTGCCTTGCTCTTATAAAATACTCCGCCGGCTGAAAGCAGCAAAACTCCTGCCATACAGCCGGCTATAATACGTTTTTTATGCATCATATTCTTTACCTCCATTTCAGTATGGCGTTAGAATATGATACAAACATTGAAAAAACATTGAAAATAATTAATTTTTTCGAATTATAAGTGAAAAAGTTGTAATTCCGTTCTGACAGTCCACAGTGATTTTTCCCCTGTGCCTGCTGGCAATGGCACTTGCGATAGCCAGCCCCAGACCATGTCGGTTTTCCCTGCGTCCCGCGGCCTTATCTGACTGATAGAAGCGCTGGAAAATCTTTTTTCTCTCCTCCTCCGGGATTTCCTTTCCTGTATTTGCAACCTCGAGAATGACCCGGTCTCTTTTCTCAGAAAGCCTGACCCACAGATTTCCTCCTTCGCAAACGTGATGGAGCGCATTGTCCACCAGAATAATAGCTGCCTGTTTCAGATGCTCTTCCTGCCCTGTAACAATACATTCTTCCTCAATATCCATATAGAAATGAATTCCTTTTTCATAAGCTTCGCTCTCATAGGGAAGAAGTGCACCGGTCAGCGCTCTGCTTAAATCAAACTTTTCCTGCCCGTTATCCACCAGAGTGCTCTCCATACGAGCCAGTATCAGCAATTCTTCAAGAAGTTTTCCCATCCTTTTGTTTTCTTTCAGAATATGTCCCAGCCACTGGTTGTCTCCTATCTCCTGATTCAAACGCTGCGCGTTGGCGCCAATAATTGCTAATGGCGTCTTCAACTCATGACTTGCATCAGAGACAAACTGTTTCTGCTGTTCAAACGCTTTCTGAACAGGTCTTGTCAGCCATTTTGAGATAATTGCGGCCACTCCCGCAACAACAATGGACGCTGCCAGAAATACTATGAGCATTCCTTTTATAATCTCCCTGTTATAGGTATTCCATTCCGATTCATCATAGAGTACAAGCACCGGCTTCTCGTAAAGATACCGAAATCTGTCATAGCTGCCGGATGTCTCCTGAAGCCCAACAATCTTCTCAGCCAGAAGCGCTGTGTCATCATAGCCCGGCTGTGTGTTATTTTCTCCGGCAAGCTGCACCAGTCTCCCGCTGTCATCACTTCGAAATACAGATATCGGCAGACCTTCGAATAATACCTCTTCCCCGCTCGTATCCATAGTCCCATTCAATACCTGATCCGCAATCTGAGAGAGAAAAATCTCTTCCGACTCTCTCTGATACATACAGTTTTCCCAGTACAGATAGAGTTCAATAATTGCAAGGATAATTATCAAAACAGCAGACAAGAGTATGCAAATCCGTTTCCTTAACTGCTTAATCATTTCTTTTCTCCAATCTGTATCCGATCCCCCGCACTGCTTTGATCAGCACACGCGACTCAATGTATTTCAGTTTCCTCCTTGTAAAAGAAATATAGACTTCCACATTATTATACTCAGCCTCGCAGTCATACCCCCACAATTTCTCCGCGATCTGCTCTCTGCGCAGCGTCTGCCCGGAATTGCGCATAAACAACTCCAACAGCTGGAATTCCTTTTTCCCAAGTCTTACTTCCTGCTGTGTCTCGGTATTCACAATCACGCCGGAGTCTAAGTTCAGCCGGAGATCTTCCAACTCAAGATAATCAATCTGAACCGCACCCTGTCTCCTGGTGATTACCCGTATACGCGCGACCAGTTCCTCCATGTCAAATGGTTTCGTCAGATAATCATCCGCGCCCAGCCCCAGACCTTTCAGTTTATCCTCCAGTTCTGACCGGGCTGTCAACATCAGGACCGGTGTATGTATCTGTCCCTGCCGCCATTTTCTCAGTACATCATAACCATCCATTTCCGGGAGCATTCCATCCAGTATGATAGCATCATACATACCGCTGCTTCCGAGAAGATATCCTGTCTCTCCGTCTTCTGCCAGGTCAACTTCAAATTTTTCATCTGTAAAGGCCGCCCGGATCACCTCGCTCAACGCGGTTTCATCTTCTATAACTAATAATCTCATTCATCTTCACCTGCCTGTACATTCTTTTTATTTCCATATTATAGCATATGGAAGGTACCACGCACCATAGAAACGAAGTTCCCGCCGTGCAGCTCGATTGCGTGCTCCGCACTTCATCTCGCTCGCGGGCTGCGCCCTATGCTGCGCACTAGGTTCTACTTGTCGTCCGGCTCCCGCCGTGCAGCTCGATTGCGTGCTCCGCACTCCATCTCGCTCGCGGGCTGCGCCCTATGCAATAGAAGAAGAAAGCCTCCATTCGTGCAAGCACGATGGAGGCTTTCTTCTTCTATTGCGCACGGCTTGAGCCTAACCCGCAAATTTCGACCAATATCCTTGGATGAAGAGGAGGATTACGATTAATGGGATGACGAATGTTGCATATAGTCTTACCCATTTCGGGAATTTGGGGCCTTCTCCGGCGTTGGCTTCTGCCAGGAAGTTTTTCCATCCCCATCCGTAGCGGGTAGTACAGAACAATACGTAAACGAGGCTTCCAAGCGGAAGTAAATTGTTGCTTACGATGAAGTCTTCCAGGTCAAGGATCGCGGAACCTTCTCCGAACGGCGCGAATCCGCTCAGTACGTTGTAACCGAGAACGCACGGCATGGAAAGCACCAGTATCGCGATCAGATTGATGACAACCGCTTTTGTTCTGGAGCACCCGGTCAGATCCATTGCGAATGCAATGATGTTCTCAAATACAGCAATGATCGTGGAGGCTGATGCGAAGAACATACACAGGAAGAATATCGCTCCCCAGAGTCTTCCTCCCGCCATGGAATTGAAAATGTTCGGCAGGGTTATGAAAATCAGGTTCGGGCCGCTGTCCGGGTTTACACCGAAAGCAAAACTTGCCGGGAAGATGATCAGTCCTGAAATCAGTGCGACGCTCGTATCGAGAATCGTGATTGCCACAGCTTCTCCTGCGAGTCTTCTCTTTTTATCTATATAGCTTCCGAAAATAGCCATGGCTCCAATACCAAGGCTCAAAGTGAAGAATGACTGGTTCATGGCGGCGGATATTACCTCCATGATTCCTGCCTCTTTCATTTTTCCGAAATCTGGGAGCAGATAGAATTCCAGTCCTGCTCCTGCTCCCGGCAGCATAATGGAACGAACCGCAAGAACAATGAGGAGAAAAAGAAGCAGCACCATCATGATCTTGGTGATTCCCTCTACTCCTTTCTGCAGTCCCAGGTTTACCACCCCAAAGCACAGAACCACAACAACTGCCATACAAATCGTCATAAGAACCGGCTGTCCCATCAGACTTCCGAATTCTTCTTCGATCTGCCCGGCATTCATGCCCTCAAAACTTCCCGCTGCCATTTTATACAGGTAAATCAGAAGCCATCCGCCGATTGTCGTATAAAACATCATCAGCAGATAATTTCCCGCAATACCAAACCATTTGTACCAGTGCCATTTTGTTCCGAGCGGTTCCAGCCTGTCGAACGCTTTGGCAATACTGCAGCCGGCAGCCCGTCCTACAGAAAACTCCATCACCATAATCGGCAGTCCCAGCAGCACCAGGCACAGCAGATAAATCAGCACAAAGGCAGCTCCGCCATACTGTCCGGTGATATACGGGAAGCGCCATACATTTCCCAAACCGATCGCACATCCCGCAGAAATCAGTATAAAACCGATGCGGGATCCGAATTTTTCTCTTTTCATCGCTTTTCCTCTCTTCCTTTTTCTCTTTCCAGATGCGGCTGATATCGCTATTTTGCCACTCTGAAGGTTGTGGCCGTCACAACTGCGGCCAGATTCTCTTTTTCATCTTTGACTTCAATCCTGTAATATCCTGTTGTTCTTCCGTTTTTCACACAGATTGCTTCTGCTGTCAGCCTTTCCCCCTTTGCCGGCGTCAGATACGCGATTTCTGAATTCAGAGTCACAGTTCCCATCTCCTGCCAGTTACTGGCAACTGCAAGAGCAAAATCAGCAAGTGTAAAATACACTCCGCCCATCACAGCTCCCATCGCGTTTCTGTGTTTGTCTCCCAATAAGAGACTGCATTTTGCATAGTGGTCATCCACTTCATCTATCACCGCTCCATTCTCCGTAGCAAAACGGTCATTCTGAAACAGCTGAACGATTTCTTCTGATGGTTTCATCCTACTTCCTCCAAGCATTAACAACTCCATATTACCCGGATATTATACTATCCTCGCTGCAAATAGTAAAGCGAGCATTTTAACGGGTAATATTGATTTTTCGAGGTTAAAGCGATATCATCAGAATAAGACTTAATTTTTCACTTCAAGAGTGCTGCAAAAACAGAATTTTCAAAGAAAGGAAAAACATGATGATTGATTTTAACAACAGTGCATTTGTAAAAATGAAACAAGTAGATCCCGCAACCTTAATGGGAGATATACAGCCGCTTCTCATTAACGGTGAACAGGTAATCGGAGCATACAAAGCAATGCGCGACTACTGTGTATTTACAGACAAACGGGTTATCTCCGTCAACGTACAGGGTGTGACTGGCAAAAAGAAAGACTTTACCTCCCTGCCTTATTCAAAGGTCAGTGCTTATTCCATCGAAACAGCCGGTGTACTTGATATGGACAGCGAACTCGAGATGTATTTCAGCGGACTCGGCAAAGTGAAATTTGAATTTACCGGGCAGAGCAACATTGTGGAAATCGGACAAATCATCAGCACATTTATACTTTAATCAGGCAGGGAAGCTTCCCCCTCACCTTCCACCAATGAACAAACATAGCCCCGGCGCTCTTCCGAATCGCCGAGGCGTAAAAAATAATATACTTCCCCAGGCAGCCGAAGGGTGTGCTGGTTCCCGATCCGAGTCTTGCGGAAAGTGGAAAACTTATGAGTGCATATGAAGAATTTATTGTCATACTGGCCGTAGCCGGATTAATTGTCTCAATTCTGAATTTGAAAAATAAGTAAGCTGGCCTGCCCCAGGACATTTAAAAGAAAGAAGGTGGCAAATTGTCAAAAGAGTTCACAAAAGATGATGTTATTCAGAATAAAAAGGAAGCTATCAAGTCTCTGAATAGAATGTTGGAAGGTTTTATCAATGATCCAACGGGAAACCATTTAAAAAAAGCTAACCTGTTATCGTATTGGATAAAAGATTATGTTCGGATGATCAATTTTGAAGAAAACTTTAACCCTGCACGTAATATCGCGTATAAACGTGGAAATATAATTAAAATACAATTTGGTTTTAATATCGGAAGTGAATATGGCGGTTTGCATTATGGAATTGTTCTCGATAATAAAAATGCACATAATTCACCTGTAATTACAGTTATCCCGCTTACATCAGCCAGAGAGAATCGCACCCTCCACTCAAACAGTGTAAATCTGGGGAATGATATTTATCGTCTCTTAAAGCTAAAATACGATACTATTGATAAAGCATTAAAAGAAGAGCAGCAAGATATAGAGGAAACGCTTTCTCTTTTCG
>DXGZ01000144.1 GCA_019113645.1 Candidatus Mediterraneibacter vanvlietii | reverse complement strand
CAGGTGGTACAAACTGGACGGATGCAATGGAGGAAGCTTCTGCTTTGATGCAGAGTAAGGCAAATGATAATAAGGAGAAGGTGGTAATCTTACTGTCAAACAGATCCACTTTTACGGTTTTTCCATCAATGCTCACCTGATAATCACTTTCAGGAAAATTTGTTATACTACCATCCTGTTTCTTTTGTGTTACGGTGACCTTGGGAGAACTTTCTACAAACTCAACATATTCACTTAAAACATCCGTAATGGTTACATCTTTATATTCTGGAATAACTTCTTTTATAATGTCCGCCAGCGCATTGTCTAAATCGGTACCATCTTTTACGAAATGTTTTGTATTATCATCATTAAGATATGTATCAAATTTCTCCATTCCGGATTTAGTATTGCTAGTCAAATACACAGAATAAAAAGTTGTACCCTTCAGGGAATTTGATTCATTAACAACTTTTGACGCATCTTCATAATACTTATCCTCAGTATTTTGTCCATCCCCATCAGGCTCTCCGTCGGAACCGTTCGTATAGGTAGGTTTTCCGTCTGACAGAAAGATTACCACCTTCTCCTTATTATCATTTGCCTTACTCTGCATCAAAGCAGAAGCTTCCTCCATTGCATCCGTCCAGTTTGTACCACCTGCATTATTCAAAATCTGGTCCAAAAGCCCTGGTAGCTCCAGATCCGATATATATTTTTTTGCACTATTCTTATCGTTGGATGAATACCACCGATCTCTCGTTGCTTTGGTGTTAAAATCCACAAACGCAACTTCATTTCCACTTCCAGCTTCAAAAATTTGGTCAATAATCCCCGGTTCATTCCATGTCCCATTCAATAATTCTTGTACAGAACCTAACAAGTCTTCCATACTATTTGATGTGTCAATCACGAACAGGATATCTGCTCCACCGACTGCTTCGCCTTTTGCTCCGGTAACATCCAAGTTCAACGTATACTCATCATTTTGCTCATCATACTCAATATATTTTTTATGAGCGGGTGCTCCTAATGAGTTTTCTGTATTTCCTGCATTTGCACTGCTCTGCATTAAGCTCATTGCATTAATGGAATTCGTTGTTGTCTCGTCTGCTGAAGGAGTTCCCTCTGTAAGTGTTCCGGCACTATATTCATAATTGCTGTTAATAGTACCTTCGGTAACTGTATATTCAATTTCTACTTTCTGTCCGTTATCGCTATAGTATACCGGCAAATCTTGCCATACAGTTGCCCAATCCGTATCCTTATTTATTGTTTTAGTAATCGGATCTATTCCAAGTTCGCTAGTTATATCCTTGCTATTTGCAGAAGCATGTAATGTAACATCAAGACTGTCCGGTCTTGTATTATACTTATTGTTTTCATCGTCCCACACTTTTTTGAAGTTCACATCACGTTTTGCCGTCTGTTCATAGCTATTCGTGAATGTTACAGTTGCAGTTGTCTCTTCCCGCAAATTAAACGAAGCCTCATCTGATTCGTTCGAATCTCCTCCACTAACACGCACACTTGTCTTAATATTTGTTGTATAAGTCCATCCTGGCAAATCAGCATTTGTCTCTTCAATTTTTACCGTATAAGACTCATCAGGATTAATCTGTCCCATAATTGGGAAAGAGAAGCTTCCATCAGCACCCGGATACATCTCACTTCCATTTATAACCGTACGGCCAAATAATTCAGTCAATTTTTCATCAGAAACTACTTCACCATTCGAATCTGTAGCAGAAATTTTAAACTGAATTTTATCTTTTATACTATTAAATGACTCGTTATCAAGCCCTTCAAACTTTTTATTAATCTGCAGTGAAAACTGGCCTTCATGTACTTCTGGAAGATCTTGTGAAAACCAAACATCATCAAGGAAATTTCCCTGTGTCGGATTATCACTTTCTCCATCCGCATCTGTTCTTCCAGCTACAAAGAAAAATCTGGTCAGGCTACTAGTCGGAGTATATCCGGCCACTTTCCAAACTTGCTGCCACTCCTGATCATCACTGGTTATTCTGACAACTAAAACTCCATCAGAATCATAGAGCTCTTCGTATCCTTTCTCATCATAGTAAGTATCTATATTAATCGGATTTTCATCTTTATCTATCAAAGTAGATAAATAATTTCGTAATTTTTGCTGAGTTGTCAACCCTCTATTAACTGCTATTGACGTTGGCATAATCACCAAATACATCGTATCATATTCCGAGTTCTGCGAAATATCATTGCCACGCGCTCTATGTTTTAATGAATAATTGAGGGGGACGTCATTCATTGTTAATACGTCCTGATACAGTGCACCTGCCGCCTCACAATTTAATTCTGCAAACTGTGCGCCCTCCGGTGCCGCATTATCCCAGTCGTCTTCCTCCCTAAAGCGCACATACCAAGAATAGGATTGACCATCTGACCGTCCTTGATTATCCGTATATCCTTCATGAATAATTTCAAGAGAAACGCCCTTCTTTCCATACCATGCACTATCTGATTCTCCTGTTGACTGCCAGACTCCGCCTGCTTCTCTGTACTCCTCATTTGTATACTGCATATTGTTGGTTGGACCTTTTTTCTCCCGTCCATTCTCATAATAAGTACACCTTTCAGGAACTACTGGGGTCTCAAAACTACCATTCTGTAAAGAATCAAAATACTCTACTTGTATAGGCTGAGATTCTGCTAGTATTTTTTCACCATCAATGATCTGGACTTTATACCATTTACGCGCACCTTTATCTAATGCCGGATAAAGTGCCGATCCATCCTCAGAAATATTAGATGTGCCATCTTCAAAATATACCTTTGAAACTTCTTCATAGTTGCCATTCTGATCATCACTCCGAAGCCATTTATATGACCCCGTCCCGCTATACTCTGCCTGCAATACACCCTCGTCCATAATATTATCGCTAATGGTTACATCACCATAAGCATATGCTGCTGCGTTCTCCCAAGCGAGTGTAAACACAGAAAAACTGTCCGCCGTCAGCTCAACCTTCTCAACCTCAGCCTTATCCGTTGTCTGAACCTCAGCCTTGTCAGCCATGTCCTCAACTACGACTCCGTCTTCAGCCTTCTCATCTTCTTTGAGGTGTTTCACGGTTACTTCCGCATCCTCGGATACTCCTTCCGGAACCGCCGCTTCCTGGAATTCCATTACCACATTGACGTCACCGTTCGGCTCTACCTCTTCGCCGTTTACAAGGAAGCTGATATCATATGCCAGGAAACCTTCCATGGTCACTTCATTTTCTTTGCTGTCTTCGTTCAGCTTCTTCTCGGTCAGATCGTACTGGTCATTGATTTTCTCAGCTTCTGCTTTTTCCTCAGCTGTCATGTCATCAGTGATCTCTGTTTTCTCGATCGGAGTTACGGAAAGCTCTGCGCCCTCCGGTACGATACCAGCTTCAGCGTTAACAGTGATCTTAATGGTATCATCCTCATATTTTCCTTCATAAGGCTGCGGAGCTGTCTCAGTATTCTGAGCTGTCTCGTTCTCTGTCTCCGGAGTTGTTGTTTCTTCCTGAACTGCTTCTCCGTTCTCTGCTGACTGCTCTGTGCTCTGCGCGTCCGCTGCATTGTCTTTCGTCTCCGCTGTCTGAGTTTCCTCAACAGGTGTCTGTGCCGCCGCGTCCGCCTCTGTATTTTCTGCCGGAGCCGCCTCTGCTGTCTTCGGCTGAGCCTCTGCTTCTGCCGGCGCATTCTCCTCCGCTGCTGTCTCCGTTTCAACAGCAGTATTCGACCGCGATTGTGATTCCTCCGCAACCGCAGTATCCGGCTCTGTATTCACCGCACTTTCATCATTTGTGCTGCTTACCTCTTCTGTTGCTTCGGGTGTTCCTGCATCCCCTTCTGCCAGCGTAGAGATACCGCTGCTCAGCACCATTACCATGCAAAGCATTAATGCTATGACCCTTTTCTTGACTCTACTCTTCATGGCGTCCTCCTTCTTTTATTACTCATTCTCGTTATAGACTTTATCCTCATCGGTTATCCCGAGTCTTAACCTGATACACCTATCTTTTGATAATTCTACATGAACCCCTGTTACGCAAAGCATTACACCACTTCCTCTTTTCACTGTTTTTACATTAAAATTTCTAATTTCCCACACAATTTGTTCACAGTCTTTTGAACATTCTGACTTTCCGGACTTCTTCATTTCTCGCAGTTAGTTTTTCCCTCTTCATCCTGCCCAGCACAGGCATAAAACGGCTTATTTATGATGTCGGAGGCATAGATTCCTTTCCACGCAAACAGCTGCGCCGACACGATTTTGGTATCAAGACTGCGGTTTTCTCATTTCTTTAAGAAAATAAACATACTTTGGACACATTTTCCCGATATACTTAACCGCAGATAGTTGGTAATACAACTATCTCCCCCCTCATAAAGTATTGGCATCCCGGGAAACCGGGGTGCCGCACTTTACTCTCATTCCTTTAGATAACGATTATAATAACGAAACCCGTTAGCCATTGCGGTTAACGGATTTTCACTGTCTAATCAACTCTCTGTTTATATTTTTTTCATTTGCTCCCTGCTGTCCCCTGAGATATAATAACGTCATAACATTTTCAGAGAGGATTTGAGGGAACCCTCTCGTCTATAAGAATCGGACATTCTTTTTTCTGATATTCATATTTTTATATTCGCAGCATTTTCACTTTCATTACAATTTAATCCGGAATGCGGAAAACCGCTCTGGGTCTATTGTTTTCGCTGTCTGAAGTTGCTAAAATAGAGACACAGGCATCTGTTTTCTTGCATTCTCAATCATGAAAGGAGAAATGTGTATGGTACATAAGAAAACGGATGGCTCTGTAAACTCACGTAACAATAACACCCCAATCGGAAATGAAGCTGCAAAACTTCAGAACACCCGCCCCAGGGACAGCAGTGCGAAGACAATCTTCGGAAATCACGTATTATGCGCGCAGTTTCTTCGAGGCTATACCGGCATTGAGCTTCTGAAAGACGTCCAGCCGGAGGATATCGAGGACATTACAGACCGCTATCTCTGGCTGTGGCAGGAAGAACGGGACACGGATTCGGTCAAGAAGATCCACCTGCGCGACAGCCCTGATGCGGATACGCTTTTTCTGATCACGCTGATTGAGCATCAGTCCTCCGTGGATCATGATATGTCCTTCCGACTCCTCCGCTACATCGTCCAGATTCTGACAGATTATGCGGAAGATAAAAAAGCCGCGGCAAAGACAAAGGACTTCCGGTATCCGCCTGTTCTTCCCATTATCTTTTATGATAATCATCGGAACTGGACTGCGGAGACTAATTTTAAAAACCGGGTTTATTTGAGCGATATTCTCGGTGAGTTCATTCCCAGTTTTCATTACCTTGTTGTTCCGCTGGCCAGGTATTCCAATCAGGAGCTGATTGATAAGGGCGATGAGCTGTCGCTGATCATGCTGATCGATAAGCTGAGGAGCGCCGCTGATTTTCAGGGACTTAAGGAGATCCCGCGAGAGTACTTTGAGGAACTTGCGAAGAACGCACCCGAGGCTGTCCTGGAACTCATCAGCAAGATTATCTCGCTCCTCCTTTTCCGGCTGAATGTTCCGAAAGCTGAAGTTGCTGACTTTACCGATCATATTCAACGGAGGGATTTTACTATGCTGTTTGAACATTTTGAAACTTATGATGTACAGGCAACCAGGGCAAAGAGCAAAGCTGAAGGACTTGCCGAGGGCAGAGCTTCTGCTATTATCGAACTGCTGGAAGAACTCGGTACTGTTCCTGACGATATCAGGGATAAGATTATGAAGGAAACCGATCTGGATATTTTAAAAAAGTGGAACAAAGCAGCTGCTCGGGCAGATTCCGTAGCACAGTTCGTGAAAGACAACCTGAACTGATGGTTTCTGTTCCTGTAAACAGCTGATAATTTCCAGAGTAATACAATGCGGCCATATGACTTTTCGATTTAAAAAGTCATATGACCGCATTGTTATTTAATGATATTTTCCACTATTTTTTCTCGCGGCGTTTTGTGAGCACTGCTCCTGCTGCCGCTGCCGCGGACATTGTGATCATCAGAATCCACACTGCCGGATTCGCGCTGTCTCCGGTTTTGACCGCCTGGTTCTTATCTGCCTTCTTGTCATTCTGTGTATTCTTGTTGTTTTTGTCTGTCTTATCCGGGTTCTGTTTATCCGGATCTGCAGGCTGTGCCGGTTTCTCACTGATTGTGAATGTCACTGTCTTTTCAGCGATCACATAGTTTCCACCCTCCGCGTCCGCGATCGTCACGGAAGCTGTACCTGCCTTTACATTATCCGTATAGGTTACCGTATACTCTTCCGCCGGAATCACTACGTCTCCATCCATTACGGTTACGCCCGGTGTCTTTGCGGTTCCGTCATAAGTATAGCTGTCTTTCTCCAGGGTGACGGTCGGGTCTTTCACTTCCCTTGCGCTCACGCTTAATCCGGTCACTTCGAAGGATGCCTTTCCTCCGTCGTAAGCATAGGATAACGTCACAGACGCATCGCCGATCTGGAAGAAGTCTCCATTCTCATATACAACATCGAATTCGCTGATCGGGATCTCGCGGACTGTTCCGCTTCCGTATGTCACTTCAGCTGTAAGTCCTGCGGGTTCAAATGTATCCCGGTAGCTGTACTGTGTCTTTTCCGGTGTTCCGGTTACTGAGACAGATACCACCGGGTCTGCGGAGATCTCCAGAGTGATCGTTCCTGATACGGTATTATAATGTTCTGTGTCCGCCGGAACAAATACCCATGTATATTCCTTTGTTCCTGCCGTAAATACCGTACCGTCCTGAAGCTGCAGCGTTCCTTCTGTGCTGCCGCTCTTCTCCAGTTTCACATCCGCCGGATCTGCTGTTGAGTAAATCGTTCCTCCGCTGTATGTAACCTGTCCGACTTCCGGACTTGCTTTTTCTGTATTAAAGCTCCACTGTACCGATGCGGCATTGTAGTTTGCGTCCCCGGCTTTCTCTGCAGTGATGGTTACGTCGCCAACGCCTTTAATTGTTACTGTTCCGTCGGAAGTAATGGAAGCGATGTCAGCGCCTTCACTTACGCTCCATGTCACAGTTCCCGCACCGGAGCCGCCGGCTGTTGTGAGGCGGAAGCTGTCTCCATAAGCAATCCCGCCTTCCGGCATTCCCGTAATCGCCAGAACCGCCTGGGTTCCTTTTCCGATCCGGAATGTGCCTGTACCGCTTACAGCATAGTTTCCTCCGTCTCGGTCAGTGATTGTAACCGATGCGTCTCCCGCGTTTACATTGTTCGTATAAGTTACTGTATACTCATCTGCCGGGATCAGCACATCTCCGTCATATACTGTTACATCCGGCTTCTTCTCTGTGCCGTCATAGGTAATTCCTTCCTCAGGGATCGCTACATTTACCTTTGCGTCCGCCACTGTCTTCGGCTCAATCACCAGGCTTCCTTCTGCATAAGTGATATTATAATTCGCTGTCACATCTCTGCCGCGGTCCGCATTGTTCACAACCGCTGCGGAAGGCGTTACTGTTCCGTCTGTTCCTGCCTGATCTGTACTTGCTGTCAGAACGATTCCTGTCAGCTCGTCGCCGGCAGCCAGGCCTGATACTTCTGTCTGATCCGCTCCGGTCTTTATCTTATCGCCGTAGGTAATCGTCTGATCCGCCGCCTGTACTGTCAGATCTGCTTTCGCGATCTCATAACTTCCCGAAGCAGTTCCCGTATAATCTTTGCTGTCCGCTTTCGCCGTCACTGTCACCTCGACAGTTCCCGCGTCAATCCGGCTGCTTCCGTATGTCACATCATACTGAGACGGGTCAACAACCGTTCCGTTTAACATAACTGTTATATTCTCTTTGGCCGGAGTCTTCTCTGTTCCGTCATATACGAACTTATTGTACGTCACGCTGACGGACGCATTTTCCAGGCTCAGTTTACCGGTCGTGGAAGCAGATACCTGGAGCTGTGCCGTATGATCCGCATTGTCTGAAGCCGATGCGGTAAACGTATACGCGGTTCTCATATCCAGTCCGGTCACTTCGAACACACCGTTTCCTTTATCCGTGATCACCGGCGCTTTCGATCCGCCGCTTACATAGGACAGCCCGTAATTTTTAATACCGGATACTGCATCTGCCGCGCTCACAGTCACTGTAAGAGATGTATCCGTCTCATTTGTGATCTCTGCTTTCAGCTCTGTCGGCGCCGCCGTATCTATCTTATATGTACCTTCGCATCTTGAGATGGCGCCGGTCTGCGCATTTCTCAGATAATATACGCTGTTTACACTGCCTTCACCCTGTACCGGTATCTGACCGCCCCACTGGGTATCCGCATTTGCTGTGGATGCGATGGTGTATCCCTCCGGCGGGCAGATATCAAACGATGTGCCATACCAGCCTGCGGCATTCGGATCTGCCGTTGTTATGCCGGCTGCATCGCTGTCCGCGTAGTCGACTTCCACCCATACGTCGCAGGTCGTCGTTTCTCCTGCATTGTTTACAACCAGATGGTGTTCTTTCATATAACTTCCATCCGCTGCGCTTCTGTCTGCAGGCGTCATTCCCCATTCAAGTGTATTATATGTGATCGACGCGTTTCCAAACTCATCCGGCTGAATCGTTTGACAGCTGCCGTTAAACCATACTTCCACCGTCTTCGTCGGATCTGATACGATGTCCACCCGGAAATCCGTTCCATAATCAGCAGTGATCTGGGAAGCCTCCACATCCAGCTTATACTCCTGATCCGGATCGTAAGTAACCGGCGACAGGTTCAGCACACTGTCCTCGCCTGTGCCATAGCTGTTTAATGTATCCTCATCATAAACATATGTCATTTCCCTGATCTGATACCCGTTTTCCACTGCTTTGTCATACCCTGCCATGAAAAGACCGCCATGAGCGCCCACGGTTCCCGCGTCGCTGTTCGTCACATCCACCAGATAATTGCGTCCGTCCGGCATGGCAACGATATTCCACATATGCGCTTCATTGACCATCCATCCTGTCACTGTATAGCAGACGATGTCAGAAGAAGCAAACGTCGTCAGATCACAGAGATACTGGAACGCCTTCGCGTACCCCTCGCACACTACATTGGTCTGAGGATCTCCGTCAAACACATAGATGATCTGCCACGGATCTCCGTAAGGTGTCATCGGATTCTGCGCCGCGCTGCTGTTATAAGAAGTCAGGCTGCAGATCTCGTTCTTGTATCCCTGAAGCTTCTCGAAGTCAGACACCCCTTTGTACTTGTCCACAATTGCCTTTGCGGCCTCCACTGCCCGGGCTGCCGTCTGCGCTTTGGAAGCATCCGCCTCATACTTGTTTCCGTCCACCTGATAAGCGTCGGCAACCGCGAAGCCCAGCTGTGAAACAGTTACAGTCACGCCGGTGTCATCCGGCCTCATTCCGTAAGCATACTGCCAGCCGCCTCCCTCTGCTTTATTATACCAGTACAGTTCATACGGGCAGTCCGCCAGCAGCACATCCACGATCTTTCTCATGGAGGCTTTGAGCGTGGACACAACCGCGTTCTGATAATTAGACTGCTGTCCGTCTACGCCAAGCTCTTCATAAGTCCATCTCATGGCCGCCGAACCGCCGTCCAGCATGTCCTGTGTACTTCCGCCATTGGCCGCGATATCTGCTGCCTTTGCCTTCAGCACATCGTAAATCGCCTTCTCCTGCTCGTTCAGCGCATGCTCTCCCCAGTTTGCGTACAGGGAAATCCCTGCGTCCGTGCCAAGCAGCTGCGAGATATATTCCTCCAGCAGTTCTTCATTATCCGGAAGCCCGGCGTCTTCCGATGTTTCTTTCTGTACCCCTTCTGTCTCACTCTGTCCGGCCGCTGGCTCCGACTCTGTATCCGCCACTCCCGCCGCGCCGTCCGGAGTCTCCTGCACAGCGCCGCTTTGTCCTGCTTCTTCCGCATGAACAGTTCCGGCCGGAAGCGGGGCCATGCTGACTGTCAGAACCGCCGCGAGGGCAAGTGACAGCACCCCTTTTTTCCTCATAAACCATTTCCTCCTGATTTCGAATTTCCTTCGTGTCCTTATCCATTCGCCATACTGTTTTTTTCACGCAGTCACAGTATGGACTAAGCCACTTTTTATGTTACTCCTGCAGAATCAAAGTGTCAATCAAAAGAGAACGATTTTCCGCTATTTAATTCATCAACTGCCGGATTCAGATCAGACGAAAACAGAGTGGCTTTACAAGACATATTCTGCGGGGAGGGGGACTGTGTTCGGCTTCCGCTCCAGGGGATAAGGGAAACTAAGGAGTGCCGGGGACGAACTAAAAGCAGAGACAGACGGTGAGCAACTCGCATTCGCTCAAACAATCTCACCGTCTGCCCCAACGTCCCTCCCCGGCACTCCAAGTTTCACTAATCCCCATCCGAAGTCAGCCGCCCACAGTCCCCCTCCCTGCAGAAAGTATTTTGAAATGGGGCTGTTTTCTAGCCGCTTCAAAAGGGAAGTTAATGAATAAACAGGCTGAGGAAAACAAAGGCGCGGCCGGAAGGTTTTACAAACGGTAATACCTCCAAGCCGCGCCGCTTCACGGTTTTTTAGCCTGTTTTGCTTCACTGAGCTTCCGGCAGAAAGGGCGCCGGAAGCGAAGCGGATGTCTTGATGAACCTTTCCGGATGAGAGGATGTGTGTGGCATGTGACTTTGGAGGAATCTGCTGGAACTTCTTAGGGGGTGGAAAAATGTTGTTAAACGGTGCGAGGGGATTGTCTGAGCGAACGCGAGTTGCCCCGAGTGCCGTTTTGCATTTAGACATTTTTTCAGCCCTTTAGAAGTTCCCTGATTCTGGAACGGAACTTGACGCGCACATCCTCTCGTTCGGAATACGTTTCTCCAAATCATCCGATTCCGATTTCTGACACACTTTCCGCCGGACCGCTAGTGAACAAAATAGCGGACAGTTCAATATCTGCGCCTTCTGCTTCCACGCACACCGACGCCTTCTCCGGATAATATCTTGTGGTAAATACATATTCCCCATCGTTTACGAATACTTCTACCGATGACACATCTGTCAGGATTCTGACATTTTCGATCTGCTGTATATGGACATATCTCACTCCTCTTCCGGCAGACGCAGAATGCATATCCTGGTCGGTGAATCTCATTTCGAACCGCCCGTCTCTGTACTCAAGAATCAGTTCTCCTCCGAGCACGGCGCGGAATTTCCCGTCTGTAATGCCGGAGACATATGCCTCATACACCGGATGTCCTTCATCTTCAAGGTGTCCGGATGCTGCGCTGATTCTGCGCTTTTTCTCATCCATTTCTCTCACCGGGCGCTGACAGATCCGTCCGTCTTTTATATATACTTCTCTCGGAATTGTAAAGCAGTGCTGCCATCCCTCTTCAAGAGTACGGTTTGTATACTCTTCGCAGTCCGGCATTCCCATCCAGCCGATCTGGATCCTCCTGCCGTCCTTTGTCTCAAAGCTCTGCGGCGCATAATAGTCGAATCCGTAATCCCACAGACAGTAATCTGACAGCATATATTCGCCCAGGATATCGCCTTCCAGCCTGAAATAACCGGACTGATAGACATTCCTGTCATCCCACTCACCGCCGGTCAGCCCCTGGACGGATGCCGAGAGAATCTGCATGCCATTTACTTCGAAATAATCCGGGCACTCCCACATGTATCCAAACGGTTCCGCTGTCTCAACACGGCTTCTGAAACTCCAGTTCACCTTGTCTTCCGACTGGAAAATAAGAGCCTGCCCCACATCTTCTTTTGTCCTTGCTCCCTGGATCATGTAGTACATTCCATCCTGTTTCCATACCTTCGGATCGCGGACATGCAGAGTCAGATCATCCGGATAATCCGTATTTCTCATCAGTTCTCTCTTTCGGCTGAAATGCATCCCGTCCCTGCTCGTCACAAGAACCGTGTTCGCTTCCCTGCCAGTATTGATATAATCATAATCATCCCGGTCTTCCAGCTTCACATTTCCTGTATAATACAGATGCATCTCTCCATCTTCAATAAATGCGCATCCGGAGTAAACTCCGCTGCAGTCAAACGGCTGATCCGGATAGAGCATCACTCCCTGATACTCCCAGTCGATCATATTTTCGCTTGTATAATGCCCCCACATCTTCACACCGCCTTCTGCGTTAAAAGGCGAATACTGGAAAAAGGCGTGATACACGCCATGAAACTGACAGAGCCCGTTTGGGTCGTTTAACCAGCCAACCGGAGGCATCAGATGCAGCTTTTCGCGAAAAACAGCGTTCTGCGCCGGGCTGCTCTCCGCCAGCTCCGTCATTTTTTTCAGGTCATTCGTCAATGCACTCATATCATTCTCCTGTCCGCCGCGGTCCGGAGATTCTTCTGAACTTCCGGACCGCAGCTCCCCTGTCGTTTTATTTACCTCTTCCTGTTATCTGGAAAGATCCATAATCCTGCTGCCGGTTCCGACTTCACCCGGTTCTGCCTTTTCCACTTTGGAAAACTGATCCGCATTGGTCAGTATCACCATCGTAGTCGCAGGATATCCCGCCTCTCGGATCGCATTGAGATCCGCTTCGATCAGCACATCGCCGGCGTGGACCTTGTCTCCGTCAGCAACTTTCTTCGTAAATCCTTTTCCTTCCATCTTCACAGTGTCAACACCCACATGGATCAGCAGTTCCCCGCCGGACTTTGTGGTCAGGCATACCGCATGTCCGGTATCGAAAACATTCAGGACCTCTGCGTCGCACGGCGCTGCAATCCTGCCATCAGAAGGCTCTACCGCCACGGTGGTCCCGAGCATCTCAGATGCAAATGTCTCGTCACTCACTTCAGAGAGCGGAACAATTCTTCCGTTTACCGGGCTGTTCAGCGTCTCATCTTTCACCGGCTCTGCTGCTGTAGCTGCTGCATCCTCTGTCTCACTGCTCTCAATCGCCGCTGTTTCAGATGCTGCCGAAGCTGATCTTCCGTCTGCGGCCGCTGCACGCAGCTCCGGCTTCTGATCTTTATAAAGAAGGAATGAGATAACGAACGCGACACCTACCGCAATAATCATTTCAATCAGGTACTGTACCGGCTGCTCCAGGCAGAGAAGGATACCGAAGATACCGGTCACGCCTGTTCCCTTTGCTCCCAGATGAACGATGGATGCGTAAAGAGCGCCGCATCCGCCGCCGATACATCCGGCGATGAACGGCTTGAAGAACCGCAGGTTCACACCGAAAATCGCAGGCTCTGTAATTCCCATAAATGCGCTCAATGATGACGGAAGCGCCAGTGATTTGATCTTCTTGTCTTTTGACTTAACCGCTACTGCAAGAGCTGCAGCACCCTGGGCAATGTTCGCCGCGCTGGCAAGCGGAAGCCAGTATGTAACGCCGTACTGCGCGATCTGTCCGATATCGATCGCCGTGTACATCTGATGAATACCTGTCACAACTGTTGGCGCATACAGGGCGCCCATAACAAGACTTCCCAGTCCCAGAGGCAGAGTCAGCAGCCACTGAATTCCTCCGAGAATCGCGTTCTCAGCCCACACAAATACCGGACCGATAATAGAAAGTGTAAGATAACCTGTCACAAACACGCTGACCAGCGGTGTCACAAAGAGATCCAGCACCTCGGGCACGATCTTGTGAAGTTTCTTCTCAATTACTGACAGCAGCCATACCGCAATAACAACCGGGATGACATGTCCCTGGTAACCCACCATGTCAATATCATAAAGTCCGAAGAACACGGACTGTGTCTGCTGCACGCCCTCGGTTGCAACCGTATAGGCATTCTGCAGAGACGGGTTAATCATAATCATACCGATAACCGCGCCCAGATACGGGTTGGCGCCGAACGCCTTCGCCGCTGAGAACGCGATCAGAATCTGCAGGAATGTATATGCCGTATTGCTGAACAGATTTGCGAACACATAGATTGAGCTGCTCGTATCCATGTTGATAAATCCGTTATTGATCATAAAGTCCAGGGAATTCATGATACCCATGAGAAAACCGCTGGCAACAATGGCCGGGATAATCGGCACAAAGATATCACCCAGCAGCTTGATAGCGCGCATGAACACGTTCTGCTTCTGCGCAGCCGCCTCCTTCGCCTCTGCCTTTGAGCTGGCAGTGATACCGGCGATCGAGATAAACTCATCAAACACTTTATTTACAGTACCTGTTCCCAAAATAATCTGAAGCTGTCCGGATGCTTCAAAAACACCTTTTACTCCCTCAATATTTTCAAGCGCTGTCTTGTCCGCCTTGCTGTTATCAGCAATCACCAGGCGGAGTCTTGTAGCGCAATGCGCGGCTGACGCAATATTTTTGCTGCCGCCGACTTTGTCCAGAATTTCCTGCGCGGTCTTTCTGTAATCCATAGTAGCTCTCCTTCCTTTCTACAAAACCTGTAATCGATTTCATATTTTCTATCTAAATAATAAATAAAAAAATGCCATTTGTAAATATGGCATTTTTACTGATTTTCTATATTTTGTTTTGTGCATTTCCTACGATTCAAACCAGTCAGTATGAAAATATCATGATATCGATATCACTTTTTATTTCCAACTGACAGATTTGAACCCGCAGTGGAAGGATTTATTTACATTGCCATGCAGACTGTTTTCTCGCCGGCCTTCACGCTTTCACCGTTCTGTCTGCCGGCGCTGCCATCTCTACAGGAACTTTTTCTTCTTCCGCGTCCGACTCTTCATCCGGCACAGTCACCTCTTTCGGGATGCCGAACATACAGGTCAGCGTAAAGCAGAGCGCCACGGAGAATACGGAAATGATAAAGTACCATAAAAGCTGTCTTCCTTCATAGATATACATCAGATAGGACGGAAGCACCGCAAGCCCGTATGAGTTGGACTGTATGTTCAGGACTGAAAGGAGCGCTGCGCCGAGTCCTGATGTAAACAGCATGATTACCAGGCTTCCCTGGCATCCTACGATCGGAATTGCGCCAAATGCCATCACTGCTTCCACACCGCTGTCAGGAGTTGCGACAGAATACGCATTCGGAAGAATCGGGGATACGAGCATCAGTCCGAGAACGATTCCGATTACCGGGGTTCCGCCGAACACCTTAAATGCGGACCAGCAGATAATCGCCGGAAGGAAAGAGAACGCCGTCTCTGTCAGTACGTTTACAAGCGTTACAATGTAATCCGGAATCATCGCTGTGGAAGCGCCGAACAGACCGAGTACATTGTCATTGAACACACAGCCTTTTAATCCGAGAAACAGACCGGTGGCTGCGATCACAGGGATAATAGGGATAAAGATATCTCCCAGCGTGCGCATCATGCGCTTAACGCCTTTCTGCTGGCTCTTCACGATCTCATCCTGCTCCTGCTTGGAGAGTGTGTTCAGTCCCATGCTCTCCATCTCGGCATATACTTTATTTACAATTCCTGTCCCCAGGATGATCTGATACTGTCCGGCATTGAAGAATGTTCCTTTTACCAGCGGTATCTTCTCCAGTTTCTTCTCATCGATCCTGTCCTTGTCTTTCACGATCAGTCTGAGTCTTGTTGCACAGTGTGTTGCGGACATGATATTGTCCCTGCCCACGATCTCTATGATCTGGGATGCGGTTTTATTGTAATCTGTCCCTGCCATTTTTCTTTTCCTCCTCTTTTTCCTTACATTTTCTCCTTTATCAGCACAGCCTGATAGGGCTGAAGCCTGATTTTATTTCCATCCACAGATACATGATCCAGGTTGCCCCACAGCGGAGTTCCATTCTCTGAGGGCAGTGTCTCCTCACGCTCTTCCCCGCTGAAATTGAACAGACAGCAGATGGATTCCTCATCCGTATATCTGCGGTATGCAATCACATCATCCCCTGTTTCCACCGGCTCAATCGCCCCGTAAATCAGCGTGTCTCTGTGCGGTCCGCTCTGCCTGTACGCGATCATCTCTCTGTAAAATTCATAGATGCTTCCCTGTTGTCCGACCTGCGCATTTGCATTAATCTTCGGATACTCTTCCGTCATCTCAAGCCAAGGCGTCTCCTCCGAGAAACCGCCGTACTTCTCTCCATTCCAGGGAAAGGGCGTCCTCGCGTTGTCCCTGCTTCTCAGGTTCACGATCTTCAGCGCCTCGTCTTCCGTAAGCCCCTCCTCAATGGAGCGGTAATACTGGTCAATGCTGGAGATATCGTTGAACTGCTCAATGGAAGTTCTCTCAAAATCAACCATTCCCAGTTCCTGTCCCTGATAGATAAACGGCGTCCCTCTCAGGAAGAAATACATGGCCGCCATCATCTTCACCGCATCGGGATTGTCCTGCGCTTCTTTCAGATATTTGGACGCTGCTCTGGGCTGGTCATGATTCTCGATAAAGTTCGCTGTCCAGCCGTATTTCTGCATGGTCATCTGACTCGCCATAATCTTCTCATTCAGTTCCTTCACCGTCCACGGAATCCGCTTGAACCATTCGCTTCCCGACGCAATGTCCAGATCCGCGTACCGGAAGTCAAATATCATATCGAAGAATCCGTCTTCCCCGATGAATTCATCCATCTTATCATACGGGACTCCGGCTGCCTCCGCCACTGTCACGCAGCAGTGTTTATCAAAGGTTTCATTTCTCAATTCATAGAGAAATTTTTCAATACCCGGCCAGTTTCTCGACGTCTTCGTGCACTTCACCAGTCCGTCCACTCCGTCCGGTTCCCTGCTCTCCCACGTCAGATCCTTCTTGATAAAGGAAATGGCATCGATTCGGAATCCGGCGATTCCCTGGTCAAGCCACCAGTTGACCATATCGTAGAGTTCTTTTCTGAGTTCCTCATTCTCCCAGTTCAGATCCGGCTGTTTCTTTCCAAACGTGTGATAATAGTATTCATCCCTGCCCGGCACCTTCTCCCACACACTTCCGCCGAAGATAGACCTCCAGTTATTTGGGATTTCTGTTCCTTCTTTGAAAACGTAGTAGTCATGATACCGGCTTTCCGGGTCTTCCAGCGCTTTCCGGAACCACTCGTGCTCATCCGAGCTGTGATTGATCACCAGATCCATCATGATCTTGATCTCTCTCCTCTTCGCTTCCCGGATCAGTTCTTCCAGGTCCTCCATCTCTCCGAATTCCGGCGCCAGCGCCCGGTAATCGGAAACATCATATCCGTTGTCATCCATGGGCGAACGGTACACCGGGCAGATCCAGAGCATGGTCACTCCCAGATCTTTCAGATAATCCAGCTTTTCCGTAATTCCTCTGATATCTCCAATCCCGTCCCCGTTGCTGTCCTTAAAACTTTTCGGATAGATCTGGTAGATCACTTCTTCCTGCCACCATTTTCTCTCCATCCTTATGCCCTCCTTTCCACAGGCGTTTCCTCTTCGATTCTGCTTTGTCCGATTTTCTCTTTGATTCTGTTTTGTCCGATTTCCTCTCTGATTACATTTCGTCTGACAAGTTCTCTGTATATTCCATCATCGACCGGTTTTTCGCAGATGGAATCCGCATATTTCAGAAGCCCTTCTCCGGCTCCTTCCACAGCGACCCCGATTCCGACCGAGCGCAGCATCCCGACGTCATTCTCGCCGTCTCCGAATCCCATGCTTTCCTCCCTGGAAATCCCCAGTCTGTCATTTAAAAAATCCACTGCTTCTCCCTTCCCGCATCCTGCCGGGAGAAGTTCAATATACCACAGCCCGTTCCATTCGATTTTCTGCGCGATCTCTGATTTTTCTTCAAAGTGCTCCGCGATCCGGTCAATATCCTGTTTCGGTCCGATAATACAAATCTTGTGGATTTTTCCACTTTCTTTCCACAACTCTGAAAAGTTATCCTCATACCGAATCCGGTTTTCCTCCATAATCCGGGAGATATCCCTGACCCCGGCAATCTTTTTTTCAAAATCTTCTCTGTAAAACAGGGCCGCTTTTGCATTCATGTAAATCTCTTCTCTCCCCTCCAGCGCCGCCCCGAGTTTCCTTTTCCTGATCACCTCAAGGACATCTGCCAGGACACGCATCGGGAAGAAATTTTCCTGTACCTGCCTGTCTCCAAACTCGATATAAGCGCCGCCTCCCGAGATCATTCCGTCAATCTCAAGCGCTTTCACATCCCGCTGTATACTCCCCGGATTTCTGCCGGTACAGATAACAATGAGGATTCCCTGCTCCCTGCATATCCGCAGGGCTGCTTCGGCGCTTTCCGGAATTCCAAGCCGTTCATCCCGCAGCGTTCCATCGATGTCCAGATAAATGATTTTCGTCATCGGCATCCCCCTCTCTTCTGTCTGTATACACTGTATCAAAAAAGAAAAAGCCATTCAATAGAATGGCCTTCCTTAAGATCTATGTACACTTTACGTACATATTTTCATTATATAAAATTTTGTACACTTCGGTTTTACTCTTCTCTCCAGACAGCAGAACGGTAATTGCAGTAAGAAAGATAGAGGAACTCAATCAGAATAAAATACGGTGTGGATATCTCATATTCCATTCCATACTCCACCGGCATCTGAATCGAATTAATATACAGGTTTTCATCGCACAGAGACGCCAGCGTATTGTTCTTCAGTCTGGTGATCGACACAGTTGCTGCCTGTTTTGTCCGCAGCGCAGCGGCAAGTTCTACCACTGCATCAGACTCTCCTGAGAGCGAGATCAGAATAACCAGATCCCCGGGCTTCGTAATGTTCTGCAGCGCAAGACACATATCATGTCCATGGATGTGCACCATCTCTTTTACCGGAAGAAAGATCCGTTTCATCTCACTGGCAGCTCTGGTCTGGGAGGAACCGCTGCCGTAGATAAACACCCGCTCCGCAGAGTCCAGCTTTTCAAAGATGCCGGTGAGATCCTTCTTCATCAGCTCATCCATCATCTTGTGATAGCTTCTTGTCACCTTCTCCATAAGCCCTTCGGCGGAAACGGTCTTCTCCTCCAGCTCGATCTTCAGCCGTGCTTTCAGTTCCCCGTAACCAGACAGCCCCAGATGCTTGGCAAACCGTACCAGCATGGTTGTAGACACGCTGCAGTGCCTGGCAAATTCCGAAATCGTACTCCCCGCGCACTCTCTGTAGTGTCCGGTCAGATAATGGCAGATATATTTTTCATTTTCATTCATGCTGTCATAATGACTGTTCAGAAGCTCTTCCACCCGCATCTGCCGCGTCCTCCTCATTCTGTGCTCTGTACTCCAGATATCTGACCGACAGGATATCCAGCAGGATATAGAACGCAGCCACCATCTCATAAGACTGGCTGGCTCCCTGATAGACGGTCTTTGTCCCCACGTACAGGTTCTCCTGGCACATGGCTGCCAGTGTATTGTTCGCCCAGCGCGTCAGGGACAGCGTCCGGATCTCTGCCCCCTGTACACACCGCAGAACACGTATGGCTTCCGGACTCTCTCCGGACAGGGAAATGGCAATAAACAGATCATTCTTCCGGAACCGCTCTCTGGCGAACTCCGTCTCTCCAAAATCAAACAGATCCACGCAGTATTTCCCGAAGATCAGAAAGATCCGCTTGAACTCCTCCGCAATCGCTTTCTGCTCATTCCCGGATCCGTATAGATAGATCGTCCCCGCATCCGCAATCATCCGGCACACCTTGCTGTAATCATGCCTCTTCAGCTCGTCGATCATCCCGTGGTAATTATCCACAATATCCGCCATGTTAAATACAGATCCTTCCGGCTTCCTCTCCTCCTCTGCAAGAAGCAGCCGGAATTCGGCAAAGGTATCGATCCCCATCTTCTTCATAAACCGGACAAATGTGGTCCGGGATACGTTCAGATACGCGGCAAGCTGCGTACTGTTCATTCCCCGCACGCTCTCCTTATCCCGGAAGATCCTGTTCACCATCTCCCGGTCATTTGCCGTCAGAAGATCATAGTTTTTATTCACCAGTGACTCAAGACGCATCGCCGTCCACCTCTTCCTCATTGACAAGCCGGAATCCCAGTTTCATCTCAATGGGAATCTTCTCTCCCCGTTCAATCACATCCAGCAGAAGTTCTGCTCCCCGGATTCCGCTTGTTTTATATCCGAAATGCACCGTCGGGATACCTCCGGTCACTGCCTTTAAAAACTGATTGTCACCAAACCCGGTCACCCGGATTCCTGAACTGTCCAGGATATACTGCATCCTCACCCCGGACGCTGCCGCAGCCCGGGGAACCTGTTCTTTTCTGTAAGCCAGCAGCGCCTCAATGGCCCCAGCCGCAATCGTATCCGTAGCACAGGAAATGATCTGAATATCCGGATGCGCGCCCAGCAGATCCAGAGCAGCGTGATATCCGGAGTCCATGGTGAATTCCGCCTTCCGCGTGTACGCTTCCTCCAGCTCCACGCCAGCAGATTTGAGCCCTGCACGGAATCCCTCTTCCCTGGAGACACCGACCGCCTTATCCTCTTTTGTCACGCCGATATAGGCAACCTTTCCGGATTTTTCCTCTGTTCCCGCTTTTCCATTCGCGCGTATTACCAGCTCCGCCACAGTCTTTCCCATGGCTTTTCCCGCGCCGTAATCATCATGATAGATGCAGTTGGCGTATTTTGTATACTGTCCTACCACCACCACAGGCACTTTCGACTCTTTCAGAAATCTCCTGTGCTCTGCCGTGATCACCGTACCAATCAGAATAATTCCGTCCACCGGATAGTTCTCAAACAGTTTCAGATACGTGATTTCCTTCCCCGGTTCGTTGTCCGTGCTGGCGAGAAGCATCTGATATCCTCTTCGTGAAAGCACCTGCTCTATCCCGGCTGTCACGCGGCTGATGGACTCGGAATTGATCTTCGGCACCACCACACCCACCAGGCATGCCCGCTTCGTCCGGAGCATTCTCGCCTGTGCAGAGGGCTGGTAACCCGTCTCTTCGACCACTTTCCTGATTTTCTCTTTCTTCTCTTCACTGATATAACCGCCGTTTAAATATCTCGACACAGCGGCGCTGGATACGCCCGCAAGCTGCGCGATCTCCTTGATTGTCATACTACCTGCTGCCTCCTGTTATTCCGTTTCTTCGACCGCTGAGATCCAGCGGTTCTGTCTGCCAATCCGGCAGTATCCGTCATCTCCCGGTCCACTCCGCGCACAGGCGCTCTATGCGTGAGGGATATCCGTATACTCGCTGATCTCACGGCTGATTGTGCACAGATCCTCCACCGACAGATCATGCAGATTCCCATGGCCTGTAATCCGCGCGAACATCTTCAGCTCATCCAGCGTCACATTCAGGAAATTAGCTACCCTTGCCGCCGCTGCATCTTCATGGAGCCGAGCCCGCAGATCCTCATCCTGAGTCGCGATTCCCATGGGGCACATTCCTGTTCCGCAGATCTTATACTGCTGGCATGCCATGGCGATAAGCGCCGCGCTTGCCACAGCCACCGCGTCCGCTCCCATGGCGATCGCTTTCGCAAAGTCTGATGACACACGAAGCCCGCCTGTGATGATCAGGCTGATATCCGAATGAATGCTGTCCAGATATTTCCTTGCCCGGTAAAGGGCATAGATTGTCGGAACACTGGAAGAATCGCGCAGAAGCTTCGGGGAAGAACCTGTAGCTCCGCCGCGCCCGTCTATGGTGATAAAATCCGGCTTCGCATACACACAGAACGCCAGATCCCGCTCGATCCTTCCCGCCGCAATCTTCACGCCGACAGGACGTCCGTCTGATGCATACCGAAGCTGCGTGATCAGGTTCTTCAGATCTTCCTTTGTCTCAATTCCCGGGAAACGGGACGGCGCAATCACATCTTTGCCCATAGGTTTATTCCGAACCCGGCTGATCTCTTCTGTCACTTTCTCTCCCGGAAGGTGGCCGCCCATACCCGGCTTTGTCCCCTGACCGATCTTGATCTCTATAGCGTCCGCATTCCGCAGATTTTCCGGGGTGACACTGTACAGATTCCCCACATACTCGAATATGTATTTGTCCGCCGCCTGCATCTCCTCCGGCAGGATTCCTCCCTCACCGGAACACATGGCGCTGTGCGCCATTGCCGATCCTCTCGCCAGAGAGATCTTCGCCTCCCTGGAGAGCGCCCCAAAAGACATGTGGGAGATATAGACCGGATTTTCCAGCACCAGCGGTTTCTTCGCGTTCTTCCCGATCACTGTCTTCGTCTCAACCGGGGCGTCCTCATCCAGCGGCATGGGATCCAGCTGCGCGCCGAGAATCAGGATCTCGTCCCAGGAAGGCATGGGCAGCTCCGTCCCCATCGCAGCGGAAATACTCTTTCCCGTCACCGCCATCTCATGGATCTCTTTCATGTATCTGCAGGAATCATCCTGACGGATGAATTCCTTCGGATAGTCCAGTTTCAACTCTTTCTTTATCTCGGGAGCCGCTCCCGTCTCATCCTCATAGACTGTAAACTTATCCGTACTCTGGTGACAGACCGGACATTCCGTAATCTCGGAAAACGGACGCCCCTCCCGTTCTTCATCATAAATATAGCCGCATATGCTGCATCTGTATTTTGCCATGTTTCTCTTCGCCTCCTTTTATAATTTTCACTTTCATTCCGGCTTTTCAGCCGATACCGTATTATTCTTTCTCCCAGTATAACACATACCAAACAAAAAAGAGAGAGCCGCGCCGCTGAAATTCTCAGCTGCACAGCACTCTCTTATCCAATATAACTTACCGCTTTTTCTGCTATACCAGTTCTTTCACAATCGCAAGCAGGTTCTTCACCTCATCGATCTTCGTGTTGCCTGTCTCCTTATCAATGATGGAGCTGTACACATGCGGGATCACTTTCTGAACTCCTGCGCCCAGAATGATCTCCATGATCTCCCTGAAGTTCTCAGGTGTGATTCCTCCGGTCGGCTCGAGAATAAAGTTGTTTCTCGCGCAGGCCTCTGCGACAGCCTTCAGCTCATCTCTGCACTTCAGACCGCCCATCGGGAAGAATTTGATGGAGTTTCCACCCATCTCTTTAATCATGGCGATTGCTGTGTCAGCCGGTACGAGAGCCGGCTCCTCGCAGTCTTTGGAGAGCGGGCCTGTGGAGAGCTTCAGCATTCCCGGTGTTCCGGACGGAGCTACCATAGCGTTGATGTGGCAGGTATCGTTTCCAACATTTGCTCTTGTATATCCCACTGCGGAGAATGTCTGATTAAAATGGTTGGCTTTAATCTCTTTTGCGATCTCCGCAACGGCTTTCCACTGATTCGGGTTTCCTCCGCCAAGTCCTACAGAGAGATTTCCCTCCAGAACATCCATGTATTTCTTCATATCTTCGACCGCGCTTGGCACATCCGGGTAGTCCGCGGAAAGCACACCTACTGCCACATGTTTCTCAGCCGCCTCATAGATCTCGGCAGCATTCTCAAGGCTTCCTGCCAACACATTTAAACATACTCTGTCATTGTAATAATTCAGTCCCATTTTTTAACCCTCCATAATTTCTCTTAATCTTTTCACAATCAGTTCCTTATCTCCGTCCACCAGCGGTCGGGGGTCAAAGTCGATCTTGCCCAAATTGAGGAATTCTGTTCTCGCGTAGATCTTCGGATCTCCGTTCCGGAGCTCCTGATTGATCTGATCAGCAGTCCTGGTATTTTCTCCCTGCGCATTTCCGGATGCGTCCAGCGTCACGCGCGCACGGTAGATAGCACGTCCCGCCTCGTCCTGAATTTGTTCCGCTTTGAGTCCCGGGATCTTGTTGATCTCTTCGCAAAGATACTGTACCTTAGCGATATTCCCTGCGACTTCTTTCTCGCGGTCCTTATTCTCGTAGCGATCCAGAGCCTTAAGCAGTCCCATGATTCCCTCTTTTCCGATCTTCATCGGACGGCCGATCCCGTGATACTGTTTCTTGATATAGGAAATATATTCCCGCTTCCCTGTCACGAATCCGGAAGTAGTTGCCTCCAGCGCTTTTGCGCCGCTGTAGATCACAAGATCTGCTCCAAGCGCAATATATTTTCTGAAGTCCTCTTCCGCCGCTGCGTCCACCATCAGCGGAAGATTATGTCTGTGAGCAATATCCCGCATGGTCTCGATATCCACCATCCCCTTCTGTACGCAGTGATGGCTCTTGACATAGAACAGTGCAACCGTATTTTCTGTGATTGCTTCTTCGATATCTTCCGGAACCACCTCGTTGGCTGTTCCAGCTTCCACCGGAACACCGCCGCCAAGACGGATCATGGTCGGCATAGGAGCGCCATAATCAATACTGTGCCCTTTCTGCAGAACAATCTCATTTGGAAGCCCTGTGGAGTCCGGCAGACGATCTATAATGGATTTCTTTCCTCTGGAAATCAGTCCCGCAATCGTCAGGCAGATGGCAGCGGACGCACTGGACGTCACACAGCTGTCCTCTCCGCCCGTGTATCCTGATATGATCTCTCCTGCCCGGTTGATCAGATCATCGATCACTACATATGACTGACCTCCCTCAATCGCCGCCTGCGCCACTTCATCGCTCAGTGTGGATACGCCCAGGATCGTCACGCGTCCGCTGGCGTTTACCACTCTCTTTAATCCGATTTTTTCATATACATTCATAATACGAACCTTACTTTCTTATTTTTACAGGATTTACAGAAAAATTCCTCCAAGGATCATTGCGCCAAGAATCGCTCCTCCGGTCATCTCCTTGCCCCATTTATAGAAAATTGCAGCTCCTACAATAGAACCGATTCCGGCATATACGTTGTACTGTGTAGCCGCTACTACAATCAACGGCGCCAGATAACGTCCGATAGCATTTCCCGCACCCATCATGATACTCGTTCCACCTACTGCTACGCCATCCGGGACAAGCTTACGGATCAGGATGATCACACCGCCCATCACAAGGCCGATTACAGCACCCACAAACAGTGCTACAAAGAAATTGGAGAACGGGAACTCCCAGCCCATTGACAGAAACAGCGCCGGAATACCGATACCAACACCAGTCTGAAGTGTACCGCCGATATCCATCAGACCTACCAGAGGTCCTTCCAGCACACGGGCAATCAGGAATCCAGCCGCAAATCCTGCTGCCGCAGCGTAATCTCCGCCATCCATTCCGTCTTTTAACATGGCTACAATTGAAAGGTCATTAAAGGCGCCTGTCCCCAGAGTAATAAACATATATGTCCCGGCGAAAATCGCTGCCGCAGCTCCCATTACAAGCAGTATGAAGGTCGTATCCTTCATCATAAACGCGTCAAACTTTTCTGAAAATGTCTTTTTCTCCATTCTTATGTACCCCCTTTAAAACTGTCCAAAAAATCCACGGAAATATGCGATTGCTATAAACATCACAACTACAATGGCAATAAGGATCTTAACCACTTTACTCCTGTATCCGTTCTCTTCAGCAGATTTACCGATCAGGATACCAAGCACGATTCCCGGAACCGCATTTCCCGTAATCAGCGCGGACACGCCGCCCAGTAAAGTACCCCAGAGACCAACCGTCTTTCCTGCATCAATTGCTGCCAGCCAGAAGATAGCGGGCATAACCGGGTTTAACAGCCATCCTGTCGCAGGTGTCAGCACGTTCTGTGCGATCAGGGACAATTTCTCCGGAATGAGCTGCGCCATTGTATTCATGAAAGTAACAACAACCGCACCGACTGCTGCTCCGGCAATCATCATCTTTCTCGGATTCCATACGGTCGCTTCCTTGTCCTTATTCTTCAACAGAAGGACAGCCGCGCTCCAGTTCGGCACGATTCTGTGAAGCACATCCTGGCTGAGCGCTCCAGCCGCCACCGTAGACGCAGCGGATGAGAAGAAAAATCCAAGTCCGAATGAAAAGTGCGCGATGGGGTCACCGTTACATGCGTTGAGCTCTCCCAGTGTACGGAACGCGCCCATCGCCTGAACCTCCGGCGCGTAGTACATACGGGCTGCTCCGGCAGCAATACAGCCGCCGCCTAAAATACCTATGATAATGGAATAAAAAATTACTTCTGCCATTTATCCTACCTCCTCTGTATAATCCAGATACTTGATTCTCACCACAATCTTTGCAGTGATCGTATAAGTCACTTTCTCTCTCGGCCAGAAAAACAACATAAACTTTTCTGTGATTGTGTTTTTCTCAACTTTCTCAAAATACACTTCCTGCGCTTCCAGATGAATAATCGGTTTGTCAAACTCCTTGAATATCTGCCGCCTCATTCCCTGAAATATCTTTCCGGTAATATCCTGAACCGACTCTCCGCTCATCGTAACCGTGATCGTATGATCCGTCTGCGCCAGAAGCTGTTTTCCTTTATTTTCATTCAGCATAGATTACTCCCCGTGAACTCTGCGGTAAGTCTCCACCAGTCTCTCTCCCAGCTCTTCCACATCCAGGAAACCGAGTCCGACTACTTTGCAGCCCTCTTCCACAGCCGTGCATGCCGCGTCCACAGAGCGCATCTCCGCTTTTGCCGGGTAACCGTATTTGTTCTTTGCTGTCAGAGCGCCTGCGCCCCCGCTTCCGCAGAAGCTGATTCCAAGATCAGCGTTCATCTCATGCATCACATCTCCCAGCTTCATATCTGCTGCCATTCCCGGGATAACATACGCCTTTCCGCCTGCTTTCTCAACGCCTTTTGCAACTGCCTGTCCCTTTCCCATGCGGTGTCCGATTACAACTAAAATCTCCTTACTCATTTTTTGTTTCCTCCTTTTCTTTTTGTATTGCTATTTCCAAATGAGTCGCTACCAGAAATACTTCTGTTTCATTTACTGGGATATCTTCCCGTTCAAAATACTCTCTCACAATCCCGTCCGCCATCTGAAACACGTCCGGTGAGATCTGGTCGAATGCCTCTGACATGTCTTCCACAAAAGATCTTGATTTGATCCGCTTGAGGAGCGCGAGCACATGATTGCTGAACATCAGCTCCGCATCTTCATCCATATGAATCCCCAGATCTCTTACTTTTCCCTTAATCTCCTGATAGGATTTGATTACCTCATCCTTTATCGCCGGATCAAGGTCGTTATTCTCCAATAATGTGTTCAAATACTTCACTTTCATTACCTCTGCTATAAATTGTTTTTCTCAGCACGAGCTTATTGCTCAGAACAAGTCTGTCACCGATGGAATCCTGAACTTCCTCGCTGCACGGCTCATAGGACATGATATTAATATCCGCTGTCTTTCCTTGCGCCAGCTCGCCCAGTCCTTCCAGACCGAAATGTTTTGCCGGTACGCTGGTGCATTTTGATACGGCATTCCCCAGCGTTTCTCCGATCTCAAGGAGCTTGCTCACCACCGCTGCCAGGTTATATACCGGACCTTCATAGTTCTCCACATGAAGATCTGTGGAGATCATGTCGCAGTCAAATCCTTCCTTCAGAGCCTGCTCAAACACCCGGTAACTGAAGCTTGCCACACCGTGTCCTACGTCAAATTTCACCCCTTTCTCCCGTGCTTTCCTCGCTTCTTCAATAATCGTTTTTTCTTCTGTCAGGATTCCTCCCGGTTTCCCGTGATAGGCGTGAGTGATAATATCATCTTTCCCCAGCAGTTTCAGTACGTCTGTCAGTGCCGGCGGATAATTGCCGACATGTACCATCAGGGGCTTTCCGATCTCATGGGCTGTTTCGGCCGCGATTGCGATGGGGGCAAGTCCCATTTCTCCAACCACACTGGCGGAAGCTCTTGCTTTCATGCCCACAATATTGTCCGGATATTTCCGAACCGTCTCTTTTGCCTTCTCCACATCGATCTTCGACATGTCATCCAGCTCATGTCCGCGGATCAGTCCTTCCTTCGAGAGATTCAGAAGCGTAAATACTTTTGTTCTGCTCTTCTCAATATAATTGCGCCGGAAGTCCTCGTAATTGTCCGCTCCGCTGCTGCCCGCGTCGAGTATCGCGGTCGTTCCCCGCTGAATTCCAAGCACATCCGGTTCCAGTCCGAGAAATGCCTTCGGGTAACAGTGGGTATGGATATCGATAAATCCGGGGGTTACAATACAGCCTTCCGCATCGATCTGCTCCCCTTCATACTCAATCCGGTCTGCGATCTTTTCGATCTTTCCATCCCGGACGAGAATGTCCTTCACTTCACCGTGATATCCGTTTACCGGTGAAATGAGTTTTCCCTGTCTGATAATGAATTCTCTCATCTCAGCTCTTCCTCCTTTAAATGATATATAAAAAGAATGCAATTCTTTCTTTTACCGGTATGGTGATCAGAAGTGAGCTCTCAACCAGAGTAAAGAACTTCTCCATAATCTCAAAAATGCTTCCCTGTTTTCTCGCAATCGCCGCGTACTGCTCGATATCCTCCTCCGTGTCTGAAGTATCATTCTGAAACCATCTTGGAATCGCCATACTCATATGAATAATGAGCCCCAGCAGCGCGTCCTGTTCCATTCTGCAGTCCTCCGGAAACTTGGATGTGTATTCCAGGAGCGTCAGAATCAGCTTACTGATCGTAGTCGCCGATGCCACCATACTGTTCAGGCTGATATCCGGTCGCCCGTCCTGCTCGATCTGAAAGGGATCCGCTTTGGAACTGAAAGAGGCATTTGCCTGTTCCCCCAGCGGAATCTCGTCTACCAGATTTCCGTAATCCAGAAATTCCTGTATCCGCTTGATATCTTCCGTTGACAGAATCCTCGATATCTTAACTACCGGAATATTTATCGTCTTGATCGGGATCGTAGAGATGATAAAATCAATCTCCTTCTCATCCATAAGATTTGAGAGCTGAAACGGCGATCTCTGTCCCATTACCTGAATCCCGGGAAACGTGTTTTCCACACGAATGGAAAGCAGATGTGACAAACCTTTTCCCGTGGCACATACCAGAAGCACCTTTTTCTTCTTCCGCTCTTTGATCCTGCAGTTCTTGTACAGATAAATCCCGATATAGCAAATCTCCGTTTCATTAAATCTGACATGAAAATCTTCCTCCAGTATAGCCGCGCAGCTCCTTGCCTCCTCGTAGAACTCCGGATAATTATCCTTCACTTCATGGACAACAATGTAGTTCTCCTCGTCATTTTCTTCTCTGGATATCAGGAAGCAGAGAGCGTTTTTCAGATGGTCGAAGAGATCTTTCTCAAGCCGTTTTCCATCGTAAACAGATTCAAACTTCTCATGTCTCTCTGCCAGGTTATCCATAATTTTCTGAATACTGCCGCGCAGGGATTCTTCATCTATCCTCCGATCACTGACCAGAATTTCATTCTCACTGAGAATCTTCCGCATGTACTCCAGTTCCCTGACGGATTCAGATGCTTTGACATAATCCGGTACTTTCAGAAGATCCGCGGCATATCCACTGTACGACACTTCCCCGCTCTCACCGCTGCTGCCCGCCAATTCCCGGAAACGTCTCAGCCGCAGCGTCCGGATAATACAGTAGGACAGCAGATTAATAAACGAAGAGTTGGACAGCCAGACATTATATCTGGCATTGATCTTCTTAATCTGATTGCTGATTATCATAAGGGTGTTCAGATCTATGCTGCTCTTCGCTGTCTCCGGCATAAACAGATACCAGTCCTCCGGGGTATAACTTCCCTTAAAACACTCCGCAAGATATTCCATTCCCACATGGCGGATGGCAAACTCATCTCCCCCCAGCTCATAACCTCCGGTTCTGTATGACGTCAGATGAATCATGCCGTCAAACTTTTCATTAAACTTGCCAATCATGCGAATCAATGTGGATCTGGAAAAATAGAAATCACCTGCAATCTGTTCCGCGATCGTATCTCTCTTTCGAACGAGAAAGTAAAAATACAGTTCCCGTATTCTCATCTCATCCGTATTTCCGGCTACCTCCGGTTCATCGCTTCCGGTCTCTTCGTCAAACAGCTGCGAACATCGGGTCTTCTGCTCTGTCGGAATATAGAAACCTGTTTTTGTCTTGTATTTGATCGAAACGCCGCAGCTCCCGCATACCTCTTTCAGTTCATTGATATCATATCTGATCGTCCGTTCGCTCTTTCCCAGCTTTTCCTTCAGCGTATCTATATTCAGAGGGACTGTTGAGGTGATCAGCATCTTGAGAATATCCTGCTGTCTTTGCTTCAGCCTTCCCTTCATAAAACCTTCATCCTTTCAAATATTCAAATAGTTTTCCAATACAGCGGCAATTCCTTCTTCCCGGTTGCTGAGTGTAACGTCCGAAGCCTGCTCCTTTACATATTCTTCCGCATTCCCCATGGCAAAGCTTCGCCCGGCTGCGCGAAACATATCCACATCATTTTCGCCGTCTCCAAAAACCCAGACCTCTTCCGGAGAGACACCTTCCTCTTCCATCATCATACGCAGCGCCTGTCCTTTCGTAACGCCCGCCGGAGAAATCTCAATCAGCCTGGGGCAAGTCCTGACCATCTCAAACCTGTCTCCGAATCGTTCCTTCAGTCTGCGGTAAACCTCTTCATTCGTCTTCTCATCCGCACAGCAGTTCACCTTGTTCATCTCTTCGGGAATCCCGGATTCATCTTCGATCTGTATCTGAAGCGGATAGCCGTTTCTTGTATCCGCGATCCAGCTCCAGGCTCCGCCAAGATTTGGATAATCTTCAGGAAGCCCCCGTTGTATCCTCTCTTCCTCTTTCTTTACAGCCTGCCACTCGGGGATCCAGTAATATACAGCTGTGTCCTGAAAACACTGTACCTCCACCTGGCATTCCCGGCAGAAAGAGAAAAGTTCCAGTATCTCATCTCTTCGAAATCTCCGTATAATCCGGCGTTTTCCGTTCTGCAGATCATAGACTGCCGTGCCGTTTACTTCGATCAGCCGTCCGCCGTAATTTTCCAGCTCAAGCTGCCTGGCGTAAGGCATCAGCCTCGTATAGCTCCTGCCGCTGGCAAGAATCACCCGGACTCCCCTTTTCTGGCATTCAATCAGACATTCTTTTGTCCGCGGCAGAATCCGGTCTTCTCCGTCAAGCAGAGTACCGTCCATGTCCAAAGCAATCCATTTCATTCCTTTTCGTTCCTTTCCTTATCCGTAAAAATATACTAGCAGATTTAAAAATCAGCCGTGCCCTATCTTTTTGCAATATTTAACTTGGATTTTGCATTTTTGATACACTATGCACTATTTCCAATTGTCATATCCAAATATTTTGATGATTTTTCCCAATAATATCAAAATTGTTCTTGCATGCTTCCAGCCAAAACATCTGCCATATGACACAAAAAGCGGGACAGGTTTCCCTGCCCCGCAGATAATAAATCTCATTATGTATTTCTGTTTTCCTATGCCATAATCGGTTTGAGCGCTTCTGCCAGCTTGTCTTTCTCAGCCTGCGCCTCTGCCAGATCTTTGCCGAGAGTCGTATAGTAGATCTTGATCTTCGGCTCTGTTCCGGAAGGACGAACGATTACGGTCTCGTTATTATCCAGTTTGTAGATCAGAACATTTGCTGACGGGAGTCCTGTCTCCTCCGGTTTCGTGTAATCTGTCACACTTACAACTTTGTATCCGGCGATCTCTGTCAGCGGATTCTCACGCAGATTCTGCATGATTCCCGCCATCTTGTCCATTCCGCTTAATCCCGGGAACTCAAAGCTGTCTACCTTGTTGAGATAACGTCCGTACTGAGCGTAGATCTCTTCCATTCTCTGCTTCAGTGAGCTCCCGATACTTCTGTAGTAAGCAGCCATCTCACAGATCAGCATGGAACCGATCACTGCATCTTTATCACGTACGTACGGTCCTGCAAGATATCCGTAGCTTTCCTCGAATCCGAAAATAAACCGGTCAACTTCTCCCGCTTCCTCAAGCTGAGCGATCTGATCCCCGATCCATTTGAATCCGGTAAGCACGCTTCTGAGCTCTACTCCGTAATGCTCTGCCACAGCGTCGGCCAGCGGTGTGGATACGATAGATTTCACTGCAACCGCATTCTCCGGCATCGTGCCTTTCTCAATGCGTCCTGCACAGATATAGTCGAGAAGCAGTACACCGACTTCGTTTCCGCTCACCAGCTCATAGGAACCGTCCGGGCATTTCATAGCAATACCAACACGGTCCGCGTCCGGATCTGTCGCCAGCATCAGATCCGCTCCTGTCTCTTTCGCCAGATTCAGTCCCTGCTCCAGCGCCTCAAAGATCTCCGGGTTCGGATAGCTGCATGTTGTAAAGTAACCGTTCGGATACTCCTGATCCGGAACGATTGTGATATCTGTGATTCCGATATCTTTTAATACCTGTGTTACAGGTACAAGACCGGAACCGTTCAGCGGGCTGTAAACAAGTTTCAGGCCGGCTGTCTTGCACAGCCCCGGACGAACCTGTCTTGACTCGATCGCATCGTAGAGCGCTCTCTTACAGTCATCGCCCACGAAACGGATCAGTCCTTCCTCAACCCCCTGCGCGAATGACATATACTTCGCACCTGTCAGAACATCTGTCTTCTGAATCTCCTCGTAAACGATAGCTGCCGCATCGTCTGTCATCTGGCATCCATCCGGACCATAGGCCTTATAGCCGTTATATTTTGCCGGGTTATGGGAAGCCGTTACCATGATTCCGGCATTGCAGTTATAGTAGCGTGTAGCAAAGGAAAGTGCCGGTACAGGCATCAATGCATCATAGATTCTTACCTTGATTCCATTTGCAGCGAGAACGCCTGCGGCATTTTTCGCAAACACATCGCTCTTGAGACGGCTGTCATAACTGATTGCCACTGTCTGAGTACCGCCCTGTGTCTTTACCCAGTTTGCAAGTCCCTGCGTAGCCTGACGTACTACGTAGATATTCATGCGGTTTGTTCCTGCCCCGAGCACACCGCGGAGTCCTGCCGTACCAAATTTCAGTGCAACAGCAAAACGTTCTTTAATCTCCTCGTCATTTCCTTCAATTCTGGCTAATTCCGGGTTCAGATCTGCATCTTCAAGATCTGCTTCCATCCAGCGTTTATACTCTTCTTGATACATTTTTACCACTCCTACTACTTTCTTTATAGATTTTTTGTGTAAAAAGTACAACACATAAATACTATAACATGTTTGCAGGCGAACGGCAATGAATTTTCATAAAAGTGGAGCAGATCCGCTATTTATTCAATAATTACCGGTTTCAAATCGGACGAAAACAGGAGCATATGCAGACCGTATTCTGCCGGGAGGGAGACTGTGTTCAGCTTCCGCTCCGGGCAATAAGGAAAACTAACGCCTCCGGGCATGGACAAAAAGCAGGACTGACAATGAGCAACTCGCCTGCGGCTCAAACAATCTCATTGTCAGTCCTAAAGTCCCTGCCCGGAGCCGTAACTTTTCCTAATCACCCTTCCGAAGTCAGCTGCTCA
>DXGZ01000143.1 GCA_019113645.1 Candidatus Mediterraneibacter vanvlietii | reverse complement strand
ACGCTTTACATCCAGGCCTGCAATCTTTCCGGCATCCTTGGTTGCCTGACGCTGTGCGTCATTGAAGTAAGCCGGTACTGTGATGACCGCCTCTGTTACTTTTTCTCCCAGATATCCTTCTGCGTCTGCTTTCAGTTTCTGAAGGATCATTGCAGAAATCTCCTGCGGAGAATATTTCTTGCCGTCAATGTCCACCTTATAATCTGAACCCATCTCTCTCTTGATAGAAGAGATTGTTCTGTTTGCGTTTGTAACCGCCTGACGTTTTGCAGGCTCTCCTACCAGACGCTCGCCTGTCTTTGTAAATGCCACAACAGACGGTGTTGTTCTGGCGCCTTCTGTGTTTGCGATGACTGTCGGCTGTCCGCCTTCCATAACAGCCACGCAGCTGTTTGTCGTACCAAGGTCAATACCAATTATTTTTCCCATAGTAGTGCTCCTCCTTTAATAAGATTGTTTTTTATACTGAATAATGATAAATGTCCTAACAGTTATATCAGATGTATTCCCCCTGCTAGTTTGCCACTTTTACCATACTGTGCCGCACGACACTGTCACGGTACATATAGCCTTTCTGGAACTCTTCTGCAACGATGTTCTCGCCCAGCTCCTCATCTTCCACATGCATCACTGCATTATGAAAATCCGGATTGAACTCCTTCCCCACCGCCTCGATGGGTTTTACCCCGATGCCGTCCAGCGTGGTCATCAGCTGTTTATAGATCTTCTCCATTCCTTCTGCGAACGGAGTTGCCTTTTCTTCTTCTCCCATGGATGAAAGCCCACGTTCGAAATTATCTACAACCGGAAGAATCTTCTCTATGATATCCTTCGCGCCGATCTCGTACATCTGAGATTTTTCCTTTTCCGTACGTTTGCGGAAGTTATCGAATTCCGCCATCTGGCGTGTAAGACGATCTGTAAGCTCTTCGATCTTCTCGTCTTTTTTGTCCTTCTTGTTCTTCTTTCCGAAGAATTTCTTCTTCTCTGATTTCGGCTCTGCGCCGTCCTCCTTTTCTTCTTCACCAGCCTCGGTTTCCTTTTCTGCCTCTGACTGTGCGTCTTCAGCCTCTGCGCTCTCTGTATCCTGCGCGTCCGCTGTGTTCATCTCAGGCTCCTTCGCATCTCCGGATTCTGCGTTTTCTCCGGATGCTCCGTTTTCCTGAGTTTCCTTCGCTGCTTTGGCTTTCGCCTCTTCAACAGCTTCCTTTACCATATCTTCATTGCTCATCCTGTCACTCACCAGCTTTCCACCTTTCTATTCTTTCGGTTCTTTATTGTATATCGCATCCAGCTCTCCCTGGAGAGTTTTCAGCGTGTTCAGGACATGTTCATAATCCATCCGCTTCGGACCGATGATACCGATGGTTCCTTTCATTCCTTCGCCCAGCTCATATGTGGCTGTCACCACACTGCAGTCCTTCATGGTTTTTACCGGTGTCTCATCTCCGATATAGACCTGTATGCCGTGATTATTTTCACTGGCAAGAGTCTCCGTAACAAGATCCTCAAGCTGCTGCTTTTCCTCAAAAGCACTGATGATCTCCTGCGCGCTCTGCTTGTCGCTCAGCTCCGGATACTTGAATATGTTCGTGGCACCGCTTGTGTAGATCTTCATGTCATCATCCACATGTATGATCTCTGCGACTGCGTCGAGCACATGTGCGACCACCGCACTGTGTATGCCTGCCTGTTCCTTCAGTCTGGCGATCAGCCCCAGCGTGATCTGGTCGATTGACATGCCGTTAAGCGTTGTGTTAAGCAGCATGTTCAGCTTAAGTAAAGTTTCATTACTTAGTGTTTCACCGACTTCGATGATTTTATTCTTGATCACATTTCCGCCGAGTACGATCACAGCTACGATCTGCTCTTCATCCACCTGTGAGAGCTGAATGAACTTCAGGGTGTTGCGGCTGTTGACCGGTGCCGAAACCATCGTAGCGTAATTCGTGTTTGCCGCAAGCACTTTCGCCGCCTGCTGCAGAACCTTCTCTACTTTATCCGCCTTTTCCAGCATCGCGTCTTCCCGCTTGGTGATCTCTTCTTCCTTCTCTTCCATCAGCATATCCACATACAGACGATAGCCTTTGTCAGATGGAATCCGTCCCGCTGAAGTATGGGGCTGGAAGATATAACCTAAATCTTCCAGATCCGCCATCTCATTGCGGATCGTCGCGGAACTTAAGTTCAGCTCCGTGTATTTTGAAAGGGTTCGCGAGCCAACCGGTTCGCCGGTCTCGAGGTAATTCTGGATGATCGCTTTTAATATGATTAACTTTCTTTCACTTAATCCAGCATCGACCGCCACTTTTCATCCTCCTTTCCCGCTATTAGCACTCCTTTGTTTTGAGTGCTAACACCTTCCGTATATTAAGATAGCACTGCCTTTTCCGTTTGTCAACAGTGTTTATACATTTTTTATTGAAATAAAATAACAGTTCAGCCATGGCGCAGCTGAACTGTTGCGAAATGCCGCTCCGCTCAGAAAAGGAACTCTGCAAAGACATAATTGCTCACATCAACGCCTCTCTGAGTCAGCCGGAGTCTGCCCCGGGATTCGCAGCGTTCAAGAAGCCCCAGACCGGTCAGTCTCCGGATCTGTTCCCCGTATACTTCTCCAATCTCTTTCCCAAAGTTCGCCCTGAACTCCTGTTCCGAGATCCCGTCCGCCTTCCTGAGACCGAGGAACATAAACTCTTCCATCTGATCCTGCACGGAGAGAATTTCCGTCTCTTCCCGCAGCTCTTCTTCCTCCGGCCGGCTGTCTGCGCTCCGTTCCTCTGATGCCCCGACACTTCTCATGAACAGCGCTTTATATTTCACCGCATCATCTGTGTTATGAAACCGTCTCTCTCCGATCAGCGACGCAGCTCCAAGTCCCAGTCCGAGGTATTCCTTTCTCTCCCAGTACCCCAGGTTATGGCGGCATTCATATCCGTCCCTGGCGTAATTGGATATCTCATATCTGTGATATCCGTATTCCTCAAGAATCCGCTCCGTTGCCTGATAGATTGCCCGCTCCGTATCTTCATCCGGCAGAGGGACCACCTGCGTGTCCTCCTCCACAGCCTCTGCGCCGTAACGGTCATAAAACGGTGTTCCCTCCTCCACGATCAGGCTGTAGGCTGATATGTGCTCAGGCTCCAGCCCGGCCACAGTGCGAAGCGTTCGCTCCCAGCTCTCTTTTGTCTGACCCGGAATCGCCGAGATCAGGTCAATATTCATGTTCTCGAATCCTGCTTTGCGCAGAATTTCCCATGTATGGAGGAACTCCCGGAAAGTATGAATTCTCCCGAGCATCTTCAGCTCATCGTCATTCACGGACTGAAGTCCGATGCTGATCCGGTTGATGCCGCCCGCTTTCCATATCTCTGCTTTTTCCTCAGTAACCGTCCCGGGATTGACTTCCATCGTAATCTCGCAGCCGCCATCGATCTGAAAATGTTCTCTCAGCGCACGAAAAATCCGGGCGGTGTCAGCCCCTTCCAGCACAGAAGGGGTCCCACCGCCCAGAAATATGGTTTTTACACAATATTCTTTATAGTATTCCCCGCGCAGTGCGATCTCCCGGATCAGGGCATCCACATATGCCGCCCGCTCTCCCGCGTCCGCGGGACCTGACAGGAAATCGCAGTAAGCGCATTTTTTCACACAGAAGGGAATATGGATATACAGTTCCAGCTCTTTTTTAATCATCGTCCAGCTTCAGAACGCTCATGAACGCTTTCTGCGGAATCTCTACGTTTCCGACCTGGCGCATGCGTTTCTTTCCTTCTTTCTGTTTTTCCAGCAGTTTCTTCTTACGTGAGATATCACCGCCGTAACATTTTGCAAGCACGTCTTTTCTCATTGCCTTTACGGTCTCACGGGCAATGATCTTGCTTCCGATGGCTGCCTGAATCGGGATCTCAAAAAGCTGCCGCGGAATCTCCTGTTTCAGCTTCTCGCACATTCTTCTTCCGCGGTCATAAGCGCTTCCCGCAAATACGATGAAGGACAGGGCATCCACCTCTTCTTTATTAATAAGGATATCCAGTTTCACAAGCTCTGACCTCTGGTATCCCAGCATCTCATAATCAAAGGACGCATAGCCTCTTGATCTTGATTTCAAAGCGTCAAAGAAATCATAGATGATCTCATTCAACGGCAGATGATAGTGAAGAACCGCGCGTTTCTCTTCAATATATTCCATGCTCTGATAGATTCCCCGGCGCTCCTGGCACAGATCCATGATCGCGCCGATATACTCTGAAGTCACCATGATCTCCGCCTTTACCATGGGCTCTTCCATGTAGTCGATCTCCGATGGATCCGGCATATTCGTCGGATTCGTCAGGTCGATCACTTCACCGTTGGTCTTGTGAATCTTGTAGATAACGCTGGGCGCTGTAGTTACCAGATCCAGGTTATACTCCCTCTCCAGACGTTCCTGGATAATCTCAAGATGAAGAAGTCCCAGGAATCCGCAGCGGAATCCGAAACCGAGCGCCACAGATGTCTCCGGCTCAAACTGGAGCGCAGCGTCATTTAACTGAAGCTTTTCCAGCGCGTCCCGGAGATCCGGATATTTGGCCCCATCCGATGGATACAGCCCGCAGTATACCATTGGGTTTACCTTCTTATATCCCGGAAGCGGTTCATCGCAGGGATCATCCGCATTTGTAATCGTATCACCCACCTGGGTGTCTTTTACATTTTTCAGGCTGGCCGTGATGTAGCCTACCATTCCCGCGCTCAGCTCGTCGCACGGGATAAACTGTCCGGCACCGAACGTTCCCACTTCCACGACATCCGCCCGCGCGCCGGTCGCCATCATCAGCATGGGCGTGCCTTTTTTCACGGTTCCTTCCTTGATCCGGCAGAACACGATGACTCCTTTGTAGGAATCGTAAACCGAATCGAAAATCAGGGCCTGCAACGGCGCCTTCGGATCTCCTGTCGGAGCCGGAATTTTCTTTACAATCTGCTCCAGCACATCATGCACGTTCTGGCCTGTCTTGGCGGAAATCAGCGGCGCGTCCTCCGCGTCAAGTCCGATCACATCCTCGATCTCCTCTTTTACCCGGTCCGGATCCGCGCTTGGCAGATCGATCTTATTGATTACCGGCATCACATCCAGATCATGATCCAGGGCAAGATATACATTTGCCAGGGTCTGCGCTTCCACCCCCTGCGCAGCGTCAACCACAAGAATCGCCCCGTCGCATGCGGCAAGGCTTCTGGACACTTCATAGTTAAAATCCACGTGTCCCGGCGTATCGATCAGGTTGAACATATACTCCTCCCCGTCGTCCGCCTTGTAAATCGTACGCACTGCCTGTGCCTTGATCGTGATTCCTCTCTCCCGCTCCAGGTCCATATTGTCCAGCACCTGAGCCTGCATCTCACGGCTGGTCAAAAGCCCCGTCATCTCGATGATCCGGTCCGCCAGCGTGGACTTTCCGTGATCAATATGTGCGATAATACAAAAATTTCTGATTTTACTCTGATCTATAACTGACACTTCTATTCCTCCAGTATCCGGTATCCGGATTTATTTGCCTGATTGTTTTACAATAAAAAGCTCAACTGCAAGATTGTCGGTCAGAAGTCCTGTTTTCACGCGCTGCTCAATGTCTGCGCCTTCCTCCATAACCGTTCTTAACTCCTTCATTCCAAACCGTTTCGCCTCATCCATGTACCGTCCGGCAGCATACGGGTGAAGCCCTGCCTTCGATGCGATCTCCTTCCGCGCATAGCCCTGCTGTACAAGGGCCTTTACATGGAACAGGATACGGTACTCCCGGATCATAAGAAACAGAATCCGCATGGGCGGTTCTTTCAGGGCGAGAAGTTCGTAGTAGAGATCAAGCGCCCGCCGCTGATCTTTCCGGGCCACTGCATTTACCATCTCAAAGATATGGCTTGTGATCTGAGTGACGCAGACCGCATCCACATCCTCTCTGGTCAGCATCTCCCGGTCAAGGGCATAGCAGAACAGCTTTTCCAGCTCTTTTGTGATATTCTCCATATCTGTCCCGACTTTATTGAGAAAATAAGCGATATCCTGCTGGGACATCTGTTTCTTTTCTTTTTTGACCAGACCTGCGACCCATTTTCTGAGCGTATTTTCATCCTGTACAGTCAGCTCGACAATATGCCCTTTTGCCTTCACCGCCTTATACAGCCTGCTCCGCTTATCCACCTCATTTTCAATAAAAATAAAATATGTGGTCTCCGGCATATCCGGTATATACTCTGCAAGCTCTGCTCCGGCGTTCTTGAAAAAACCGGTGTCCTCAAATACGATCAGACGGCGCTCCGCGAAAAAAGGCAGCGTCTCCGCAAGATCGATGACTTCTTTGACATCCGTGTTCTTTCCCTCATAACTGGCAAAATTCATGGTATCCCCCTCGGGAATCATGGCCTTGATGAAACGTTCTTTGTACTGTTTCTTCAGATAAGCCTCCTGCCCGTACAGAAGATAAATCTGTTTAAATTGTCCGGTTTTCAAATCTTCATTCAAACTTTTCATAACTCCTCTATTATAAGGGAGTCCGCCCCTTTTTGACAAGAGGAAATCCTCGTGTGATCCCGTCCATAATGTTCCCGCAGCCCTGCCCGCAAAATTCTCCGGTGATTTCGCCCATAGCAGCAGTTCAGCCTGCTCCGTCCAGCCAGCCGCGTATCTTCATCTTTTCTCCGTCCGTCTCCATCCGGACCGCTCCGCTCTCCCGGGTCGAGTAAATCCTGCTGTCTGCCTGCGCGATCCTCTCCAGCGTCTCCTGATGGGGATGTCCGTACCGGTTGTCCACCCCTGCAGAAATCACGGCAGCCTTTGGCCGGACAATATCGAGAAGCTCTTCTGAATTTGCCTCCCGCGATCCGTGATGCGCAGCCTTCAGCACATCATACTGCTTCAGCCGCCCGCTATCGATCAGGCTTGCCTCGCCCTCCCCTTCCAGATCGCCGGTAAACAGCATGTCAAAAGCACCGTATTCCATCTCCAGCACAAGAGAAGCGCTGTTCCCCGCCTCCGGTTCGGCTCCTGTTCCCACCTTCGTGTCATCTCGTTCGGTTTCTTCTCGTCCGTTTTCTTCTCCTTGAGTTTCCACATTCGGGGCAAGGCAGCGCAGCATCATTCCTTCCCCGGTCTTACGGTCTCGAATCGAATCTCCCGGTTCCATTTCCAGAATCCGGGTATTGTTTTCTTCTGCCGTGCGGGCAAGCGCTCTTATACTCTCATCATGATACTCCTCAGGAGGCAGTACCAGATTCCGGATTCGGATCCCAAGCTCCTGCCCTTCCAGCAATTCCCGGATCCCGCTGATATGATCTTCATCTCCATGTGTCACAAACACATAGTCAAGCGCATCTGCCGCATTTGCCAGAAGATACGGCTCGATCCTGTAAGTCCCCGCCATAGTGACATCAGAACTTCCTCCATCTATGAGATACTCGCCTTCTTCTCCATGAATATGAATCCCATCGCCCTGTCCCACGTCAAGAACCGTAACCGACACATCCCGCCCCCGGCAGGCGCTTCTGCAGATCACTGCCATGCATACTGCGAACCCGAGCAGAAACCAGCCCGCAGCGCATCTCCCAGCCGAATATGCAGCCATCTTACGGCGAACTCTCTCTTCTCCCCCGCCGCCGATTCTTTCCCCGGCACACCATTTTTCTTCTTCCTTCTCCTGGCACTCCCTCAGATAATAGAACAGGATAATGCCAGCCAGCAGTACAGCATAATAGACAATCAGCCAGCCCGTCCCCGGCCGTCCTGTCACAAACCTGCTGCCTGGAAGCTTCCCCGCAGCAGCGCACACACAGTCATAGAGAAAAAGCACCGGCCTGCACACGTTCAGGATCATGCCTCCCGCCGGTTCGCAGGCCAGGCAGACAGCCGAACCGATCAGCCCCGCTCCCATCGCCGCCGGCATGACAGGAATCACCAGCAGATTCAGGATCACAGAATAGGGCGGCACTTCAAAATAAAAATACAGAAGAGGTCCCAGCAAAACCAAAGTGACAGCCAGGCTTGTGGAAAGACCTGCCATCATCCAGTGGAGCGCACCCAGAGCGCCGGATCTCATAATCATCCCCGCTCTCTGTCCCCGTCTCACTCCGACAGCCTCCATCTTCTGTTTTTCCTTTGCCAGAGCTGTCCGCAGTTTTCCGCAGCCAAACGCCTTGTAAAACACAGGTCCCGCCGCTGCGATGCCCAGAATCGCCCCGTAGGAAAGCTGAAATCCCGCATCCGTAAGATACAGAGGCTCCCCGGCGCAGAGAAGAGCCGCCGACAGCGCCAGACTGGTCGGCAGATCGTAGTCTCTCCCTGTGATCTCCGCTCCCATCCTCACCAGAAACATAATCAGCGCCCGCTGGCTGGATGCCCCTGCGCCGATCATCAGGCTGTAGAGAATCAGCGTGACCCCTCCTGCAGTGCCCGCAGCACCGAATCCGGCTCCTGTTTTCCGCAGCAGATCATAGACACCCATTCCGATAAAGGACATGTGAAGCCCGGAAATGGCAAGCAGATGGCTGATCCCGTTTTTCTGATACATCTTTTTCATCTCCGGATCCAGGCCGGCTTTCTCTCCCAGAAGCACCGCGCTCATCGTGCCTCCATAATAATCTCCCAGATGCCTGACAAGCATACTCTCCCACCTGCCGCGCAGTTCATGCATAAACTGCCGGACCGGGTCATAATCCGCTGACACCACCTCCGTCTTGTCCGCCCAGACAAGGACATGGATTCCCTGCCTCTGATAATACATTTTCTGATCAAAATTCCCCGGATTGCGCGCAGTGTCAAATATCTGCGCCTCCCCGGCAAGCGCAATCCTGTTTCCGATTTTTAAGTTTTCTTTCCACTGATTTTGTTTGACATAAACAAGAAGTCTTGACTCTTCAACTGTAAGACCTGACAAAAATACGGCATTGTCTTTCAGAAAAACCGCCGTTACTTTCTCTTTTTCTTCGATTCTGTACACAATGCCTGTGCCTGAAATTGCTGATCCGTTTTTGATCTGCATTTCCAGCGCAGAGGGTTTCATCCCCTCCACGCTGAAAAAACACACCCGGATTGCCTGCACGGCAATAAATAAAACACATATTGCGCAAAGCGGCCGTTTCCTCATTCATTCTCTTCGGCTGCGACCAGATCCATATTCGCCGCAAGAGGCTGGGAGAGATCCACAGTCTCCATATAGCTTGCATTTGATTCCCCGTTGATCGTAATCTGCACCTGCTTTGCCTCTGTTCCCTCAACCAGAGAATTTACGATCGAATAGACAGTCAGCTCCGGCAGGATATCGTAAGCTCCTGTAAGAAACGTACTGTCAAAATTCACATAACAGATGCCGTCCTTTGTCGTCACGCTCAGCAGATTTGCATCCGGATTAATGGTCGGATACCCGCTGCCGTCCTTCGGGCCCTGCATCAGTTTTTCCACAATAAGTTTATCCTTGGAAATATTGCTGCTGTACCGTACATCTACCTGCGATGGCACAAGGTAGTTTCCGCTCTCATCCGCAAAATACAGGGTCAGCGTATCTGTCTGATAAGAACTCGGGGATGATCCTGTGTTTTCCACGAAATCATCCGAGTTCATCAGCCCCACCGGAATCCCCTCACTGTCCGCCAGCGGCTGACCGTCCACGGTAAAGGAGACCGCATTGATGCCGTCTATGAGCATCAGCGACTGAACAACTGCCGCACGCATCAGTTTTTCCTCCAGCCGCCCCACCTCAAGATAGGCTGCGCTGAAATCCACATCCAGTATGCTCCCTCTCAGCTCACAGCTCTGGATTTCCACGGATTCAGGAATCGGAGCTGTATATTCAATATCTTCAGAAGGAGTCCTCAGTTCCTCAAGAACCGCTTCCGCTGTTTCCAGAGCATCTCCTTCCGGCATCTCATACGCCACCTTCAGAAGCCCTGTCCTTTCCTCATTCAGACAGTAGATATAGGGATCTCCCTCTCCTACTCTCCTGCTTTCCCCACATGCGGCAAGCAGAACAGCCGAGCAGAGAAAAGCGGCAAGAAATCTTATCCCACGCTTCATAGTATTATCACCAGCCTCCTCCTGTTGCTCTTCACTTCCGATCATCCTGTATTTCCTGCTGTCACGCAGCCACATAGATCAGAGGAATCCTCACAGTAAATGTAGTTCCCTCCCCTTCTATGCTGTGAACTTTGATAGAACCACGATGCATGATTACCGCGCTCCTGGCAATGGCAAGGCCGAGTCCGGTTCCTCCGATCTCTCTCGAGTGGGACTTGTCCACCCTGTAGAAACGCTCAAATATATGCACCTGATCCTCCTCCGGAATACCGATCCCGGAGTCTTCCACTTTGATAAAGAAATACTTGTGATCCGCATTCAGCGACACATGCACCCAGCCATTATCACGATTGTACTTGATCGCATTCTCGACCAGATTAGAGATAGCAAGTGTGAATTTCATCTCATCGATTTCCGCTGTCACAGGGCGGAAACTCTCCATCACCATCTCCACATTCTTCTTCTCGGCAATTGGTTTCAGCCTCTTTAAAATCTGTTCCAGGAGTTCATTGATGTTGGCAGACTGAATATTGATCGTCTGACCGGTCTTGTCCATCTTGACAAGAGATAAAAGATCCGTAATGATCTGATTCTCCCTGTCAATCTCTTTCGCAATATCTCCCATAAATTCCTGATACATTTCAACCGGAACATTTTCCTGCTCAAGCAGAGAATCCGCCAGTACTTTCATGGATGTCATAGGTGTTTTCAGCTCATGTGAGACATTGGAGACGAACTCTTCCCTGGATTCATCCAGCAGCTTCAGCCTTCCGAGCATCTTGTTGAACGCATCGCTGAGCTGTTTTGTCTCCGTATACGTTTCCACATGGAGCACATCATCGCTGTATCCTTCCGTCACATTCTCAATCGCCCCGGTAATCTTATGAATAGGACGCACTATGCGGTCTGCGAAAAACACACTCACCGCAGCCAGCAGGATCAGCGCAATTCCGACAATCACGCCGCCATGCGTATAGATCACCTGTTTTGTCGCTTCGATGTTATCCGTTGAAACGCTGGCCAGCAGAACACCCATCACACCTTCTCCACCAGCTTCCGTAATAGGGGACGTCACTTCAATATAATGATTCTCCCGATCGTAATAATTGGTCGTCTCTCCCCGCATACAGCGGACTACATTTTCGGACACATTGGTCTTTCCCTCATCCAGACTGTATGTGTCTTTTACCACGGACAATTCCCTGTCAATAATCATCACTCGGCCATTGTATATATTCGTCAGCTGCGTCAGGCTGGCGTTGATCACTTCTGATGAAGTATCCGTAAGATAACTGTAATTATTGAGCTGATTGCTCAGTATGGTACACTGATTCTGGATTTCCGCGGTCCGAAGTTCCACCGCGTGCGACTCATAGAAATTAGCGACTCCGAACAGCGTTGCCAGACAGGGCGCAAGCCCTGCCAGCATGATGCATAAAATAAGCCGGAACCGCATGTTTTTAAAGATATTATCCCGAAATTTAAACGGACGTCTAACCCTGGAAATAATAACCCACTCCCCACTTTGTATGTACATATTTCGGTTCGCTCGGATTGATCTCAATCTTTTCTCTGAGACGTCTGATATGTACATCAACTGTTCTTGCATCTCCCGGATAGTCATATCCCCACACAAGATTCAGAAGGTTCTCCCTGCTGTACACCTTGTTCGGATTCATGGCAAGGAGCTCGAGGACATCGAACTCCTTCGCTGTAAGATTAATCTCCCTCTCCCCGATGAACACTCTTCTGCTCTCGCAATCGATCTTCATATTTCCCTTGATCAGAACCGGGCTTCCTGCCGGCTCTTTTCTCTTGGATGTACGCCGCATGATCGCTTTGATTCTTGCTTTTACCTCAAGGATATTAAAAGGCTTCGTAATATAATCATCCGCCCCGTACTCCAGTCCGAGAATCTTGTCCATATCCTCGCTCTTGGCAGTCAGCATCACAATCGGCATGTCAGAGAACTCCCTGATCTGCTGGCACACCTGGAACCCGTCAAGTTTTGGCAGCATAACGTCAAGAAGCACAAGATCGTACTCACATTTTCTCGCATACTCAAGCGCTTCCTCTCCGTCGTAGGCACAGTCCACTTCCATGCCCTCCTGCTCCAGACTGAACCGGATTCCTTTCACGATCAGCTTTTCATCATCTACAACCAAAATTTTTTTACTCATACTCCTGCTTCACGACTCCCTGTGTCAAATTGTTATATCATCTTTGATTTTATTAAATACGCCTTCCTTGATTCCCTCAATTTCCATGAGTTCTTCAATACTTTCGAACCTGCCGTTCTCCTCCCGGTATCTCAGGATACTCCCGGCTTTTGCCTCCCCGATTCCGGTCAGCGTCATAAGTTCGTCTTTCCCCGCCGTATTTATATTCACTTTATCGTCAACCGCACTTTCGGTTACTGTCCCTTCAACCCCTGTGCCCTGTGATTCGGCTTCCTCTGCCGTCGGCACATAGATCTGTTCACCGTCAGAAACGACCCTCGCCTGATTAATCGCATCCGGGGCCGCCTCATCCGTCATACCGCCTGCAGACCGGATGGCCTCAAACACGCGGGCATCTTTATCTAATTCGTATACTCCCGGAGTGTTCACCGCCCCGCATATATACACAAAGACTGTCTCTTCCTTTTCCGGCTCTGTCCCGTAACCAGCCGAATCCCTGTCCGAACCGTTGCCTGTCTCACCATCCGGATCCGCCTCCGCTCCTCCTTGCTCGCCGTGGGCGGTCTCTTTTTCGTCAAGAGCAATCTCCTCCAGCCCCTCTTCGTTTCGGTCATCCCGCGAACCGCAGCCCGAAAGAGACAGCAATGATACCAGAACTGCCAGAAAAAACATAATTATAAAAAAATAAATTCTATTTCCTGTCTTTCCTCTGTCTTGCATATTTCTTCTCCCAAATACCTGATCCGGGAGAAATACCCCTTTTTTATGCCGGACAGTAACATTGTAGCGAATTTTTACCAAAAATACAATAGACAATTAAGTCTTTGTTACAATATTAATTTTTTATTACAATTTTGTTTTATTTCTATTACAGTCTTTTATTTTTCACCCACACGGTCTTTTACTCCCACTGAAAAACAGCAATCCCGATCACGGCGAGCAGCAGGCCTCCCAGTTTTCTCCACGCAAAAGGTTCCCGCTCTATCCCGAACAAACCGAACAGCTGAATCAGGTAGGAGACTGCCAGCTGAGCTACCACAATCAGGAGAGCTGACCTGGCAGGTCCCAGCGCTTCTACACTTTTAATAACCGTCCATGTAATTGCCGCGCCGATTGCGCCGCCCAGGAGCAGGTATTTCGGCTCCACTTTCGCGATAGCTGCCACAGAGTCCCGCCCGGTAAAAAACCAGGCCGCAAGGCAGACCGCAAACGCAGAGATCTGCACCCATCCGTTGCTGACCCACACTCCGGTTGTCTTCGTCACCTGCGTATTGAAGACACCCTGTATGCTCATAAGCGCTCCCGATAAAAGAGCAATAAAAAAACCAATCATTTTCCATACCTCCTGACAGTTTATGCCTGCTTTCTCCATAGTATGTCCCATGACTGGTTTCTTATGCCTCAATGCTTTCCTTCGAATGTTTACTGCCTGAGAATCCGGCGCATTTTCTCCGCCATCTCATCGATATGCTTCTCCTCAACGATCAGCGGCGGCACAAAACGGATCACATTTCCGTGCGCCTGGATCACAAGGAGCCCCTCTTCAATGGCGCGGTTATTCACCTCTGCCAGAGGTCTTGAGATCTCAAGTCCCTGCATCAGCCCTTTTCCTTTCCGCTGCACCACGCAGTCGAACTCTTCCACAAGTTCATCCAGTTTTGCAGTCAGATAGGGCGCCACTTTATTGACATGTCCCACAATGTCATCGCGCTCGAATATCTCAAGCACTTTTTTCACTGCCGTGCAGGCAAGGGGATTCCCGCCGTATGTGGCTCCATGGTCGCCCGGCTTCAACGAATATTCCGCTACTTTTTCCGTCATGGCGAAAGCTCCGACAGGAATGCCGTTTCCAATCGCCTTTGCCATGGTCATAATATCCGGCTTCACGCCGAATCCCTGCCATGCAAACATGCTTCCAGTTCTGCCCATCCCGCACTGGACTTCATCGCAGATCATAAGGATATCATTTTCATCGCAGATCGCGCGGATGCCTTCCATAAACTCCTGAGTCGCGAGATTGATTCCGCCCTCGCCCTGCAGAGGCTCCAGAATAATGGCGCAGGTCTTGTCGTTTACCAGGGCTTTCACACTGTCAAGATCATTGAATTTCGCGAACTTCACTCCAGGTACCAGTGGTTCGAAAGGCTCCCTGTAAGCCTCATGCCCTGTCACTGACACAGCTCCGAACGTACGGCCGTGGAAAGAATTCTCCATGGCAATGAACTCGTAGCGTCCGGATTGTTTCGTGTAAGCATACCTGCGCGCTGATTTCAGCGCGCCTTCAATCGCTTCGCCCCCGCTGTTTGTGAAAAACACTCTGTCCATACCGGAGACACGATTCAGCTCTTTGGCCGCTTCCCCGCAACTCTCATGATAATACAAATTGGATATGTGGTATAACTTGTCAATCTGAGCTTTCAGCGCCTCGTTTAATTCCCTGTTGTTATATCCCAGCCCTGTCACAGCAAATCCCGCTGCAAAATCCAGATATTCTTTCCCTTCCGTATCGTAAATATACATTCCCTCACCGTGATCAAGCGCGATCGGGAAACGATTGTACACGTGGATCAGATTTTCTTCTGCTGCCTGTATCTTACTGTTCACCATTATAATACCTGCTTTCTTCATCATTTAATATCGCTGTTCCGATTCCTTTGTTCGTAAATATCTCAAGAAGGAGACAGTGCGGAATCCTGCCGTCCAGGATATGCACCCGTGAAACGCCTGCTTCAATGGCGTCAATGCAGTTCTGAAGTTTCGGAAGCATTCCGCCTCCGATATATCCGTCCTCCATCAGCTTCTGTGCCTCATGCACGCGCAGCTCGGAAATCAGAGTCTTCGGATCATCCGGATCCTTATACACGCCCTCGATATCTGTCAGAAACGCCAGCTTCTCGGCTTTCACTGCTTTGGCAATGGCGCACGCAGCATCATCCGCATTAATGTTATATGTATTAAAATCATCGTCAAGGCCTACCGGACAGACAATCGGAAGGAAATCCTTTTCAAGCAGATCATACAGAATCTGCGCATTCACATCCCTGACCTCGCCTACAAATCCGATATCCTGTCCTTCCGAATACTTTTTCTCGACCTTCATCAGAGCGCCGTCCTTGCCACTGATGCCGATCGCGCGCACTCCCAGGCTCTCCACCATCTGAACCAGACTCTTGTTCACCCTGCCGAGAACCATCTCAGCCACTTCCATGGTCTCAGCGTCCGTCACGCGCAGACCATTGATAAACTTCGGCTCCATCCCTACTTTTCCGACCCATTTGCTGATTTCCTTTCCGCCGCCGTGTACAATGATCGGTTTGAATCCAACCAGCTTCAGAAGCGTAACATCCTCGATCACCCGCTTTTTCAGTTCCTCGTCAATCATGGCACTGCCGCCATATTTCACAACGATGATTTTGCGGTTAAATCGCTGGATGTATGGCAGCGCTTCAATTAAAACCTGCGCTTTGTCAAGATATTGCTGCATGTTATCGTTCATAACTACCTCCTTGGGGACGTAGTCAAATTCACTTTTGCTACGTCCCGAATTGAAATTCAGTGTGTCCCAAACTGCACTTACCCCTGTCCCTTTTTGAACAGTATTCTTCCTCATCAGCTCCGGTAATCCGCGTTAATACTGATATATTCATGGGTCAGATCGCATCCCCAGGCTGTTGCCTGCGCTTCACCGGCTTTTATATCTGCCGTTACAGTTACTTTTGATTGTGACAATATCTCTGTCGCTTTTTCTTCACTGTAGTCTGCTGCGGTTCCATTTTCGATAATCTGAATTTTTCCGGCTTCGCTTTCAAAATAAAGGTCGACTTTTTCCGGATCAAACTGCGCGCCTGAATATCCCATTGCGCAGAGAATACGTCCCCAGTTTGCATCATGACCGGCAAGCGCTGTTTTCGTCAGATTTGAGCATACAATCGATTTTGCCAGCATTTTTGCCTGTTCTTTTGTATCAGCTCCTACAATTTTTGCTTCAAATAACGCTGTTGCGCCTTCTCCATCAGCTGCCATTGATTTTGCAAGAGTCTCATTTACATAATGGAGTGCTTTTTTAAATATTTCAAATTCCGGTGTTCCATAACGGATCTTCGCATTTCCCGCCATGCCGTTTGCCAGAAGAAGAACAGTATCATTTGTGGATGTGTCTCCGTCAACGGAAATCATGTTGTAAGTATCCTCAACGTCCTCACTGAGCGCGATCTGAAGCGCTTTTTTTGTAATTTTCGCATCGGTTGTGATAAATGCAAGCATTGTACACATATTCGGATGAATCATCCCGGATCCTTTGGACATTCCGCCAATGGTAACAGTTTTCCCGCCGATTTCAACTGTAACTGCCGCTTCCTTCTTCTTCGTATCCGTAGTCATAATCGCCTGCGCGGCCGCTGTTCCGCTGGCAAGATCAGCCTTCTTTGCTTCAGCCAGTTTCCCTATCCCCGCCTTGATTCTGTCAATCGGAAGCTGCATCCCGATAACTCCGGTGGAACCTACGAGAACGCCTTTGCTGTCAATATTCAGTATCCTCGCTGCCGTCTTCGCCGTCTCCTCACAGTAATTCATTCCCTCTTCGCCGGTGCACGCATTCGCAATTCCCGAATTTACAATCACTGCCTGCGACTTCACTTTGCTTTCCACAACTGCCCGATCCCATTTTACCGGCGCAGCCTTTACAACATTTCTTGTAAATGTCCCCGCTGTTTTACACGGTTTTTCACTGTAAATCAAAGCCATATCCGTACGGTTTTTGTATTTTATCTGTGCCTCCGCTGCCGCTGCCTCGAATCCTTTTGCTGCAGTCACGCCGCCCTCGATTATTTCCATGCCATACACCTCTTTCTCTCTGTTCATTCTTTCTCAGCTTTATTATTTATTGTTCATTAAACGCTGTAATATTTGCCTCATTTAATGTAAAATCATAGTAATTCAGGTCCAGCCGCTCCGTCCATCCTATCGTGTTCCAAAACGCATTTCCGATATCATTTTTTGTAAACGCAATCAATGATACCTTATTAATCTGCTCTGCCCGAAGCGCCTTCATGGCAAAAACAACCATTTCCCTGCCTATTCCATGACGCCGGTATGCCTCATCAACACATACATGATACAGGCAGCCTCTTCTTCCATCATGCCCGCATAGAATACTTCCTACAATCTTACCATCTTCGACTGCAACTACACTTGTCGATGGGTTTCTCTTCAGAAAACGCTCCACGCCTTCTCTGGAATCATCAATGCTGCGAATTCCAAATCCTTTAATCTTTTTCCAGAGCGCATAAACGCCATCATAGTCATCTATTGTCATAACACGTATCATAAAAAATCACACTCTCTATCCTTTATTTCATCAATCTGGGACACATCAATCATCAGTTTGGGACACCCTGATCTGCATTTTGGGACACACTGAATTTCAGTTTGGGACGTAGCAAAAGTGAATTTGACTACGTCCCCGATCATGGAAACATCGGGACCAGATCCAGCCCCTCGCACTCATCCAGTCCAAACATCAGGTTCATATTCTGTACCGCCTGCCCCGCGGCGCCTTTAACCAGATTATCGATCGCGCCCATCATGATAATACGGTTTGTGCGCGGATCAATTTTGAATCCGATATCCACATAATTGCTTCCTTCCACCCACTTGGTTTCCGGACACTCATCTTTTCCGAGCACACGGATGAATTTTTCGTCTGCATAATATTTATCGTAAACTGCTTTTACCTCATCCCAGCTCACGTTCTTTTTCAAAGATGCGTATTCTGTAGCCAGAATTCCTCTGTTCATGGGAACGAGATGGGGTGTGAAGCTAAGCAGCACCTTTTCGCCGGCAGCATATCCCAGCTGTTCTTCGATCTCGGGCGTATGCCTGTGGCTGGCAACGCCGTAGGCTTTTATATTCTCATTCACCTCGCAGAAAAGGTTCGGAAGTTTCGCGCCTCTTCCTGCTCCTGATGTCCCTGATTTCGCATCGATGATCAGTGTGCTCATATCAATCAGACCTTCTTTTGCAAGAGGATAAGCGGTCAGGATCGAACACGTCGTATAACATCCTGGATTGGCAACCAGCCGTGCCTTTTTTACCTCTTCCCTGTTGATCTCACACAGTCCGTAGACAGCCTCTTCGATAAACTGCGGAGCTTTGTGTTCGATTTTGTACCACTCTTCATAGACATTTACATCTTTCAGTCGAAAATCAGCGCTGAGATCTATAATCTTTGTTTTCGACAATATCTCCTCGCTGACAAGAGAAGCGCACAGCCCCTGCGGTGTAGCTGTAAATATGACATCCACCTGGGAAGCAAGTTCTTCCATATTGTCGTCCATGCACTCTCCATCCACGATCTGGAACATATTTTTATATACATCGGCGTATTTCTGACCGATATAGCTCCTCGAACCATACCATTTAATTTCTGCATCTTTATGCTTTGATAATATCCTTACAAGCTCTCCGCCCGCATAACCGGTCGCTCCGATAATTCCTGCTTTTACCATATTCTCCCGCCTTCCCTGTATTTTTATAACTTCAGATTTCTTCAGCACATTTTATATCATATTTCCAATAATATAGCACATATCAATAATAGATAAAATATTACGGCTGATATTTTATTTTCAATAACCTGACTGGGTACACCTCTTGTGCGCTTGCATAATTATACATCTTTATTGCATATTATGCAAGTGCTATTCTTTCATTTTCGACAGGAAACAACTCTTCACCCCAGCAGAAACGTTGACAACCTTCATAATTCCCATCAAAAACAGAGCACCCCGGCGCAAAAATTATTCTGCCCGGGATGCCCCTGTATACTGCGACCATACGCTTCGGCCTTCTGTCCGCACAGGCGTACCTGCTTTCCTTCACTGCCGTGTCCTGCGGAGCTTCATCTACTTTCTTATCTGACCATCGCCGAATATGATGTACTTTGTAGTGGTCAGTGCCTCCAGCCCCATGGGTCCTCTTGCATGAAGCTTCTGTGTACTGATTCCGATTTCCGCCCCAAACCCGAATTCAAAGCCGTCTGTAAATCTGGTCGATGCATTTACATACACCGCCGCCGCATCGATTTCATCCTGAAATTTGAGGGCATTGCTGTAATTTTCCGTAATAATTGATTCGGAATGCCCTGTATTATATTTATTGATATGAGCAATCGCCTCATCGATGGAATCAACGATCTTCACAGAAATAACAGCGTCCAGATACTCAGTCCCCCAGTCTTCTTCCGTCGCGGGAATGATCTCATCGCTGATCGCCATTGCTCTCTCATCGCCGCGGATCTCCACATCATGATCCTTCAGTTTTTTTACAATCTGAGGCAGAGCCTCCGATGCGATGTCCCCATGGATGACAAGCGACTCACATGCATTGCACACACCCATTCTCTGGGTTTTCGCGTTTTCTATAATATCCGCAGCCATATGCACATCCGCGCTGTCATCCACATAAATATGACAATTTCCGGTTCCTGTCTCAATCACCGGAACCGTACTGTTCTGCACCACATTCGCGATAAGCCCTGCTCCGCCGCGCGGTATCAGAACGTCAATCCAGCCGTGCATCTTCATCATCTCGTTTACCACTTCACGGCTCGTGTCCTCCACAAGAACAACAAGGTCCTGACACAGTTTAGCCTTGCGAAGACCTGATTTTATAGCGTGTACAATTGCCTGATTCGAATGGATCGCATCGCTTCCGCCGCGAAGAATCACTGCATTGCCGGTTTTAAAACATAGTCCAAAGGCATCTGCTGTCACATTCGGCCGAGATTCATAGATAATCCCCACAACACCAAGGGGCACCCTTTTCTTTCCGATCCGAAGACCATTCGGTCTTGTCTTCATATAGAGCACTTCTCCTACCGGATCTTCCAGTGATACGATCTGCCGAAGTCCTTCCGCCATATCTGCAATCCGCTTTTCAGAGAGAGCCAGCCGGTCTATCAGCGACTGCTTAATTCCTTTGTTTCTTGCAGCTTCCAGATCTTTTGTATTTTCTTCAAGAATCATTTCCTGCTGGGCGATCAGTTCATCTGCCACCGCAAGCAGCCCCCTGTTTTTATCTGCTGTACCAAGTTTTGCCGCCTCTGAGGCTGCGCTCTTCGCATGACCTGCGAGCATTTCCATGTATGTTCCCATTATGGTCTCCTTTCTGCACATGTCCTGCATCTGCTGTTTTCTATTTTACCATTAAAACTCTATTTCTGCCACATTTTCCGCAATGCGGATTTCTTAAGAACTTCTTAACCTCCTGCACGGGAAAAAGCACCATACCTGGCGATACGGCGCTTTCTTCTCTCAAAACAGATATCCATAAACTGATTTCCGCGTTTTCTTTCCCCATTTCTATCCGGAAAACTCAGACCTTGATTCGGTCCGCCACTTCATTTTCCAGTACAAATCTGGCATCCTGAACGCCGATGATCACGCTGTTGCGGCATCGCTGAACCAGCCGGATGGTACTTCCTTCCTCGACATTGTGACTGTGCAGAAATTCCAGGACGGCCGGCACTCCGAACATCCACTTAATCGTATAGTTTTCTCCGGGTTTTGCATTCGATAAAGCCTGCATCATATCCCTCCTTTATTTTATTTTAGAGAACAGATGCCAGGTTAGTCAATCACAATCTTTGTTGCAGAAAACTCATCTCAAATAAACCCCATAATCCTTTTTCCTTCAAATCTTTCATCGTAGATTCTATCTAAATCTCCGCCTTCACAATGCTTGCAAAAAACATCTCGTACAGGTCATCCTCCCCCTCCAGCTTCGGGGAATTCTCCCCTCCGCCATTGGTGCTTCTTTTCATGGCGGCATAGAACTCATCTCCCGCCTGAATCACATCCATCGGATAGATCTCATATCCAAGTTCACGGCACAGCCTGCAAAATGCTTCCAACTTGTCATCCGCATCTCTGGTGAGCAGAAAACGCCTTCTTAATTCTTCATCTTGAAGAGTCCGATTCTGTATCTCATCTATCATTTCCACTGTATTCATCCGCCCGTCACCTTGCCTCCTTATAAATCAGATATACATCATCTTTTGTCAGTTTCTTCATGCATCCGACCGTGCGTTTTCCGAAATGACTGCATTTCTCCGCCAGTTCTTCCATCTGTTCCTCTGTAAGCTGGATGCCCATATCACTGATCTTCACCGGCATTTCAAGGGCTCTGTAAAATTCTTCCATTGCCTCGATTCCTTTTAACCCTGTCGCCTCATCGCTTTCCGCCGGTTCAACGCCCATGACATTTACCGCGAATTTTGCAAACCTCTCCGGGTCCGCGTCGATCACGTATCTTGCCCAGCTTCCCCACACAGCAGCGAGGCCCGCTCCATGAGCCACATCAAACATTCCCCCCAGCTCATGTTCCAGCTGATGGCATGCCCAGTCTCCTCCTCCGGTTCCGCATCCTGTCAGTCCGTTGTGTGAAAGGCTTCCAGCCCACATCACCTCTGCCCTGGCATCATAGTTGTCCGGCTCTGTCATAAGAATCTTCGCGTTTTTCATAACCGTGCGGATCAGATGTTCACTGATTCCATCGGTCAGTTCCATGTTCTCACTCAGATTAAAATAACGCTCCATTGTATGCATCATAATGTCCACACATCCGCTGGCTGTCTGATATTTCGGAAGCGTCATGGTAAGTTCCGGATTCATAACAGCAAATCTCGCTCTGCCACAGTCGCTGCTGTACCCACGCTTCAGCCATCCGTCTTCATTTGTGATCACAGAGGAATCGCTCATCTCAGATCCCGCAGCGGAGATTGTCAGCACCACACCTATCGGAACGCTCTCTTTTGCTTTCTGTTTACCGGAATAAAAATCCCAGACGTCCCCATCGTATTTCACGCCATATCCGATCGCCTTCGCGGAATCAATCACACTCCCGCCGCCTACGGCAAGTATGAAGTCCACATTTTCTCTTCTGCACAGGTCGATTCCTTCATAAACAAGGGAAAGTCTCGGGTTCGGCACAACTCCGCCGAGTGTGATATAAGGGATCTTCTCCCTGTCAAGCGAGGCACAGATCCGGTCGAGAAGTCCGCTTCTGACTACGCTTCCGCTTCCGTAATGCACAAGAACCCTGCCGCAGCCCTGCTGCCTGATCAGTTCTCCTGCCTGCTCCTCCGCTCCTTTTCCAAAAACCACTTTTGTCGGTGTATAATATTGAAAATTTTCCATTCAGTTATTTCCTTTCAAATCATAATAAAATATGTATTGCTGCATCACCCCTGCGCAGCCCCGATATCTCTCAAACGGAAATCCAGCTGAATAACAGGTATCCAACACGCTTTTGATATGCGTATCCACCGGAAACGCATCCATATGGTGAAGGGCGAACAGACAGATACAGTCCGCCACCTTCCCGCCGATCCCCGGCAGTTTTATGAGTTCCTCCTTTGCACGGCCGTATTCCATTCCCGTCAGCGAAGCGAGATCAAAACGTCCGTCCGCAACGCTCGCAGCCGACCCGCAGATATACCGGCTCCGGTATCCGAACTTCATCTCCCGCAGTTCATCTTCTGAAACTCCTGCCAGCCTCTCAGGAGTCGGAAATCCATAGTAGAAAGTGCCGTCTTCCGCCTCTTTTTTCTCTCCGAAGCTATGGCTCAGCTCCCGAATCATTTTCCTGATCCGCGGGATATTATTCTGCTGGGACAGGATAAAGGTTATAATCATCTCCCACACATCCTGACGCAGGATTCGGATTCCGCTCCCAAACGCAGCGGCCCGGATCAGGTATGCATCTTCCGGATCGATCCTGTCCAGATAATCTCTGTAAGACACATTCAGGTCGAAATATGTCTCCCAGAATGAGTGATATTCCTCCTCAGTGCAATAGAGAATCGTCTGTGATTCACTTTCGTTCTCCGCTGCATCTTCCCACTTCCCAAGTCCCCGCTCTTCCGTCTGCTCACGCCTTCCCGTCCGGATCTTAAGATACCGGTCCGCCGCCTGAAGGACATACTCCCCGTTCCCAACCGGCTCCAGCCGGAAGCACTGTCCCGAGTCACAGATCTGAGGGATCGAAAAATTCGGATCGTTAATTACAACCATAGCGCCTCCTTACAGATGCAGTTCCACACCATTTCTCCAAACACATTATCATACGAAAGCGGTATACCGTGCGACATGGCTTTGCTGTCAATGATCTCCGCGCGGTCCGTCTTTTCATTGCCCACATACCATTTATCCGCCTTTTCGGCAAAAGCCGGATCAACGTCAATAAATCCGTCGAGGGCAATCACTGTGGTCCCCTTTTCCACAAATCTTTTACTGTTCTTATTACTATTCCCGGAGTCAGGTAACGTCTCACGCATCCGCCGTCCAGATACAAAAAAGATGAATTCATAACAAGCTCCTTCCTGAAAATATGCTCCTGCGCCATATTTTCCTTACTCTCCTGTACTCTCCCCGCTGAGCGTCTGATCTATGATACTTCGCATAATATCCTCTGTCAGCTGTCCTGTAACATACCCGTAGACATTTCCGTCCCTGTCAATCATAAATGTGGTCGGAAAAGCGGATATCTGATACCAGCTGAACATCTCCACATTCTCATCCAGAAGCACAGGATACGTATAACCGTTTTCTTCCATAAACGAGATTATGCTCTCTTTCGAGCCTTCATTCCCCAGATCCGGAGCCGCCGCGCCGAGTATCACAACATCTGCGTCATCCCCCTGAGCCGCGTATTCTTCATACAGCTTCTGGATCTCCGGCATCTCGTTCCTGCATGGTCCGCACCATGTAGCCCAGAAATTCAGGAATATCACTTTCCCCTTATACTGATCCAGCGTATGGACATTGCCGTACTGGTCTGTCAGCTCAAACTCATAAGCCCGGACAGACTCGTCTTCCGATGCGCCATCTTCCGACGCACTGTCATCCGATGCTCCGGAAGCCGCCGATGTTCCCGCATCCTCTGATACATCCGAACCCTCTGACACATCCGAATCTCCTGCAGTATCCGTCCCCTCTGCGCTGTCATCTACATACGCCTGCATATTTGTGGACAGATATCCTGTGATATCGTTCATCTTTCCCGTATACATGAGAAGGCCCATCAGGATCATAAGGACGCCGCCCGCCTTCACCGTGTATTTTACCACTTTCATATGCTTCTTGAACAGACCCAATAATTTCGCGGTAAAGATCCCTGCTGCCAGAAACGGCAGGATGAATCCAAGCGTATAGACTCCGATCAGGAAGAAGCCCTTTACGCTGGAATCCGCGCTTCCCGCCATGAGCAGCACACTGGTCAGCGCCGGTCCCACACAGGGCGTCCACGCAAAGCTGAACGCAAATCCCATGACAAATGCAGTCACCGGGGACATGGTCAGTTTATCCAGATGCAGAGGGATGCGATGCTCCTCGCCCAGTATTCTGGAACTGCCGAACACACCCAGCTGATACAGACCAAACAGCATCACAAGGATACCACCGATTCCAGCAAACAGTCTTCTCTGCTCCTGGAAGAAAGTTCCCAGGGCTGATGCGCCAAGTCCCAGCACAAAGAACGCGCCTCCGATCCCTGCCGTAAAGCACAGCACCCGGATGAACAGCCGCACACTGTCCCGGCTCCATCTCTTTTTCCCGGCCAAGCCGCACTCTTTTTCTCCTTCTCCGCCATCATTCTCCGCACTCCCGGCAGCCCCTGCGCCCCCGGCAGTACCTTGCCCCGGCTGTATATTCAGTCCTCCCGCCAGATACCCCAGATACAGCGGTACAAGCGGCAGTACACAGGGTGAGAAGAAGCTGAGGAGCCCCTGTACAAACACTGTCAACGCTGATATTCCCGTCTCAATCGTGAATCCCATAACCATGTTCTCCTTCTTTTATCCGGCAGCACCCTCTGCTGCCTGTTTTCTGTCCTTTTTGGATTTCCTTTTTATTCTCCGTTCCCGGACTTTTCGTTTTCCTTTTTCTGTCCTTTTTGTCTTATGCAGCCGGCATATCCTGTATTCCGGCTTAGTATAGCATATCCCCCGCCGGAACCGCCACCTGAAATGTGTGCAAGATTCCAAAACACGTAACAGTTCAGCCGCGCCATTCGGAAAACCGCACTGGCGTGCTTACTGCGGCTGCGCCGCTGTTTCCCTCATATACAGGCGCTCAGTCCATGGAACCGCTCGATCGAAAAATCATGCGAGCATGATTTTCTCTCACGAACAGTCCCATGGCTGAACTGTTACCAAAACACATACGGGATCACAGTTTCCTGCGGATCAGGAACTGCCACCAAAAAAGGATTATGAGTATATCCCAGGTTACCACACATCATGTGTCCTGTCTGTGATATACTCACAATCCTCATGCACTGTAACTCTTCAGCCTGATCCGCCTGTTATGTCAGACAACTCTTTCTGTTATATCAGCCCACTCTGCATGTTACATCAGCTCCTTCTGATGCGTCGCATAGAGATACTCGTCAATCGTGTTAATAATCCGGTCCTCAATCAGCTCAACCGGATCATTCTCCAGTTCGCCTTCCCGCACTTTTGTGTACTGAATCGGCATGAACTGGCTCAGAAGGTTCAGCGGAATCCCGTGCGTGCGCAGGTTGTCAATCAGACGTCCAATAGCTTTCTCTACCTCCGGCACCGGCATATAGTATCTGCAGCGGTCAGAGAAGGAATATTTTCTTTTAAAACGAAGTTCTGCCTCTGTTCCCTGATAATGTTTTCTCCAGTAACAGTCATCTCTGCACATTTCCTCGTCAAGGACTTCCGAGAACCTGCTCAGTTCGGCATCCGTGCCGTTCAGCAGTTCTCTTTCAATATTTTCAAGTGCGAAAAGCCCTTCTCTCATGGCAAATGTAAGCCCCGGACCTACTTTCAGGATGCCCACACCGTCTTCAATCAGTTCGCGCAGCTTGATCTTTGTCTGATAATCCGTGGAATGTCCTTCGAAAACAAGTCCCGGGTATTCGTCGATCGATGCCATAAGCTCTTTTGCTTTTTCTCTGTCATACTCCGTGCAGCCACTGTCTTTTTCTTCCACGCCGGGCTGTACCACCACGCCGATGACACGCTCCCAGACATCATTTTCAAGTCCTGCTTCCCGGAAAGCCTCTTTGAATGCCTCCACCGTATTGCGGAAGTCTTCCACTTTCGTAACCTGGACGCCATTATCTTCGCTTCCGACCGCGCCTCCCGGAATCGGCACTTCACTTCCGATAATATAGACCGGAGGAACCGCATCGGGCTCTCTCTCAAGCAGCTGCTGATACGTCTCCTCGGCAACACGTGCAAGACGGGCGCCTCTCCCTGCAATCACTTCATCCGACAGCCGTGTATCCGGATCATCGCTGTTCACTTTCATGCTCGTATCAATATGGATCTTCGTAAATCCCGCGCCCACGTAGCAGCGGATCAGCTCCTCTGCATCTGCCATTGCTTCCGCCTCGTCTTTATGTGCAAATGTTAGCGGTCCCAGATGATCTCCGCCGAGGAAAATCCGCTCTTTGTCAAACCCGTTTCTTTCAGCAGTCTCCAGCACAAACTGACGGAAATCCGCAGGCGTCATCCCGGTGTAACCGCCGTTCTGGTCGCACTGGTTCGCCGTGCTTTCAATCAGTACGCAGGAACCGTCTGACAGCCCTCTTTTCAGCGCCGCCTCGATCACGTACCCGTTGGCGCTGCACACAGAATAAATGCCGACATTTTCCCCTTTTTTCTGAAGTTCCACAATTTTTTTCAATGGATTCTCGCGCATAATTTATCTCCTTTTTCCTACATTTTTTCGCAGACAGGACCTGTTGGAATCCACTCCGTTCTCTTCTTGTAAGCTCTGGATGTTCCGCGGTTTTTCAGTGGGAGATCCGCCCGTTTCTATATCCATCGTATCACTTTAAAACACGCCCTACTTTGGATTAATTAAATAAACATTTGCATTTTTTAGGAAAGTGAAAATTGCAGATACAGAACCCGGTTTTCTGTGCTATACTGGTATCGTAATCAGTAGGAAAAATTTAAAGAAATGAGGTTATTTCTATGCCATTAGTAACAACGAATGAAATGTTAAAAAAAGCGCAGGAAGGACACTACGCAGTAGGCGCATTCAACGTGGAAAACATGGAGATGGTTATGGCTGTCTTAAAAGCAGCTGAGGAGATGAACTCACCTGTCATCATGCAGACTACGCCTTCTACTGTAAAATATGCCGGACTTGACTATTATCTCGCCATGGTAAGAGCAGCAGCCGAGCGTACAACAGTTCCGGTTGCCATGCACCTTGATCACGGAAACAGCTTTGATCTCGCGATGCAGGCACTGCGCACAGGCTACACATCAATCATGATCGATGGTTCCCACGAATCATTCGAAGACAATATCGCACTGACACGCAGGGTGACAGACGCCTGCGCTCCGTCAGGAATCAGCGTGGAAGCAGAGCTTGGAAAAGTAGGCGGAAAAGAGGATGATCTCGTAGCTGATCACGATTCTCCGTACACAGATCCGCAGCAGGCCAAAGAATTCGCTGAGCGCACAAACGTAACTTCTCTTGCAGTTGCAATCGGTACTGCTCACGGATTCTATAAAGGTACTCCGAAACTTGACTTCGAGCGTCTGAGCGCAATCCGCGAAGTCGTATCGATCCCGCTGGTACTTCACGGTGCTTCCGGAGTTCCGGACGACGCGGTTCGCGAATCCATCAAACGCGGTATCTGCAAAGTGAATTTCGCAACAGAGCTGCGCGTGGCATTCAGCAACGGAGTGAAGAAATATCTTGCCGAGAATCCGGACGCATTTGATCCGAAGAAATACAGCGCTGTCGGAATGGAATACGTAACCGAGCTTGTCAAAGAGAAGATCAGCGTATGCGGTTCTGAAGGACAGGCATAAGGAGAGACATCTCGCTTCAGCCTGCGCTGAGACAAAAATGTATATGCATTCAAAAAGGACGGGAAAGCCACATCATTTCTTTCCCGTCCTTTTTCGTATTCCTTTCTCTGCTTCTTCTGTTTATTTCATTTTGGTCAGCGCTATGATATGAAGCACTCCGAAATAGATTCCCACAAGCGCCAGACATCCGCTGAAGATGCACAGGCCGATCGAATATTTTTCCACATATGCGTTCAGAACAATCAGAACCGCAAACAGCAGATAGAGAACTGCCAGCATGATCACTCTGCCCTTCTCTTTGTTCTCCACTATGTACTGCAGAGCAGAAACTCTGCGTTCAAAGTCCACATCCGTAACCGGCTCCATTCTCTTTAAAAATGACTTGCGGAATGTAACTTCTGCCAGAACCATCATGACCGCCCAGGCAATCACTGCCTGTATCGGTGAGAGAAATGTCGCCCAGCATAGAATCGCCGCAAACAGGATCACTACGATTCTGTTCTTGTAGAATACCGCTGAGTTTTCATTCTTCTTATCTACCAGATACCCTTTTTTCGTCACGAAATCATAATAAATTGTACGTCCTTTTTTGTCTGTGTATATGTTTCTTCCCGAAAGGCGGATTTTCTCCACCGGTGCTGACTTTTTCTTCTTGCTCATATCTTCCCTAACCACATCTTTCCTTTTTTATCGTAATAATTCAGCAATGCGGTTTTCCGAGCGGCGCGTGCTGAATTATTATTTGTTTATAATATCCCTGCTGCCGGCTACGCTTCTGCATCCAGCATTTTCTCTCCCATGCAGTATGTCTGCAGCACTTTGTAATCCCGGTCGATCACAACGATATCCGCATCCATTCCGACTTTGAGAGAACCTTTTCTGTCATCCACACGCAGGCATGCCGCAGGATTTTTCGTGCATGCGTTGATTGCCGTGTCAACCGGAACAAGAGCCTCCTCAATCAGAATCCGCAGTCCCTCGTTGATGTGCAGCGTGGAGCCCGCAAGTCCGCCTGTCGAAGTCAGATGCGCGCTGCCGTCCGGATAGATAACAATCTCATTTCCTCCGAAGATAAACTTCGATCCTGCGGGAGATCCCTTTGCCATGAGCGCATCGCTTACCATCATGCCGTAATGCGGTCCTTTTGCCTCAAAGAACTGATGGAGAGCTGCCGGCGTAGAATGGTTGCCATCGCAGATAATCTCCCCATACATGCTCTTCATCCGATAAGCCGCCCCTACCAGACCGTTTGCCCTGTGATTGAACGGCGTCATGCCATTATATACATGAGTCATGGATCTCGCGCCGTGTGCAAACGCCTGCACAGCCTGCTCGCTCGTTGCGGCAGAGTGTCCGATGCTCACAACTACGCCATGCTCAGCGCAGTATTTTGTAAGTTCGAAGTCTTCATCCGTCTCTGTTGCCATCGTAATATAACGGATCAGACCATCAGCAGCTTCCTGGTATTTCTCAAACTGTTCCACTGTCGGCTTCACAATATACTGCTCCGGCTGAGCGCCTTTATACTTCATATCCAGATAAGGTCCCTCGAAATGGATTCCGAGAATCTCAGCTCCAGTATACCCTTCCCGAACTACTTTTGCAACGTTCTTCAGCGCGTTTGTCAATACTTCCTCGCTCTGCGTAATCGTTGTCGGCAGGAGGGCTGTCACACCTTCGCTCACAATATTCTTTACCCAGTTGCGCAGTCCTTCTTCATTGGCATCATTTGTATCAAACCCATAGGCTCCGTGGCAGTGCAGATCAATGAATCCCGGAAGGATCCGGTTGTCACCATAATCCACATCCGCTGTTTTGGTTCCATATTCGTACAGATTCGTGATTTTTCCGTTTTCCACTTCAATCTGAGCTTTGATAAACTGATCTGCCACCCATACTTTTGTACTCTGAATAATCATAACAGGCTCCTCCTTGATTTTCACAAAAAGATATTATATAATTTAAAAAGTATAAAACAAACTATTAAACACTGCAATTCACGAGGGGGAATCAACATGCTCAGCAGACTCGCCAATCACAGTTTTGAACCGTACGGAACATTTTACAGTGAACCGGTTGATCCTGCAAAAAAAGATCTGATCCGGCAGGAAATCAGCGTAAACACCAAGAGAATCACTCAGTTATATGTCTTTCCATGTGAAGTATATATCGAGTGTCCCCAGGGGCTTGCCAGAATCCTTGTCTCGGATTCGCCAGAGCAGAATAACCTCCGGACATTTCCAGTCCGGGATCACATCAGACTCTCTCCCGGAATCTATTTTAACCTTATTCCGCTGTCAACGCCGCTGTCATGGCAGTTGATTACACCGCAGATACAGCCGCAGATGGTACAGCTTTCCGCTCCCTACACCTATCAGCCTGTATCTGTTCCTTTCCATGTCCGCAGAATCCTGGACTGCTGGTTTACAGACAAACAGGAACGCTGCTCGTTTACACGCCAGATCAACCGTTCCTACGAACTTATCTATGTATATGAAGGAACTATGAATATAACGCTTTCATCCGGAAGCCAGACACTGCAGGCGCACGATCTGATTATCTACAGTTCGGACAAGGCTGTATTGGACATTGAAAGTTCCTGCTCCTACCTGACTGCTGTGTTCGATGTCAATCAGCGGAAAACGCTTCACATACTGAACCATACTTTCCACTGCACCAGCGAACTGCAGCAGATTCTCTGGAAACTGCTTATAGAGAGTTTTGAGAGCACCTACTATACCCGCACCCTTATGATGTGCTACCTTCAGGAAGCGCTGCTTCTTCTTATGCAGTTTTACGACACTGTAAACCATAAAACGCTGATCACAGACAATCAGGCATCACGCAATGATCTGCTGTCCGAAATTCTCACCTATATGAATAAGCGCATTACAGAGCCAATCACCATCGAGGAGATCTGTCATGAGTTTTATATCTCCCGTTCTTCACTGCAGGCGCTGTTCAAAACCCACCTGAACACCTCGCCGAAGAATTATCTGATTAACATCAAACTGCAGAAAAGCAAGGAGCTGATCCGCGAAAACCAGTATACCATCAGCGAGATCGCCTATAAGCTGGGATTCAGTTCCATCCACTATTTTTCAAGGCTGTTCAAGAAATATTTTAATACAACTCCCAGCGCTTATCTTCGAAAAATATCAGAGAACCAGAGCTCTCAGCAGTCCGTTGATGAATGACCCTCTTATAGAAAACGCTTCCCGCACAGACCGTGTTTTGATACGCTCCGCAGGGAAAGCATTCGATTGTTATTCGGATATTACATTCTGGATACTGTATCGTGATATCTGTATCACTGTGCTTTTGTTAACCTCAACATCAATAATGTCATTTCTCACTTTCACGATTTTGCCGTAGATTCCGCCGGCAAATAAAATCCGGGCGCCGACTTTGATCCCTGCCTGAAGTTCCCGCATAGCTTCCCGGTTTTTCTTCATGTTGCGCGCAGAAATGATTCCAAGTACAATCGCGCAGATACCGATCAGTACTCCAACTGTAACACAGCTCCAAATAATAACCTCTAAATTCATAACTTCTGACTTTCCTCCTTGTCAGAGCATGGTCTGCTCTCACGCAAACCATGCCCTTTCTCTCTTGCAGCTTTTTATTTTCTCGTATACGGATACAGTGTAACTCCCTGTACAACACGGTTTACTTCACCTGTCGGGCACGGATTATCCGGCGTTATGGACAATGACAGAGATTTCAGAACTGCCAGCGTCTGGGCAAACAGGATGTAGTCCAGTCCGAGCAGCACGTTCTCGTACGCGCCGTCCAGATCGAAGCTCACAGTGTAGTCCACGAGAGCCGCTGCTTCTTCATCCATCCGGTTCATCACAGCCACGATCTTGTTTGCTTTTCGCTGACCGCTCATTTCTTTCACAAGATCCAGCTCATACTGTCTCGTATACGGGTCATCGCTTAAATATACAACGGTAAGTGTTGTATCGTCAACAATCGATTTCGGGCCATGACGGAATCCCATCGGCGTGTCATACATGGTAACTACCCGGCCAGCTGTCAGCTCGAGCATCTTAAGCGCTGATTCCTGGGAGGTTCCTTTCAGGGTGTTGCTTCCAAGATATACAATACGCCCGAAATTATATTCATCTACAATATTCTTCGCTATGCTGTATTTGTTATCCAGGAAGTTCTGGCCCGCTGCTGCGATTTTTCTCACCTTGTCAAGCACTTCGTCCAGCTCGTTTAAGTGGAAGCACAGATAAGTTGCAAGATACATATTTGAAAAACTGGATGTCATGGCGAAGCTCTGATCATGAGTCTCGTCCGTCAGGTTGATCGCATAACAGTTATCTGTAGTATCCGCACGTTTTGAAAGCGCTCCGTTCTTATTGCATGTTACAAAGAGGTGGTACACATTGTCACATACCGCCTCTGCCGCATCGATTGCTCCCACGGATTCCGGGGAATTTCCGGAACGTCCGAAGCTGATCAGAAGCGTTGGTTTTGTCCGTGACAGATATGCCTCCGGAGTCGCGACAATGTCCGTTGTTCCGTATGATTTTGCCTTATGGTTCAGAAGGCCTGCCAGATGAGGAAAAAGCGCGTTTCCGACAAACTCGCTTGTGCCGGCTCCTGTCAGGATCACATCATAATCCTCACACTTGATCACCTGATCGATAAATTTCTGTATCTCCTCTTTGTGTTCCTCGATCTGTCTGCAGGTTTTCTCCCAGGTAGCTGGCTGCTGATAGATCTCTGTCAGTGTAAATGTAGAAGAAGTCTCCTTCATTTTGTCGTCTGTAATACCAAAAACAGTACTCATCATTTTCTCCTTTCTGCTAAGCCTCTTTCCAAGGCTGTCAAACTTTTTTATTCTATACAGATGTACTTAAATTCCATCCTCACTGTCTTCCTGTACAACCTGTTTGAATTCGTATTTTATTACCTGCTCCTTTCCGGTTTCCACAACGGAGTCCGCAAGACCGTCCAGGTCATCCATAAATTTCCGCGACATTACGATCTCTACCAGCATCGGCAGATTTGTTCCGCCCAGAACTCTGATTCTGTCATTGCCGCGTCCAAGCTGAGCCGCCACGTTAAACGGCGTCCCGCCCATCAGATCCGTAAAAATAATTATTCCTTCACAATTATTCAGTTTTTCAAGCGCCTTCGTCATCTCAGCCGTCAGATCTTCCGTGCTGTACGTCGGCAGAAAATCCACATACTGGTAATCTTCCTGCTCCCCTGCAATAAGATTTACGGAGCTTGTGATACCAGACCCAAAATTCGCATGTCCTGTAACTAATAATCCAATCATAATCTTTCTCCTGTCCTTTATGCCCCTGCTTCCGCATCTTTCAGCCATTTGTCAACTACAGGCATATAAACCGCTTTTGGATGAAAACAGGATTTGGCAGTCTGCAAATAAATCAGCTCATTCTCGCTGTCTCCAAGATAAGAATACTGTTTTGCAACCATAAACAGAATTACGCCCAGGGCAAATCCATAATACTTTTTGGAGTTAATATCCTCCACCATACTTTCAATCAGGTCGCTCTTCCCGTCGAGCATTACTGCATATGACTGTTCATTATATCGGATAAACTTTTCATCTCCGGTCTTTCTGATTGCGTCCAGCAGCCAGTCCGCATATTTTCTGTTCTGCTTAATCAGAAATGTATGAAAATATGTTTCAAGGAAGCTTTTTTTATCCGCAGGATCCGGATACTCCGACTCGATCATATGCCTGAGCATCTGCTCAAATTCATCTGTTTCCCCGGTGATATAATATGCCCTGAGTCTGTACAGATCGCAGACATACCTGCCCAGAAGCTTCTGGGAAACTCCCATCTTCGCCACTCTGTCCACCATATCACTGTCTTTGTTCTGAAGCCCTGTATTCAGACTTCGAAGCTGAAAACTTTTTACCCCCTGGAATCCCAGATATCCCACAACGGCAATCACTGCTATAAATATTGTTATTGTACTCAAAAACCGCCACCTGATTCCTTTTTCTTTGATTTTGTTCTGTAAAAACTTGAGGGGGGGATTAAAATCCCTCCCCTCTTGATGAACCGATGCATACCGCACCGCATCTTATTCTTTAATCCACGGCTATTCGGCCGCTTCCTCCGGTACCGGGTACTCATACCACTCAACAAGCGGTGTGTATCCGCCCGGAAGTGTATTTCCGTCAGCATCCATTGCCTGTGAGTTACCGCTCCAGATACCGAACGCACATCCTACGATACCTACTACAAGGATCAGGATGATACATCTTACCGGTGTCCATCCCTTCTTGATCAGCACATAGATACCAAGTGTGATCAGAAGCGGAATCAGTTTCGGCAGCACGCCGTCCAGCAGGCCCTGGATATTGATCTGAGTCTCGCCTACGATCATACGTACTGTTGTAGAACCATAGTTAGCGATCAGACCGCCTACTACGAAGATACCAAGGATACTGGCTGCACGTGTAAATTCTTTTGCGTTTGATGTAAGCAGCGTAACTGCTTTTGTTCCCAGTCCGTAAGACCAGTACATCAGTCCGAAACGAACAACAAACTGAACTACGTTGAAGATGATCAGGAAGAGGATCGCGCCGGCGATCTGGCCTTCCATAGCCATATTCGCGGTAAGTCCCGCTGTGATCGGAACAAGTGTCAGCCAGAACAGAGCATCACCGATACCGCCGAGCGGTCCGGCTGCGGAAATACGTACGGAACGAATCGTCTGTGTATCCGCTTTATTCTGCTCCAGAGAAAGAACAATACCCATTACAAATGTTACGAGGAACGGGTGTGTGTTCAGGAAGTCCAGGTTGTGTGCCATGGAAGCTTTCAGGTCTTCCTTATTTGTATGTATCTTCTGAAGACCCGGAAGCATTGACCAGAGCCATCCACAGGCCTGCATTCTTTCATAGTTGAAGGATGCCTGTAAGAAACAGGACAGCCAAACCATCTTATTTAACGTTTTCTTATCCAGCTGCGGTGCCGGAGTCAGATCCTGATATCTATCCGGAATATTATATGCCATCCTCGTCACCTCCTACAAAGCCAGCGCCTGCGCCTGCGTTCTGTTTGATCTTTGTCTGTGTTGAGAAATCATAAATAGCAATCGCAACACCTACGAATGCACAGAGAATCAGAGTTGCCCCTGAAGTCGTTGAATTTGCGCTGCAGAGCAGTGCCATAACGAAACCTGCCAGGAGGAATCCCCACATCTCGTTGGACATCATAACTTTCATAAGGATTGCAAATCCGACGAACTTCATTGCTCCGCCTGCTGCGTCCAGTCCAGCCATTACCCATGAGAAGTCATAGGAGAACTGCTGAAGTGTCTCACCAAGTGCAGAACCACCATACAGACCTGCAACTGCAAGGATACCGAACAGACATCCGAGAACTCCCATCTCGAGGAAGTTCAGGTTACGGATACCTTTTACGTTAGCCTCTTCTGCGTATTTGTCAGCTTTTGCCATCATACCTGACATAAATGTAAATGTCAGGGTAACTGCGTACTGACCGAATACCGCGAACGGAATCGCAAGACCAAGTGCAGCTCCTACTCCGTCTGCTGTTGCCTCCATATTAAGTGAAACCGCGAAGATTGTCGCCATGATACCTCCAAGGATAGCGTTTGGCGGCTGTGCTCCACCGATTGGCATACTTCCGATCTGGATAAGCTGATAAGCTCCTCCGACTACAACACCGAGCTCGAAGTTACCAAGAATAGCTCCGATGATCGGGCATGTAACGATCGGCTGGTACAGAGACTCTAAAAAGCTGAACTGGTCAATGCCCATGATAAAAGCAACCACGAAGACCAGAATTGCCTGAATAATTGAAATCTCCATGTCTACTCCTTTCCTGTTTAACTAATAAAACCCTCTCTAGTTAATCATTTGTGATTATTTGAATAACTTGTCAATGCTTTCAGCCGGTGTATCCGGAACACGTTTGATCTCGAGTTCCACACCAAGCTCCTGCAGCTTTCTGAATGTTGCAACATCGTCATCATCGACAGCAACAGAAGTTGCCACCTGACGTTTGCCTTCAGACATGTGCATATTACCGATATTTACTTTTTTAATCGGCACCCCGCCCTCAACCAGTTTCAGCACATCCTGCGGTGACTCGCAGATAATTGCAATATGCTGGTTCGCGGAAGCTTTGTGGATGATATTGATTGTTTTCTCCAGAGTGAAGAATCTTGTCTGCGCATAAGCCGGCGCAGCCATATTCATCAGGCTCTGACGGAATTCATCCCCTGCGACTTTGTCATTGGCAACAAGCAGAAGGTTCGCGCCTACAACGCCGCACCACTGCGTCGCCACCTGACCGTGAATCAGTCGATTGTCAATTCTGGTCAATCTAATATCCGGCATGTATAATCCCCCTTTCCTTATAGATTTTCCAGCACTCGTAGGGCAGGATGATACCTCCTTCCGCATGCTGTTCAACAAATCCTTCCCATAAGCCCCGGGAAGCAAAATCTGCTTACAAAGAATATTATAACAAACTTTAAAGCGATAAGTTTGCACTTTTTATTATCCCTTTTGCATTTTTGATTATATAAATTTAATAAAAAAGTTACTATTTTTTTATTTCTTTCCCACAAAAGTTACAATTTTACCATATAAATCGTTAATAACTGCAAGCTGCTTTATTATCAAACCGCAAAACCATGAGATTTCCTAAAACCGGAAATGCCGCCGGGATATCAGTTGTTATGGTAATACGGCCATTCATTAAACCGATCCGCTCCTGTCCGTTTCGGTTTCTCCAGCGTAACTTCCCCGGTTGCCGCCCATTCCGCTCCGCGTACAAGAATCGTAACGTAATTCAGACGGCGATACGTATCAATGCCATGTCCGATACTGCATCCGAACACTCTTCCTTTTCCATAATAGTTCTTCCAGATTACAGGCTGCATTGTATTCACTCCCCGCATATTCTCCAGCTTTCCATCCGGAATATAAACCGGATGATGCTTAGGCGGCCACCAGTCTTTCTGATACAGACTGATATCATCGTATATACCTCCCAGAACTTCCTTTTTCCCCGGCGCTTCCTGTACACCGCTGAACAGGTCATCCCCAATTATCATAAAATCTTCAATATCCTTCATAATCGGATCTTCCGGCGCCATATTTTTCACGATCAGGTCATCTTCCGGCGCCTTTCTTCCTTCCGGCATTGTCAAATAATATCCCCATGTTTCCTTATACTCATCCGGCAGGTTCTCCTCCAGCCAGACACTGGAATGGTGAATGTAAAGTCCTCCCCCGTTTTTCACAAAGTCAAAAAATACTTTCTCCGCACCGGGCTCCCAGCGTTCATAGGATGCTGTAGGAACTGTTTTCCCATCATAATTCAGAAAGATCAGGTCATACCCCTCCAGTGTTCTCTGTGTCGCGCCATTAAATTCTTCCACTACTTTCACCTCAAAACGTCCGGTGGATTCCAGCATTGTGCGGATCGCCTCGTTCGCCTTCGGATAATAATGCTCGGATGTCATTTTTCCAGATATAAGCATCACTTTAACCTTTTCCATGATTTCTTTTCTCCTTTATGAACAGATTTTTTTCTTTGGTTTGATAGTAATCTTCTCTCCTTCTTCGTTTCAACTCCTATTTTTCCTCATCAAAAAGGCAATATTTCACTTTCCGAAATATTTCTTAATTTCCCGTTTTTTCACAATTTAAACTTCATCCGGCTGCCACACATCTTCCCCCAATACTATGCGCTCTCCAAAATGCATTTTTATACATTATATCCGCATTATATGCATATTTATAATTTTATTCAATTTTCTCTTGCATAAATATAAATTTTAGTGTATAGTATGTTGTAGCTTATGAAAGCGCTATGCAAAACAGAACCTGCCCCGCGGATCCCGCCCGGCAGAAATTCATAAAAATATATTCAGGAGGCAATGAAAATGAGCAAAGAAAAAGTTGTACTGGCATATTCCGGCGGACTTGATACAACCGCTGTAATCCCGTGGCTGAAGGAAACATTCGGATATGATGTTATCTGCTGCTGTGTAGACTGCGGACAGGGAGAAGAACTGGATGGACTGGACGAGAGAGCCAAACTCTCCGGAGCGTCCAAATTATATATTGAAAATATTATTGACGACTTCTGTGACAATTTCATTATGCCGTGCGTAAAGGCAGGCGCTGTCTATGAAAACAAATACCTGCTCGGAACTTCCATGGCGCGTCCGGCAATCGTAAAGAAACTGGTTGAGATCGCGCGTAAGGAAGGCGCTGTTGCCATCTGCCACGGAGCAACCGGAAAAGGAAACGACCAGATCCGTTTCGAACTTGGAATCAAGGCGCTGGCTCCGGACATCAAAGTCATCGCTCCGTGGCGTATGACAGATCTGTGGACCATGCAGTCCCGTGAAGACGAGATCGAATACTGCAAACAGCACGGAATCAATCTCCCCTTTGACACAAAACACAGCTACAGCCGTGACCGCAACCTGTGGCATATCAGCCATGAGGGACTCGAGCTGGAAGATCCGTCCGTAGAGCCGAACTACGACGACCTTCTCATGCTCACCGTGCCGCCGGAGAAAGCTCCGGACGAACCGGAATATGTGACCATGACATTCGAGGCAGGTATCCCGAAGACGCTGAACGGAAAAGAGATGAAAGTCTCCGAGATCATTACTGAGCTCAACAAACTCGGCGGAAAACACGGCATCGGAATCGTTGACATCGTAGAAAACCGCGTCGTTGGCATGAAATCCCGCGGCGTATATGAGACTCCGGGAGGAACAATCCTCATGGAAGCACATCAGCAGCTGGAAGAACTGGTTCTCGACCGCGCTACATATGAAGTGAAAAAAGAAATGGGCAACAAGCTGGCACAGGTTGTATATGAAGGAAAATGGTTTACACCGCTGTGCGACGCCATCCGCGCATTCGTAGATGTAACTCAGCAGTATGTGACAGGAGAAGTGAAATTCAAACTTTACAAAGGCAATATCATCAAAGCAGGAGAAACCTCTCCATATTCTCTGTACAGTGAATCACTGGCAAGCTTTACAACAGGCGACCTCTACGACCACCACGATGCAGACGGATTCATTACCCTCTTCGGCCTGCCGCTGAAGGTGCGCGCAATGAAGATGCTGGAACTTGAAAATAAAAAAGAAAATACCTTATAATCGTAACGCAGTCAGAAAGGAGCGCCGACAAATCTTCATGATTTGTCAGCGCTCCTTTCGTTTTTATTCCATCACAGGGACGTGTATTCCTGCAGCAGGTTTTGGAATTCTTCATCCTCCTGAAGGAAAGCATAGGCAGGGCTGGTCCTGAGTTCCCGCAGGAGTATTGGGATCATGTTCTCTCCATATGCTTTTCCTCTCTGCTCTGTTTCCGAATCCGCATTTTCCTGCGCTCTCTTCTGCAGGCTCTGATGCAGTTTCCGATAAAGAGGGGATTCCGCATCCACCGCGTCCTGCCCCTCTGCATCCCGGCATGCCTGCAGCATTTTCCGGATATATCCCACAGACGCGCGGACGTCTTTCTTCCTGACAGAAAGTTCCATGGGAAGCAGGGTGGAATTGTAGCCCCAGAGACTGTACAACTCTGCTGTCTGTTTCCCGATCTGAGCGATCACCCGGGCGTCCTCCTCTCTTCCCTCGTCCATTGCCAGTTCCAGAAGTTTCAGAAGCGTCAGATGAAGCTCTGAACTGTCTCCGAGCACCTTCTTTTCCAGCAGTTCTGCCGCCTCAGATACCCTGCCCCGATTTGCCAGCAGTTTTGCCTGAAGCACTCTGCGGTCCGCCGGCCGCTCAGGCAGAGTCTTGAGAATCTCCTCTGCCTCATCATATCGTTCCATGTTCATATATTTTCCCGCCAGCATGAAGACCGCTCCCTCTCGCGTTCTCCCCTCCTCGGCACGAGAGACGATAAATTCATAGTATGCAATAATTTTATTCTGATAAATTTTCAGCTCTTCTTCTGTTTCATTGGCTGAGTACAGAATCACTGATCCGTCCAGGCACGTATTCAGCGAATAGATAAGCACCATACAGTTGGGATACTCCCTGATCTTCTTCTCCGCCATCTCAAAACCCGCTTTGAGCCCTTCTTCGCAGATCAGTTTCGTCATTTCATTACAGATCTGACCGATCTCCTCCTCTGAGAGCTCCTCCCGGAAACAGAGCAGCGTATTGACGTCCGTCTCCAGCAGCCGCGCCAGAGGCGGTAGGAGTGTAATATCCGGATAGCTGCTGCCCTTCTCCCACTTATTTACCGCCGGTGCCGAAACACCGAGACGCTGTGCCACCTGCTCCTGGGTCATTTCCAGTTCTTTTCTCTTTCTGCGTATCACTTCACTGATCGGCATGATTGTACCTCCTCTTCTTTACATATCTCCGGATCCGTAATTCAATTATAGCAGTAAAAATAGCCAGGGCACAATTGAGCTGTTATTAAGATACAGGAAGAAAATTTAACCGGACGTTAATTTTAAAAAGAACTGCCGCATATGCGGCAGCCCCTTTCATTACCGGATCAGCAGATTACGCTTCATCCCGGTCATTGGTCAGTTTCAATTTGTCAAATACATAGAACATAAGTCCCATCAGCATTCCCACCACGCATGCCAGGACCATTCCAGAGAGCTGAATACTTCCGAACTGAACATTGATTCCGGACAGTCCGACTACAAAGATCACGGAAGTCATTGCCATGTTCCTTGATTTATTATAGTCCACCTGTGACTCCACAAGAATGCGGATACCTGATGTTCCGATCATACCGTACAGCAGGAAGGAGATACCGCCGATTACCGGTCCCGGAATCGTGTTGATCAGCGTTGTCATCTTGCCGATAAACGAACAGATAATGGACAGAACCGCCGCGCCTCCGATGACATAGACACTGTACACTTTTGTCATTGCCATAACTCCGATATTCTCCCCGTATGTCGTTGTCGGCACAGACCCGATCAGCCCCGAAAGCATACTCGAAAAGTTATCCGCGAACAGAGACCGGTGGAGACCCGGATCTTTCAGAAGATCCCTTCCCACAATCTTGCTCGTAACAATCTGGTGGCCGATATGCTCAGATGTAATGACCAGAAGCACGGGAATGATGATCACAATGGCCTCCCACTTAAACTTCGGCGTTGAGAAATTCGGAATCGAGAACAGAGATGCCGCAGCAACTTCTCCAAAATCCACAATCCCACACGCCAGCGCGGCAGCATATCCCGCGATTATCGCAATCAGAATCGGAATAACGGATAAAAATCCTCTGAAAACAACCGAACCGATCACTGCTGTCAGAAGCGTCACAAGAAAGACAATTACATTTCTTTCATCAATCACTTCATCTGTAAGTCCTGCGTTCGATGCCGCTGTTCCGGCAAGTTCAAGACCGATCAGAGCAACTACAGGCCCCATAGCCGCCGGCGGAAGCACCACATTAATCCAGTCTGAACCGAATTTATAAATAATCAGAGCCAGAATACATCCAAGGAATCCCACAATTACAAAACCGCCAAGAGCATATTCATACCCCCATTTTGAAATTACAACCCCTGCCGGTGCGAGAAAGGCGAAACTGGACCCCAGGTAAGCCGGCGCCCTGCCTTTTGTAATCAGGATGAATAAAAGCGTGCCCACCCCATTCATAAACAGTACTACCGCCGGATTGATGCCAAATACAAAAGGCACAAGCACGGATGCCCCGAACATGGCGAACATGTGCTGAATACTCAGCGGTACAAGCAGCTTAAAAGGTACCTTTTCTTCTACCTGAATAATTCTTTTGTTTTCCATCAAAAACCTCCTCATCTCATTCACTTTTTACGTACCGTTTACTATTCTACCATACAGAGTCAAGAAAAGGAACAGGGAGACGCTTCCCGCGGCGGTTGCCCGGCCGTTTCCGCCAACCCAAAGGAATTCTCCAGCAGTGCATGTCTATCCGATTCATATTCTGTCTCACAGCATGTATAATTTGACCCATTTTCACATAGTCTATCATACATTACAACATTTCATACACTTTTATTGATAAGGAGAAAATATATGGAACCCAAAATCGGAATCGTAATCTGCGGCTTTACGGAAAACAGGCAGTTTGTCACCAATCCCTACATTCAGTCCATACGATATTCCAAAGGTCTCCCGATTATTCTGCCTCTGGTAAGGAGCGACCGGCTGATCAGCGAATATGTAAAACTGTGCGATGGTTTTCTCTTCTGCGGCGGCGGAGATATCACCCCGCTTCTCTTTGGCGAAGAGCCCCGGAAAGGAAACGGGAGCACTGATATCACTGTAGATCTCTTTCAGATCCGGCTCATGAAGCAGATTCTCAGATCCAGGAAACCGGTTCTCGCCATCTGCCGGGGAATCCAGATCTTAAGCGTTGCCTGTGGGGGAACCATATGGCAGGATCTTTCCCTGATTCCCGGCAGCACGCTGGACCACATGCAGCAGTCCGCCTCCAGAGGAGAGGTCAGCCATCTGATCCGCACCGAACCGGGAAGTCTGCTCCGAAGATACATCGGTTCCCGGATTTTCGTAAACAGCTATCATCACCAGGCCGTCAACAGTCCCGGAAAAGATGTCCGTGTCAGTGCAAAAGCTTCCGACGGAACCATCGAAGCCATTGAGCTGAGGTCTCATCCTTTTGCGGTTGGCGTCCAGTGGCATCCTGAGTGCATGTACCGCACTTCATCTGAAATGCGTGAACTGTTTCACGAATTTATCGCGCATTCGCTTATAAATACCGGATAACAGGATATACTATCCTCTGAACTTATTTCTTTAAGGAGGTATCACTATGACAGAATTATCAGTACTTGATCTTCAGAATCTGCGTCATCTCATCGGCGGATACTCCACCACACACTGCAAGATGACAGATTATGCTTCAAAGACAGAGGACCCGGAAATCAAGAAACTCTTTCAGGACGCTGCTGATTCCGCGATGAAAAACAAACAGGAGCTCATGAAGTTCCTGTAAGTATTATGATATCGGTAGAACGGCTGAAACAGAAACACAGACACATTTCAGAAGGGAGAAGCAAAAGAATGGATGAAAAAACAATGGTAGCCGACGCTCTTGTCGGCATAAACGGAGAGCTTAAAATGTTCGGGGATATGATCGCCCAGACAGAAAACAAAGAACTGAAACAGTGCTTAAAGCAGATGCGCAATCAGTGTGAAATGTCGCAGGAAAAGATGTATGAAGCCGCCAGAGAGCGGAGCTACTACGTGCCCGCCGAGAAGGCATCGCAGGAAGAAATCGATCACGTGAAATCAATTCTGAACTACAAGTAACAGGTATCAGATAAGCAGTATCTCTTGACTGCAGAAAAACAGAGGACGGCAAAATCATTTCCCGACTTTACCGTCCTCTGTTTTATCACATCTTTGTCCCGGCCCTTCCGGAGCAGCACCTTATCTCAGAATCTTTTTATAAACAGCCTCAGCCACGCCGTCCCGGTTGTTTGTCGCTGTTATATAATCCGCCTGTTCCTTCAGACCAGATACAGCATTCCCCATGGCAATCTTCAAACCTGACGCTTCAAACATAGACAGATCATTCTCACCATCGCCGATACAGGCGATTTCCTGCTTTTCGATCCCCAGCTTCTCCGCGAGAGCCGCCAGAGCCCTGCCTTTGGACGCCTCTTTCGAAAAGATTTCCGCATAAATTCCCGTGTAGGCGGCACATGCGTCCTCTGGCTCCGACATGATCTCATCCACCTGCTTTCTCGCGGCGGATGAAAGAAAATAGATCTGCAGTTCTTCCACCTCATACCGGCTCTTACATACGATATCATACATATCTCTGACACAGCATACTCCTCCGGCATCACGTCCGTATACCACTCTTCCCATGAATGCAAGGGGTTTTCCCTGAATCAGGTACCTGTATTTCATATGAGACGCAATACCCAGTCTCTTTCCTCTGCACTTCTCAAGTATGGAAAGCGCGGTTTCCTTCGGAAGCATCGCCTGGAACAGATCCTTTTTATCAGCGATATCCGTCACCCGTCCGCCGTTGGATGAGATCACATACCGGAAGAGATCCCGGTTTCCTTCCGCGTCTCTTCCCTTATCTTTATTCAGCGTACCCGCCGCAAGCCGGTGCGGGAGACAGAGCATGTTTCTTCCTGTTGTGGGAACAATGATAATTCCCTTCCCTGCCGCATCTCTGAGCGCCCGGAGCGTCCGGTCTGTCAGAGTGCTCCGGCTGGTCAGACATGTTCCGTCCATATCCACTGCAAGTAATTTTATCATATGTCCTCCTCTTATGCGGTTACCCCTAAGCATCTTCCCCGTCCCCGCCAATCAGGTCATACAGCTCATCAAAGTTCAATCGCCTCCAGATCATCAGGCACATAGAGATTCCCGTCAAAGTACTGTTTTCCTTCCGCCGTGTATCTCTCCTTCCTGTTCCGGATATCCGTATCTTCCGTGTGGTACAGGACAAGGTTCTCCACATGCAGCTTCTGTGCCGCCTCACAGGCGTCTTTCACAGTGGAGTGGTGCTTCTCATAAGGTTTGAACCTGTCCGCATCCTCATACAGGCAGAAGGCTTCATGAAGAAGCCATCTGCTCTTCTGGGCATACATCCTCTCCGAATCATTATAAGGCTCATCCCCGCAGCATGTGAGTTTATCCTTTTTATTCAGATACATCGTAAAGCCGTACTGTTTCGCTTTTGTAGAGTGAATATTGAAGAAGGTAACCTTGTGCCCGATAATCTCTTTTACCTCTCCATCCGAAACCGGGATCAGGCGGATCCGGCCGCCGACATACTCTGCCTCCTGTTTTGACAGCAGCATATTCGCCATATCGTCCAGGATGCGGAGCACTTTCTTGTGCCCGTAGATCCGCACATCGCCCTCATAGCCGTCCCGCTTCATCGCCTGAGCGATCATCCTTATCATCCACATGACGCCCAGGATGTGATCCATGTGTTTATGGGTCACAAAGATATCCCTGATCTTCTTCCAGTCAATACCGGCATCCTGCATCTGCCGAAGCAGACCGATTCCCCCTCCGCCGTCTACGAGGAAATGCTTTTCTTCCTCGCTTAAGACAAAACAGGTATTGTAACAGTCTGTCACAACCGCCCGCCCTGTTCCCAACATTGTCAGTCTCACAGTCCGCTCGCCCTCCTTTATATCCGCGTTACATTTTTCTTCTCAGTTCTGGTCCCCTGCAATCTCTCTTGCCACATACACTCCGCTTGCAGACGCATGAGAGAGAGAATGTGTCACACCGCTTCCATCTCCGATCACATAGAGACCCTTGTGTCTTGTCTCCAGATGCTCATCCAGCTTCACTTCCATGTTGTAGAATTTAACTTCCACACCGTAGAGAAGCGTATCGTCATTCGCCGTTCCCGGAGCAATCTTGTCAAGCGCGTAAACCATCTCAATAATACCGTCCAGAATACGTTTCGGAAGCACAAGGCTCAGGTCTCCCGGAGACGCCGACAGAGTCGGGCGAACGAACCCTTCTTCAATTCTCTCCGCCGTACTTCTTCTTCCACGGATCAGATCTCCGAACCGCTGTACAAGCACTCCTCCGCCCAGCATATTGGAAAGACGCGCAATACTTTCGCCATATCCGTTGCTGTCCTTAAACGGCTCTGAAAAATGTTTTTCAACAAGCAGTGCAAAGTTTGTATTCTCCGTCTGCTTTTCCGGATCTTCATAGCTGTGTCCGTTTACTGTAACGATTCCGTTCGTGTTCTCATTTACCACGATGCCGTACGGATTCATACAGAAGGTGCGCACCTTATCCTCAAACTTCTCTGTCCGGTATACGATTTTGCTCTCATAGAGTTCATCTGTAAGATGAGAGAAAATCACTGCCGGAAGCTCTACTCTCACGCCGATATCCACGCGGTTTGACTTCGTCGGGATATCGAGTCCTTCGCAGATCTTTTCCATCCATTTGCTTCCGCTTCGTCCTACAGACACGATACAGCGCCCGCACTCGTCAACACTGTCTTTGCAGATCACCCGGTAGCCGTTGTCCGAAATCTCGAGATTATCCACATGACAGTTGAAGCGGAATTCCACTTTCTCCTTCAGTGCCTCAAACATGTTCTCCAGCACTACATAGTTGATGTCCGTGCCGAGATGGCGCACAGATGCGTCCAGCAGTTTCAGTTTATTCTGCATGCAGAGCTTCTTGAACTTTGTGCCCGCCGTAGAATACATCTTCGTGCCTTCTCCGCCGTAGCGCACATTGATCTCGTCCACATAATGCATCAGCTCGATCGCCGTGTCTTTTCCGATATACTCGTAAAGCGTTCCTCCGAAATCATTTGTAATGTTATATTTTCCATCAGAGAACGCCCCGGCTCCTCCAAACCCGCTCATAATGGCGCAGGTCCTGCAGTTAATACAGCTCTTTACCTTTTTCCCGTCAATCGGGCATTTTCTCTTCTCAAGAGGATTGCCGGACTCGAACACTGCCACTTTGAGCTGCGGTGCTTTCTGCATCAGCTCATATGCGGCGAAAATCCCTCCCGGCCCCGCTCCGATAATAATGACATCATACTTACTCATAGTCCTCTCCCTTTCTTTTTGTTTTCACCTGCTCCTTCAGAACCTTCTGCACCGCCTTCTTTGTCTTCGGCAGCCAGAACTGTACCAGAGGTCCGGTCAGGAACACAGCCACAACTGTCCCTGCTCCTACTGTTCCGCCGAGAAGGAAACCGAGCACAACGAAAAACAGATCACATCCCACTCTCACCCAGCGGAATTCAACGGATTCCATTTTGTCAGAAAGAATCACTGCCACAAGGTCGTTCGGTCCTGTTCCCGCATTGCTGTTGATCACAATGGACATTCCAGCCGAGAGAATCACGCATCCAATCAGCATACTTGCCGCCCGGATGGGCATCGGGGAACCTCCGTTAATCCATCCGCCAAGCATCCAGGTAAACAGATCAATGATCGGTCCGCCGCAAAATGCGCACACCACGGTTCCCGGTTTCACATATCCTTTTGTTGTGACCAGCATGACAACCATAAGAATACAGAGCACAATCACATGCACGGTTCCCACGGTAAGTCCGAACACCCTTGACAGCCCCTGAATAAACACTGTAAAGGTATCCGTCCCCAGCTCAGACAACAGAAAAAGTGTAACACCCAAATGCGCCACTGTGAGGCCGATCAGCAGTATAACCAGTGCTTTCGCCCAGTCGGCTACGCTTCGCCCTGATGTGTCTGACGCAAACTTTTCCTTTTTTTCACTCATATTATGAATTCCTTTAACAATAACATTTCACACTAAAACGCCGCCCCGGTTTCCTCAACAGGTCGCGGGACGGCATCATTTTCTCAATCAAGCGGGATTATTCAACTTCTGAAAACTGATCTTTTCCCACTCCGCACAGCGGACAGAGGAAATCCTCCGGTACATCTTCCCATTTTGTGCCAGCGTCGATTCCGTTATCCGGATCTCCGGCTGCTTCATCATAAATGTATCCGCATACGTCACATACATATTTCTTCATTGTACATTACCTCCTGTTACTGTTATAAACACAGTGTTTTCAACTGATAGGGAAAATGGTTTTCTCCCTCAATCATAATATCATACACCTTTCTATTTTTCAACGCCTTTTCTATCTTCCCCTCTGCCGGAGTCCGAGGATTTTCCCCCTTCACGCTCGTCTCTCCTGAGCCCCAGGATTCCGTCAACCAGGATTCTCACATCGTCAAAAATATAGTCAAAAGCTCCTGCCTGGCACATATTGATGAGCACCATTCCGATAGGAACCGCAAGGATCATCCAGAGGATTCCTCCCATACGGTATCCGATATAGAGAAGCAGAAGTGTCACAAGCGGATTCAGTCCCACACTGTCGCCGACCATCTTCGGCTGAAGGAGCTGCCTTACCACCTGAGTGGTCACATAGATTACGATCAGCGCTGCGGTCAGTTTGTAATCCCCCATAAAAAACTCATATACCGCCCATGGGATCATCGCCGTACCGGTTCCAAAAAACGGAAGGAAATCAAGGAACGCGATCAGGAGTGCCACCAGCACGAAATATCCGGTTCCAAGGAACCCCAGTCCCACCAGCAGGATCAGGAATACGACCACCATGATTTTAAACTGTGCCTTGAAATAGCCGCCCACAGCATAACGCAGGTTATCCATCACAAATCCCATTCTCTTCTGAACGGATTCTGGAGCTACCTTTTTCATCCAGCCAAGCACTTCTTCCCGCTGAACGATAAAGAAATATGCTGACATCACGGCGACAATGAATGAAATCAGATAGTAGGGAACACGACGCGCGATATTTCCGGCCGCCGTAACCGTAGGTTCGCTGATACCGGAAACCAGATCTCCCATATACTGATCCAGATTCTCCACCACTGTATTCCAGCCGTTCTGGACACCTGCCGGAAGCCGTTCGAATATCCCCGAAAGAGCATCCCCGATCTGGCGCAGTCCTGTCTCAAGCTGTGCGTAAATTTCCGGAAAATTTTGAATCAGATCACTGACCTCGGCGACAAGCCTGCTGATCCCAAAGTAACATGCCAGTATAATTGCCGCAAGAACAATGATAACGATCAGCGCCGATCCCAGTTTCTTTACAATCCGAAGACGTTTCTCCAGCCAGTTTACCAGCGGAGTCGCAATGGCCGCAATAATCCAGCCAATCACGAACGGCGCCAGAAACCGCAGCAGCATAAGACCAATTACAATAAACGCAGCTGTTGCAATCAGACTGAACAGAAGCCGTAAGCCGACCTGCCAGTATGGACGTTTAGTCTCCATCCTTCTCCTCCCCGGTCACAGGAGTCTCCTGGCCGGATGCCGCTGCCGCGGATTCATCCAGCCTCCCGGAATCCGTCCCGTCACCTTCAAAACACTCATGCTCAATCAGTTCCCAAATTTCATCTCTCCCCTGCTTTGTCACAGATGAGAATGGGATCACTTTCGTACCGGGAACAAGCGAAAGACCTGTTCTCAACATTTTCACATGTTTCTGCACCTGGCTTCTCTTTATCTTGTCAAGTTTTGTCGCTATAATTACCGGCTGATATCCCTGATCTACAATCCACCGATACATCATCTTATCATTTGCCGAAGGATCATGCCGGATATCGATCAGAAGGAATACTGCCCGCAGCTGAGCGGAGCTGTGCAGATATTTCTCAATCATTTTTCCCCATCGCGCCTTCTCCTGTTCAGATACTTTCGCGTACCCGTAACCCGGAAGATCAACCAGATACATTTCATCATTGATATTGTAGAAATTAATCGTCTGCGTCTTACCCGGAGTCGCGGAAATCCTCGCATAAGACTTCCGGTTCATCAGCGCATTAATCAGCGAGGATTTTCCCACATTTGACTTCCCTGCAAAAGCCACTTCCGGTCTGTCATTGACAGGCAGCGGGCTCGTAATCCCGCACACTGTCTCAAGATTGATACTTCTGATTACCATATTTTCCTCCTGTTTCTCACTCTTCCGGCACCAAAGCCTCTCTGAGCACCTCATCCATAGTCTCTACCGGCAGAATCTCCAGCCCTTTTGTGATCTCTGATGAAAGTTCTTCCACATCAACCACATTTTCTTTCGGCACAAGCACGGTTTTAATCCCCACGCTCTTGGCAGCGAGCAGCTTCTCTTTGAGCCCGCCGATCGGAAGGACACGTCCCCGGAGTGTAATCTCACCTGTCATGGCCAGATCCGCGCGTACCTTTCTTCCTGTAACAGCGGAGATAATCGCCGTCGCCATGGTTATTCCCGCAGAAGGTCCATCCTTGGGCACCGCCCCCTCCGGAATATGAACATGGAGATCATGCTTTTCAAAAAAGTCATCTGCAATCTCATACCGCGAACTGATCGACCGGATATAGCTGATTCCCGCCTGGGCGGACTCTTTCATCACATCCCCAAGCTGTCCTGTCAGCATAAGCTCTCCGCTTCCCGGCATAACATTAACCTCAATCTGCAGCGTATCACCGCCCACACTTGTCCAGGCAAGTCCTCTGACGATTCCTACTTCAGGCGCCGGATTTGCCATCTGGTAGCTGTACTTCTCTTTTCCAAGGTATTTGTGGAGATTCCGGTCCGTGACACTGATCTTGCTGCGGTTTGTCGTAAGAAGCTCTTTTGCAGCTTTCCTGCACACATTTCCGATCTCACGCTCCAGCTGCCTTACCCCGGCTTCTTTCGTATAATTGCGCGCCATCTTCCAGATCGCGTGGCGGCTGAAGGTAAGCTGTTCAGCGGAAAGTCCGTGTTTTTCAAGCTGTTTCGGAATCAGATGTTCCATTGCAATATGCAGCTTCTCGTTCTCTGTATAGCTGCTGATCTCAATCACTTCCATACGGTCCAGAAGCGGCCGCGGAATCGTCTGCAGCGTGTTCGCTGTAGTGATGAACATAACCTCGGAGAGGTCCAGCGGCACTTCCAGGTAGTGGTCCCTGAACTTGCTGTTCTGCTCACTGTCCAGCACTTCCAGCAGCGCAGAAAATGTATCCCCCTTATAGTCTGTACTGACTTTGTCAATCTCATCCAGCAGCATAACCGGATTTTTCACGCCCGCTGTGCGGATACCGTTCGCAATCCTTCCCGGCATGGATCCCACGTAAGTTTTCCTGTGGCCCCTGATCTCCGCCTCATCGCGCACGCCGCCGAGAGAAATCCGCACATACGGTTTCTTCAGCGCTCTTGCAAGGGACTTTGCGATCGATGTCTTACCGGTTCCCGGCGGTCCCGCAAGACAGAGTATCGGACTGTCTCCTTTCTTCGTAAGGATGCGCACTGCCAGAAATTCCAGTATGCGCTCTTTCACCTGTTCCAGACCGTAATGGTCCTCGTCAAGCACCTGCTTCGCGTATTCGATATCATGATTGTCCTTTGCCGCTTTGTCCCACGGCATCTCCAGCAGCGTCTCGATATAGGTACGGATCACACCGTTTTCCGCCGGTGAATTCAGAGAACTCTTAAACCGGTTGATTTCCTTCTGCAGTTTGTCTTTTACCTCTTTTGGAGCCTTAAGTTTCTTCAGAGCGTTTTCAAACTCCTCTGCATCCGAAATAGTAGACTCCTCACCCAGCTCTTCCCGAATCAGCTTAAGCTGTTCCCGAAGAATATACTCTCTCTGGTGTTTGTCTACCCTCTCCTTTACTTTCCGCTGGATTTCCTCCTTGATATTGATGATCTGCACTTCATTGACAAGTTTGAATGCCAGCTTCTCGTACCGTTTCCAGAAATCCGTCTCACTCAGGATCTCCTGCTGGTCCGTATAATAGAACGGAATATTGGCCGCAATCTCGTCGACCAGTTTCTTCAGTCCTTTCACTTCCAGGAGCTGCGCAACCGCCTCTTTCGACATCTTACCGTTTTTCGCAGCATAATCCACGAGCATGTCCTTCAGACCGCGCTCCATCGCCTCGCCATTCAGGTCTTCCGGTATCGTCACATCCGAATCGTCAATCACCTCGACCTCAGCACGCAGATACGGGTCATCAAATTCAATCGCGTGAAGACGCCCCCGCGTCTCCCCGGCTACAAGCACTCTTACAATATGCTTCGGCAGTTTGATGATCTGCTTGATCGTACCGATCGTGCCGATTTCATACACATCCTTAATTCCCGGATTCTCGGTATCAATCGATTTCTGAGCGGACAGAAAGATCTTCTGGTCTTCCGCCATCGCCTCCTGAATCGCCGCGATAGAACGCTCTCTGCTCACGTCAAAATGCACAACCATCTCAGGCATGATAACCATTCCTCTGAGAGCGACCATCGGCAAGCTCTTTATCTCATTGTCCATTCATTTTCCTCCTATGTCAACCGCACAAAGACAAAAAGCGGGTACACATGGCATAATAACTCCATTGCACCCGCCCACGGCGTTTCTGCGCCGTCTTTATGCACTCTCTGATGTCAGAAACGACCGCCGCTCCTCTCCGTCGCGCAGATACAGCGGACTTCCCTTTCCATTGACCACGTCTCTTGTGATCCTGCACTCTTTGATCGTTTCATCTGACGGGACTGTATACATCGTATCCATCATGATTTTTTCCATGATGGCACGAAGTCCCCTTGCTCCCGTCTTTCTTGCAAGGGTCGTCTCCGCAATAGCGACAAGAGCATCGCGGTCAAACTCCAGTTTTACACCGTCAAGCTCCAGAAGTTTCTGATACTGTTTTACAATCGCGCTCTTAGGCTCTGTCAGAATACGGATCAACGCCTCCTGATCAAGCAGGTCAAGTGAAACCGTAACCGGCAGACGTCCTACCAGTTCCGGAATCAATCCGTATTTCACAAGATCCTGGGGCAGCACTTCATGGAGCAGAACATCCATATCGTACTCATGTTTTGCAGCGATCTCCGCGTTAAATCCGATCGACTTTCTGTCCAGTCTTGTCTCTATAATCTTGTCGATTCCCTCAAACGCGCCTCCGCAGATAAACAGAATATTGGTTGTATCGATCTGTATCAGCTCCTGATGCGGATGTTTACGTCCTCCCTGAGGCGGAACGGAAGCCACCGTCCCCTCAATAATCTTGAGCAGCGCCTGCTGTACTCCTTCACCGGATACATCACGCGTAATGGACGGATTCTCCGATTTTCTCGTAATTTTATCAATCTCATCGATATAGATGATCCCGTGCTCCGCGCGCTCGATATCGCCGTCCGCAGCCTGGATCACCTTCAGCAGAATGTTCTCAACATCTTCGCCTACATAACCCGCTTCTGTCAGCGCTGTCGCATCAGCGATTGCAAACGGAACATTCAGGATCTTCGCCAGGGTCTGCGCCAGAAGCGTTTTGCCGCATCCGGTAGGTCCGAGCATCAGGATATTGCTCTTCTGAAGCTCCACACCCAGATCCTGCCCTGCAAGAATCCTCTTATAATGATTGTAAACCGCAACCGAGAGGACTTTCTTCGCCTCATCCTGTCCGATTACGTAATCGTCCAGAAATGCTTTCATCTCTTCCGGTGTCAGCAGATTAATATCATCGATGGCCTCTCTGTCATCATAATCGAGTTCTTCCTCAATAATCTCCGAACAGATTCCGATGCATTCGTCACAGATATATGTGCCGTTCGGCCCTGCGATCAGTTTTCTGACCTGAGCCTGTGTCTTGTTGCAGAACGAACATCTCACGATATCGTCCATTGATCTCCCTGCCATATTATATTCACCTCATACTGATATTAGTGATTCGTGATCACTTCATCGATCAGGCCGTAAGCTTTCGCTTCATCAGCAGACATGAAATTATCTCTTTCTGTGTCAGCCTTGATCGTCTCGAGAGGCTTGCCCGTATTCGCAGCAAGAATCTCATTTAATTTCTGTTTTGTACGGAGAATGTGTTCTGCGGCAATCTGAATCTCCGTCGCCTGTCCCTGAGCGCCGCCAGACGGCTGATGGATCATAATCTCAGCGTTCGGAAGTGCGAAACGTTTTCCCTTTGCGCCGCCTGCAAGAAGAAACGCGCCCATGCTGGCCGCCATTCCGATACACACTGTAGATACGTCACACTTGATATACTGCATCGTATCGTAGATCGCAAGCCCTGCAGTAACCGAACCGCCCGGGCTGTTAATATAAAGCTGGATATCTTTATCCGGATCGTCTGCCTCAAGGAATAAAAGCTGTGCAACGACAACACTTGCGGATACATCGTTCACTTCCTCACCGAGGAAAATAATTCTTTCCTTCAGAAGTCTTGAATAAATATCGTACGAACGTTCTCCACGGCTTGTCTGTTCAATGACATAAGGTACCAAACTCATAATTTATGCCCTCTTTCTTAATGATCTGTAAATAATATCTGGTTGTCTGATAAAAGGTGCGCCATACGGCACACCTTTTCAAGAATTAAAATTAATCTTCAACTGCCGCATCCGATATCAGAGTCACTGCTTCCTGAACCGCAATGTCTTCTTTCATCTGTTTCTTCTCGTTCTCACCCATGAACTCTTTCAGCTTGTCAACTTCCATCTGATAGGAATCTGCCATCTTCTGCAGTTCTTCGTCCAGACGCTCATCGGATACTTCAATATTCTCCGCAGCAACAACCGCCTCAAGCACAAGTCTTGTGCGGATACGTTTCTCAGCCTGCGGCTTGAACTCTTCCATCATCTTTTCCTCTGAAAGACCTGTAAACTGGAAGTACTGCTCCAGTGTCAGTCCCTGCTGCATAATGCGGCGTGCGAAATCATCTGCCATCTGTCTTGTCTGAAGATCGATCATCGGCTCCGGAATATCAATCTCTGCATTGGCAACTGCCTGCTCAACCGCCTGATCCTCTCTCTTCTGTTTTCCATCGCGCTCTTTGCGCTCTTTGATCTTTGCTTTCACTTCCGCTTTATAATCATCTACAGTCTCGCTCTTATCAGAAACATCTGATACGAACTCATCGTCAAGCTCCGGAAGCTCTCTTGCCTTGATCTCATGTACTGTGCATTTGAACACAGCTTCTTTTCCCGCAAGTTCTGCCGCCTGATAGTCCTCCGGGAAAGTTACCTTTACTTCCAGCTCTTTTCCGATCTCAGCGCCGATCAGCTGATCCTCAAATCCCGGGATGAAAGATCCGGAACCGATTGTCAGCGGATATTTCTCTCCTTTTCCGCCCTCAAACGCCTCGCCGTCAACAAACCCCTCGAAGTCAAGAATAACCTGATCCTTGTCCTGAACCGCACGGTCTGTCACCTCAACTGTTCTCGCGTTGCGTTCGCGCTCTTTATCAATCTCTTCGTCAACCTCTTTCTGGGTTACTCTTGTAGAATACTTGTCAACTTTCAGTCCTTTATACTCACCGAGCTTAACTTCCGGTTTCACTGCAACTTCCGCTGTGAAGATAAACGGTTTTCCCTTCTCAAGCTGTGTAATCTCGACCTTCGGCTGGGAAACAATCTCGAGTTCGCACTCATCGTAAGCTTTTCCATATGCCTCTGATATCATATGATTTGCAGCTTCATCATAGAACACTTCCGGTCCGTACATCTTCTCAATCATCTGACGCGGAACTTTGCCTTTACGGAATCCCGGAAGGCTGATTTTGCTGCGCTCTTTTAAGTATGCTGCCTGAAGCGCCTTCTCCACATCTTCTGCTGAAACTTCAATCGTCAGCTTCGCCATATTATGCTCTAATTTTTCTACCTGTAAACTCATTTTCTTCCTCCTTGAATGCGCAAAGTTCTAAACATTTGCAGTCATTAGAACAGTATAGCACAGGAATGTCCATATTTCCAGTGTTTTTCTGCATTTTTTACGTAACAGCGGTTTTCCAAATGGCGCAGGCCGGACTGTTACCACAACAGTTCAGCCATGAAGCCGCCATTACTTTTCAAACACAATAGACTCCGCTATCTCCTGAGCCTTCTCCTCTCCGAGAAGCTGCGCCGTCAGATTCAGTGCAAACGGAATCGCAGCTCCCATGCCGCGTCCCGTAATAATATGGCCATCCACAACGGATGGGAGCTGCAGCACCTCTGCACCGTCAAGCTGTTCCTCAAAGGATGGATACGCACACGCCTTTCTTCTTTTTAAAAGGCCAAGATCTCCCAGGATACTCGGCGCCGCACAGATCGCCCCTATATATTTTTTCTTTTTATCATAGGAAAGAATCACCTCTTTTAACCCTTCGTGCGCTTTCAGATTCAGCGTTCCCGGCATACCTCCGGGCAGCACGATCATATCCGCGCTCTCAGCTTCTGCTTCTTCGAAAAGCAGGTCCGCCTCCACTTTAATCCCATGAGCGCCGTCAATCTTCTTTGTCTCCATAACCGATACTGTCTCCGTCCGGACTCCCGCCCTCCGCAGAACATCCACAACCGTCAGCCCTTCAATCTCTTCAAATCCGTCCGCAAGAAAAACATATGCTTTTTTCATGATTGTCATTCCCTTCTGTTTTGAAACCTGAAAACTGCTTCCGCAGCTTTTGATTTATGCGGCGCACAGTGTAATCGCGCCTTTTTCTGTTATTCCGTGTTCAGTTTATCAAACCCCGGAGACAAATGCAATGGTCTGCTTTTTCACTGGAACATATTTACGAAATCTTTTATAATGTAAATGCAAATCAAATATAAATCAGCAGTTCAGACCTGGAGATACCGCCGGCCGAACTGTTGCAATGTTTTACAGCAAAAGCATCACAAAAAGGAGGCACAACCATATGGAAATAGAGAGAAAATTCCTTACCAATCCCGAACAACTCCCCTTCAGCCCACAAGACTATCCATGCCGGCAGATCGAACAGGGGTATCTCTGCACAGCTCCTGTCGTTCGCATCCGCAGGGATAATGACAGTTATTTTCTCACTTATAAATCAAAAGGACTTATGATACGGGAAGAGTATAACCTCCCCCTTACCAGGGAAGCATATGACCATCTGAAATTAAAAGCAGACGGACGCATTATCACCAAAAAGCGATACGTCATCCCAATTGAAGATAATCTCAATATCGAACTCGACATCTTCGAAGGAGATCTGGCGCCTCTGGTACTCGCTGAGATTGAATTTCCGGATGAACAAACTGCTGTCAATTACAAAGCGCCCCAATGGCTGGGAGAAGATGTCACTCATTCCTCAAAATATCACAACAGCACATTAAGCCAGATATAATCCGCAGGCGGAATCCCTGACCATCAGGTGTTCCGCCTGTTTCATATACCATGGTAACGTCTCTGCTTTCCATCCCCTGCCTCTTCCGGCTCCTTTCCCATCCCCTATATCCACTCTCCCCATCTTTTAGCAACATTTTGTTGCTATATCACTTATATTACCCAATTCGTTGCATAACCTCTTGATAATAGGAAAAATTGATATAATGATGAAGTAATTTGACAATTTTTGCGATTGGAGGTGTTTCCGTGTCCAATATTCAACTTGCGGCGAATCTGCGGCGGCTGAGAAATGACCACAATTATACGCAGACACAGCTCGGCAAAAAACTGAATATTTCACGGCAGGCATACTCCAACTATGAAACCGGCAAGCGGATTCCGGATGTAGACATGCTGATCCGAATCGCCGATATTTATCACGTTTCCCTTGAACAGCTGATCACACAGACGTGCACAAAATCCGGAGTAATCAATGAGAACTCCGGTCCTTATTTTATAGGAGCCCGATCCAAGACAGAAGACATCATCTATCTGACCGCCGAGGAAATCAACCTGCTGACAAAATTCAGAAATGCGTCGGAGGATGACCGGAGACTTACGCGGAAGGTATTGGGGATGGATGGTGAAAGCTGAGTTTGTCAAGCAGAAAACTCAGGCAGCACAAGTCCGAAATCCGCAGGAGATAATTTTTGAAAACGTATTCTGCGGGAAGGGGATACCGGATTCGGCTCCGCTCCAGGATCTAAGAAAAACTAAATGA
>DXGZ01000142.1 GCA_019113645.1 Candidatus Mediterraneibacter vanvlietii | reverse complement strand
GACGAATATCCGTATGTTACGGATAAGCAGCTTGATGAGTTGAGAAACCTTGCGGCTAAATATGGACTTGAGATATGTTCCTATTCCGCGCAGGCAGACAGAGGAAAGAGAAGCGACCGCGTTGATCTGACGGATGATGAGATGTTTGCCTATGCGCTGCTTGACCTGAAAAACGCATATAAAGTGGGAGCGAAGGCTCAGCGCCAGCAGAATCAGATTCACCCTGAAGTTATGAGACGACTTGCGCCATATGCGGAAGCATATCAGGTGAAGGTAGGGGTTGAGATGCATGCTCCCATGGTGCCAACGGAAAAGGCGCTTATGCCATTCAATAAAGTGTTTGATGAAGTGAATTCAAAATATATAGGATGGACTCCTGATTTTGGAATGTTTGATCCGGAAGGAATGAATTTTGCGGGCCGGGAAGACCCGTCATCCATGTTCCATACTTATGTACCAAGCCGCGTGCAGTTCCCGGAAGAGGCATGTGAATGGTTTGAGCGGAATTATGAAAGAACGAATGAGGAACTTTATGAAGGCATGAAACAATTTCAGCTCTCGGAGAGTCAGTTGAGAACACTTTCCGTTATGTTTAAGGGGATGAACGCCGCAACGTCGGAAGAGAGAGCAAGGCTTTGGGAAGATTTTGAAAATATAACGATGAAGCACGCGGTTCACTTTCATGGAAAATTTAATCGGCTTACAGAGACAGGGGACGATGCAACGATTCCCACATCAAAGATTATCGATATTATTAACAGATCGGATTATGAAGGGTATATCAGTATTGAATATGAAGGACACGCATTCTATCCGGATACGCCGATTGTCCCGATCCTTCGGAAACATATTCAGTTCTACAGAGACAGTTTGGGAATCTGATTCAGATAAAATGAAAAAGGAGAAGCAGAATGAGTAAAATTAGAATTGGAATTATCGGATGCGGTGGCATTGCAAATCAGAAGCATATGCCGGCAATGAAGGAAAACAGTGATCTCTGCGAGATAGTGGCAGTATGCGATATTATTATTGAGCGGGCGGAAAAGGCTGCGGCGGAATTCGGCGCTGAAGGATGTAAGGTGTATCAGGATTATCATGATCTTCTTGATAATAAAGATGTCGAAGTAGTACATGTGTGTACTCCAAATGTATCCCACAGCGAAATTACGATTGCGGCGTTTGAAGCGAAAAAGCATGTGTACTGCGAGAAACCGATGTCGCACAGTACTGAGGAAGCGGAGAAAATGGTTGCCGCATGGAAGAAATCCGGAATGCTGTTTACTGTAGGTTATCAGAACCGTTTCAGGGAAGAAGTAATGAATCTTCATTCCGCATGCGAGGCAGGAGATCTGGGGGAAATTTATTTTGCACAGGCATGGGCGATCCGAAGGAGGGGGGTTCCGACATGGGGGGTGTTTCCCAACAAAGCACTGCAGGGAGGAGGTCCTCTGATCGACATTGGAACACATGCTCTTGATATTACACTCTGGTGCATGGACAATTATGATGTAGATTCGATTACAGGATCTGTTTTCTACAAACTGGGAAGACAGCCGGACGGACCGGAAGGCAATCTTTTCGGACCATGGGATCCGGAAACTTTCCAGGTGGAAGACTCCGCATTCGGATACATTAAAATGAAAAACGGCGCTGCAATTCAGCTCAATACAAGCTGGGCGTTAAACATTCTGGAATCGAGGGAAGCTTCAACAACACTCTGCGGAACAAAGGCAGGAGCTGAGATACATTCAGGAATGAGTCATTCGCAGAACGAATTGATTTATAACCGCGCGCGCAATGGTCAGCTGATGGAAGAAAAACTTTCTCCCATAGGAGGTGTCGCTTACTTTGGCGGAGGCGGCGGAGCGGAAGGCGTTCTGGATAACCGTCAGTGGCTTGAAGCTGTGAAAAAAGGAACGTCCCCTCTTGTTAAACCAGAGGAGGCTCTGGTTGTTACAAGGATTCTTGACAATATTTACAAGGCAGCCGCAGCAAACAGTGAAGTAAAATTCTGATCAAAGTGAGGTTAAAATGGAAAATACAAAAAGAGCTACAAAAAGAGCTGTAATCTGTTATGCGTTCGGAGATCTGGCGTCTCAGTTTGTGTGGACGTTTGTGGGATCTTATCTGACGATTTACTATACGGATATTTTAGGCCTGACACCGCTTGCCGTCTCCGCAATCATGATTATTGCAAGGGTGTGGGACGCAATCAACGATCCGATGATGGGAGCGATTGCAGAGAGAACAAAATCAAGATGGGGAAGATTCCGTCCGTATATTGCATTTGGTTGTCCTTTTCTGGCACTGTTTTCGGTACTTACGTTTACCAATCCCTTCGCTGGAGAAGCGAATATGGCAAATGTACTCTGGGCGGGTTTCACCTATATCGGAGCAGGGATGCTCTATACTCTGACTAATATTCCTTATGGAGCGCTGGCAGCGGTCATGACGGAGGATTCAAATCAGAGAAATCAGATTAACGCGTCAAGAAATATTGGCATGAATATCGGTATGCTCATTGTAAATGCGCTGTCCCCTGTTTTACTGCTTGCATTTTCAGGCAGAGGCGCGGAAGTGGCCGATGCGGGAGGATATCTGGGAACTGTTATTTTATATGCAATTATTTCTATTCCCCTGTTTCTTGCTGTGTTTGCAACATCGAGAGAGAATGTGAAACCGGTTATAAGCGCGCAGGAGCATAAAATTACGTTTAAAGAGACAGTGAAGAATCTGGTGAAAAACAAATATCTTATGCTTGTTACGCTGATTATTTTCCTCTATATGACAGCCCTGATGGGAAGAATGTCAGTATGTACCTACTGGATTATTTATTGTCTCGGATCCTTTGAATTGATATCGCTGATTACAACGATTCCGACGGTATGCAGCATGGCCGCATCCTTTTTCGTCCCGTCACTGGCAAAAAAATTTGGAAAGAGGAATGTTCTGGGTATATCTCTTGCAGTACAGGGAGTGGGACTTCTGATCATGTACCTTGCGCCGTATGACAATATTCCGATGATTATTGTGGGAGATGTCATCTTTGGGCTGTTCTGGGTATGTATGCCTCTAACGCTTTCCATGATTGCGGATTCTGTGGATTATATGGAGGACAAGACTGGCATAAGAACAGATGGAACGGCTTATTCGGTTTACAGCCTTGGCTCAAAATTCGGAACAGCTATCGGCAGTTCTCTTGGGGTTGTGATTATGGCGGCTTTTGGCTATGTTGCAAATGCGGAACAGACAGTAGAGGCAATGAGCGGTATTAACATTACTGTTAATCTGATCCCGGCGATTCTGTATTTCCTGGCAAGCCTGGTCTGCTTATTCTGGAGAATGAGTGACAAGGATGCGGATGACATTCGCGCAAGACTGAATGCACGTCAGATAAAAAAGAAAATGCAGAACAGTAATTCACTGTGACTGGATGAATTTTATGGGGGAAGCAGGAGGAAAAATGATTAAGGCAGGTATTATTGGATTCGGCTATATGGGACATTTCCATTATAATAAAGCATTGCAGACAGGACAGGCAGAAGTAACGGCTATTCTGGATACGGATGCGGCCAGACGCGAGGAAGCGAAAGCAAAAGGGTTGAAGGCATTCAGGGAAGACCAGACAGATGATTTTATGAAAGAAGATTTTGATCTTGTTATAGTGGCGACTCAGAACCAGTTCCACGCAGAATACTCCATACAGGCGATGAAAGCAGGGCACAGCGTGCTCTGCGAGAAACCTGCCACTCTAAGCGTGCGGGAGCTGGAAGAAGTCATCAGGGTATCAAATGCGACAGGACAACTTTTTACTGTGCATCAGCAGAGGAGATTTGACAGAGATTATCTTGAGGTGAAAGAAACAATAGATAGTGAGAAAATTGGTCATGTACATACGGTAGAATCACGGATGATGGGAGAAAGAGGCGTATGTTTCGGATGGAGAGCGGATCCGGAATGCGGCGGCGGAATGCTGTATGACTGGGCCCCTCATCTGATCGACCAGTATCTTCAGCTTTTTCCGGATGAGAAGGTGGTCAGTGTATATGGAAGACTGTGCAGTATACTGACTCCTGCGGTAGATGATTATGTTGAAATAAGCATGATGTTTACCGGTAACATCAACGCGAAGATTGTAATCACTACGTTCGCTCTTGAGAAGACACCGCGCTGGTATGTTCTTGCAGACAGGGGCAGTATGAAAATAGATGATATCTCCGGGGAAACAGGAGGCATATCACGAATAAGGAAAGAAGTAAAAGGGTTTGAAAGCGTGCTGGGCAAAACAGGACTTGGACCCAGCAGGACGATGGCACCTCTGGAACCGGAATATATAGAAAAACTGCCGCTGCCGCAGGCTGAGGATATGTCTATGCGTTATTGGAATAATCTGGTCGCCGCACTGGAAAATCGTGAGGAAATCAATGTAAAACCGGAGGATGTGCTTAGAGTGATGCGCGTTATAGAGGCTGTGCAAACATCAAATAAACGTAACGAAGTGGTGAAAACAGAGATCTGATTAAGTTTAAGATAACGAAAATGATTAAAACGGGACTGTGTATAGATTTTAAAGATATGGAGATAAAAATCCCTTGGGCAATTGCAAATCATGTGGAATCCGTTTCGCTGACAACAAAGAGTTCCCGTGGGGTCATATCTCTGGATAATCTGTGCGAAAGAACGGAGAAACTAACAAAGGGCAGCGAAATAACGATTTCCACCATAGGTATTTACGGAAATCCGCAGGAAAGCGAAAAAGATTTTGAAGATCTGAGAAATATGATTCTGTATGCGGGAAAATTTCACTGCAATATGGTAAGTACATTTGCGGGAGCTGTTACGGGGCGTCCCGTGGAGGAAAGTATCGGTGTATTTCAGGAAAAATTTACGAAACTTGCGCGGACAGCAGAAGATGCCGGCGTCAGAATCGCGTTTGAGAACTGTCTCCATCAGGGATCCTGGGATCATGCCACGCAGAATATAGCGATGAATCCGAGAGCCTGGACCATGATGTTTGAAAGTGTGCCATCGGATGCGCTGGGACTTGAGTGGGAGCCTGCGCACCAGATCGCTCAGCTTGCGGATCCGGTTCGTCAGCTGAGAATATGGGCGGGAAAAGTATTTCATGTGCATGGAAAAGATGCCAGGATCAACAGGAAATTTATCCGGAGAGAGGGAATAAACGGCAGCGGATATCTTGCAGAGTTTTGTAATCCAGGTAACGGAGAGACCGACTGGCGGGAGATTGCCGCCATATTGAAGGAATCTGGTTATGAAGGGAGCATTTCCCTTGAACCGGGGCATGATCCGAAATATTCAGGAAAATGGCAGGAAGAGGGCGACAGGGATTCTCTGTTATATATAAAAAAATGTATAGAATACGCGGAATCTGCTGATCCGCTTTATAAAATCGGAAAGGAGATATGAAATTATGATGCTGGGACTTGTCAGTGCAATCGCAGATACAATGAATTATGAAGAAATGATAGATTTTGTTGCTGAAAGCGGGCTGGAATGTGTTGAAGTCGCATGCTGGCCGGCAGGAAAAACAGAAAGGCGCTATGCAGGCGTTACGCATATCAATGTTGATGCAGTGCTTGAGGATGACGCATACGCGGAACATATTCTTTCTTATGCAGCAGAGAGAAATGTAAAGATCTCTTCCCTTGCATATTATCCAAATACAATGGACTCCGATTTGCAGAAACGAGAAGCAGCCATTAAACATCTCAGGAAACTGATTTGCGCTTCCGCAAAGCTGGGAGTGAATATGGTGACGACTTTCATAGGACGAGATCAGACAAAGAATGTGGAAGAAAATCTGGAACTAGTCAGAGAAATCTGGCCGCCGATTGTCACTCTTGCTGAAGAACAGAGCGTAAAAATTGCCATAGAAAACTGTCCTATGCTTTTTGATTCGGATCAGTGGCCTGGAGGGCAGAATCTGATGACAACGCCGGATATCTGGCATAAAGTATTTGACATACTTCCGTCTGATTATCTTGGCCTTAACTATGATCCTTCCCATTTTGTATGGCAAATGATTGATTATATTAAGCCAATCTATGAGTTTAAAGATAAAATATTCCATGTCCATTACAAAGATATTAAAGTATATCCGGATCGACTGCAGCAAGTCGGGATCATGGGATATCCGCTCGATTTTATGTCGCCGAAGCTTCCGGGGCTTGGAGATGTAAATTGGGGAAAATATGTGTCCGCCCTGACTGATATTGGATATGCTGGTTATAGTTGTATTGAAATAGAAGATAAATCTTTTGAAGGCAGTATAGAAGATGTGAAAAAATCCATTCAGTTGAGCGCAAAATACTTGAAAAATTTTGTGATTTAAAAAATAAATGTAACAGTTCAGCCATGAAGTTGTCCGCTCGAAAAATCATGCGAGCATGATTTTCTATCCCAGACAACTCCACGGCTGAACTGTTACAAATAAATTTGTGGTTATATAAAAAGTTCTTGCAAAATGAAAAATGGTGTGCTATTATTGAAAACATATTTTAACAGGTTAAAGTGTTGAAATAAAAAAGGCGATGAACAAGACTCTGGTTTTCAGAAACTGACAGGAAGTTGGCGTCACCGACTGAGAGCGCCGGACAGCGGAGGAAACTAAGGGAACACTTGGGAGCTGACCGTCTGAACTCAAGTAGGGCGGTACGCATAGCATACGTTACATGCAAAGAGAGGAACCTTGAACACTTAGCGAGGTGTTTTCGAGCTTAGTGAGCAAGAGTTGTTCCGCGAGATTAGTGAGGGCAAGCAAAAAGCGCAGACCGAACTTAGCGAACGGAACTTCTTTGGCCACAGTATCTGATGAAAGCAGGTCGAGTCTTAGTGCGAGGTTCAATGCGGGTGGTACCGCGGATTTTATCTTGATAATTTCCGTCCCGGGATACTATAGTATCCCGGGATTTTCTATTTCTCCGGGATACGGCATCTGAAAGGAGAAAGAAAATGGAACTGGTAAAAGGAGTAAAGAAAACAGGAACTTTGGAACTTGCAGAGCTGCTTGACGAGACTGTGATGGGACAGACCGTAAAAGTAAACGGTACAGTCCACACAATTCGCGATATGGGAACTGTGGCGTTTGTCATTCTCAGAAAGCGGGAAGGTCTTGTGCAGTGCGTCTACGAGAAAGGCGTGTCCGGATTTGACATCAAAGACGTGAAAGAAGCGGCGGCCGTGGAAGCGGAGGGAATCGTAGCAGAGTCTGAAAAGGCGCCCCACGGCATTGAGATCCGACTGAGAGGAATCCGAATCTTAAGCGAGCCTGCAGCGCCCATGCCGCTGCCGATTGCAAAGTGGAAGATGAACACATCTCTGGAGGCAAAACTGAACTACCGTCCCATCTCCCTTCGGAATATCCGGGAGCGTGCGAGATTCCGGATTCAGGAAGGGCTGGTAAGAGGATTCCGGGATTTTCTGTACGGAGAAGGATTTACAGAGATACACACACCGAAGATCGGTGCCAAGAGCGCGGAGGGCGGTGCGAACCTCTTCCGTCTCGAATATTTCCACAGACCTGCGATTCTTCAGCAGAGCCCGCAGTTTTATAAACAGATGATGGTCGGCGTGTTTGACCGCGTGTTTGAGACAGCGCCGGTGTTCCGGGCGGAGAAGCACAACACGAAGCGCCATCTGAACGAATATACAAGCCTTGATTTCGAGATGGGCTATATCGACGGATTCGAGGATATCATGGCGATGGAGACCGGATATCTTCAGTACACGATGGATCTTCTGAAAAAGGAGTATGCGCAGGAGCTGAAGATTCTCGGAATTGAGCTTCCGAAGACGGATGAGATCCCGGCGGTGAGATTTGATGAGATCAAGCAGATCGTCGCTGAAGAGTACGGACGCAAAATCAGAAGCCCGTACGATCTGGAGCCGGAGGAGGAAGTGCTGATCAGCCGTTACGCGAAAGAAAAATGGGATGCGGATTTTGTGTTTGTCACTCATTATCCATCCAGAAAACGTCCCTTCTATGCGATGGACGATCCGGCGGATCCGAAATATACACTGAGCTTTGACCTTCTGTTCCGCGGAATGGAGATCACCACAGGCGGTCAGCGTATCCATGATTACAACATGCTTCTTGATAAGATGGAGCAGCGGGGTATGACCGATGAGGGAATGGAGCAGTATCTGAGTGCTTTTAAATACGGGATGCCGCCCCATGGAGGTCTCGGAATAGGCCTTGAGCGTCTGACCATGAAACTGACCGGGGATGACAACGTAAGAGAGACGACTCTCTTCCCGAGAGATATGAGCAGACTGGAGCCATAGTCAGAGAGAATATCAGAGATAAATAAAGTCGGGAAGACTGACTGAAAAAGACAGTCGGAAAGACAGAAAAATCAGCGAGTAAAAACTGTGGAAACAGATCGGCGGGTGAACGCCGGCAGGAAGGAGACAGACATGGCAAATAAAATATCAGACGAGACAATCGAATACGTCGGCATCCTGGCAAAGCTGGAGCTTTCAGACGAAGAGAAGGAAGCTGCCAAGGCTGACATGGAGAAAATGCTGGATTATATTGATACACTGAACGAACTTGACACAACCGGAGTTGAACCGATGTCCCATGTATTTCCGGTGAATAATGTGTTCCGTGAGGATGTGGTGACGAATGGGGATGGAAGGGCTGACACGCTGGCAAATGCGCCTCAGCGCAAAGAGGATACTTTTGAAGTCCCGAGGACAATCGGTTAGAGAAAGGCGGCATGGAAGATGGGAATATTAGAACTTACAGCTCTTGAGCTTGGAAAAAAGATCAAAGCCGGTGAAGTGACCGTCAGGCAGGCTGTGGATGCAGCGCTGAAACAGGCGGAAGCGGTGGAACCGGTCATCAATAGTTACGTAACTCTCGACAGGGAAGGCGCATATGCGCAGGCAGACGAGATCCAGAAGAAGATTGACGCAGGCGAGCTTGACAGTCCTCTGGCAGGAGTTCCGGTTGCGGTAAAAGACAATATGTGCATCAAGGATCAGCTGACCACATGCAGCTCAAAGATTCTTTCCAATTTTAAACCCACCTACACAGCGGAAGCAGTGGAAAATCTGAAGAAGGCGGGCATGGTTATCCTGGGGAAAACGAACATGGATGAGTTTGCCATGGGAAGCACCACAGAGACTTCTTATTACGGACCGACGAAAAACCCGCACAACACAGCTCATGTGCCGGGCGGTTCCTCAGGCGGATCCTGCGCGGCAGTGGCAGCGGGCGAGTGCTTCGGAGCGCTGGGATCGGATACCGGTGGATCGATCCGTCAGCCCAGTTCCTACTGCGGCGTGGTGGGAATGAAACCAACGTACGGAACCGTATCGAGATACGGACTTGTGGCATACGGATCTTCCCTTGATCAGATCGGACCGATTGCAAAAGATGTATCTGACTGTGCGGCATTTCTGGAGGCGATTGCTTCTCACGATCCGAAAGACAGCACATCCATTGCAAGAGAGGATTACTGTTTCACAGACGCTCTTGTAAATGATGTGAAGGGAATGAAGATCGGGATCCCGAAAGATTATATGGGAGACGGTCTGGACCCGGAAGTGAAAGCGGCGGTTATGAACGCAGCAAAAGTGATGGAAGAGCAGGGCGCTGTGGTGGAGATGTTCGACCTGGGGCTTGTGAAATATGCGATCCCGGCATACTATACCATTGCAGACGCGGAGGCGAGCTCCAATCTGGAGCGTTTCGATGGCGTCAAATACGGTTACCGCAGCGAGGACTATGAAGGGCTTCACAACATGTACAAGAAGACGAGATCAGAAGGATTCGGCGCGGAAGTGAAGCGGAGAATCATGCTGGGATCCTTTGTCTTAAGCTCCGGTTATTATGATGCATATTATCTGAAAGCGCTCCGGACAAAGGCTCTGATTAAACAGGAATTCGACAAGGCATTTAAGACATATGATATCATCCTCGGACCTGCGGCGCCCACTACAGCGCCGGAACTTGGCAAGAGCCTGAGTGATCCGATGAAGATGTATCTGGGAGATATCTATACGATTTCCGTTAATCTGGCAGGGCTTCCGGGCATGAGCGTTCCGGTTGGAAAAGACAGCAAAGGGCTCCCGATCGGGATGCAGCTGATTGGAAATGCATTTGCAGAAAAGACACTGATCCGGGCGGCGTATACTTACGAGTGCGCTACGGGAAAACAGTATGAGAAAATGGCGGATCTCTCCGGCACAGCAGCACCGAGCCAGGCAGCAGACGGAAAGGAGGCGCGTTAGAATGGCGAAACAGTATGAGACAGTGATCGGACTTGAAGTCCATATCGAGCTTGCCACAAAGACAAAGATCTTCTGCGGATGCAGCACGGAATTCGGAAGCGCGCCGAACACCCACACCTGTCCGGTGTGCACCGGAATGCCGGGATCTCTTCCGGTACTGAACAAACAGGTGGTAGAGTACGCCATGGCGCTGGGACTTGCTGCAAACTGTAAGATTACGCAGGTATGCAAGTTCGACCGCAAGAACTATTTCTATCCGGACAACCCGCAGAACTACCAGATCTCACAGCTTTACCTGCCCATCGCAAGGGACGGCTATGTGGAGATCGACACTCCTGCCGGACCGAAGAAAGTGCGGATTCATGAGATGCATATGGAAGAGGATGCCGGAAAGCTGGTTCACGATGAGTGGGACGATACCTCTCTGGTGGATTACAACCGAAGCGGCGTGCCGCTGGTGGAGATTGTGTCAGAACCGGACATGCGCTCAGCGGATGAGGTGATTGCCTATCTTGAGAAGCTCCGGATGATCGCACAGTATCTCGGTGTATCGGACTGCAAACTGCAGGAAGGTTCCATGCGTGCGGACGTAAACCTCTCTGTGCGTGAAGTGGGAGCGGAAGAGTACGGAACGAGAACAGAGATGAAGAACCTGAACTCCTTCAAAGCTATCGCACATGCCATCGAAGGCGAGCGACAGAGACAGATCGAGCTTCTGGAAGAGGGAAAAGAAGTCATCCAGGAGACAAGACGCTGGGATGATAATAAGGAACATTCTTATGCCATGCGTTCCAAGGAGGATGCCCAGGACTACCGTTATTTCCCGGAGCCAGACCTTGTGCCGATTGTGATCAGCGATGAATGGATCGCGAAGATCAGGGCACAGCAGCCGGAGCTGCGCACTGAGAAACTGGAACGGTATAAGAGGGAATTCGATATCCCCCAGTATGACGCAGAACTGATCACAGAGTCCAAACGGGTGGCAGATCTCTTTGAAAAAGCGGTTGAACTCTGCGGCAAACCGAAGAAAGTATCCAACTGGATCATGGGCGAGATGTTCCGTCTGATGAAGGATAAGAGCATGGAGCCGGAAGATCTGGTGCTTTCACCGGAACATCTGGCGAAGCTGATCGACATGACAGACGCCGGAGCAATCAGCGCTTCCGTTGCGAGAAAAGTTTTTGAGCACATTTTCACGGATGATGTGGATCCGGAGAAATATGTGGAAGAAAACGGACTGAAGACAGTAAAGGACGAAGGCGCCATCCGGGAAGCAGTTGAAAAAGTCATCGCAGATAACCCGCAGGCAGTTGCGGATTATAAAGGAGGCAAGGAGAAAGCTTTCGGAGCACTCATGGGACAGAGTATGAGGATGCTTAAAGGAAAGGCAGATGCCGGAGCAGTGAGAGAGATGCTGATGGATATATTAAACGCATAACAGGTGATTTATTAATGACAGCTTCCCGCAGAGATTTTGTGTGATGCTCTGCGGGAATTTTTGCATGGATCTGTGTGTGGAACTCACGGGCGCACGGAGTGTTCCGCAATTTCTTCTTTGATAAACATCAGGAAAAATCCAACCAGCAGAAAAAGGCAGGAAATCCAAATGGTTTTTCCCTTTAATACGGGAACAACATGGCCGCCCAGCCCTGCGCCAAATCCAAACAGGAAAATAATTTTCCAATAGCACAGCGATTTTTTCAACATGTTTCTGTCGCGTGTTCGAATGTAAACAAACAGCGATTCCATACCGCTGCGCATATTTCCGATGCACATAGTGCTGGAAAACGCGTATCCGGTCATTTTGCGGAATGCCTGCACCTGCATGGCGCAGGAGAAGGATACAAACGCATTTGCCAGCATATTCAGATCCTTCGGCAGATATCCTACGGCAAACAGCAGCAGGATTTCGCTGAGAAGGACCATCTGACGCCAGTGGAGATTCTGTTTGTTTTGGAAGGACTGCCGGATCCATTCGGCAGTCGCGACACCCAATACAAAAGAAAGCAGCGGGACAAAATAATGCAGCGCGACGGGCCAGTTCTTTTCATAGATGCTTTGGCTGAAAAGAACGATGTTTCCTGTCTGCGCATTCGCGAAAACTTTGTCCCTGTAAACATACGTATATGCGTCCTGCAAACCGCCGGACAGAGATAAGAAAGCAGCTGTTAAAAATGACTCGGACATTTGTCCGTGAGAGTGATATTTATTTATTTTTAGTCCTTTTCTTTTACGCTCATAAAACATAGTATTGTTCCTTCTTTAATCCGGCAGTCCTTGAAAGTGGATAAATCATAAATTATTATAGTAATCATGCAGGAATTTGTAAAAAGCATTATTGATATACCGAGCATCATTAATTGATATGTCAGAGGTGCGGAATATGAATGTTAATTTTGAATATTATAAAATATTTTATTATGTGGCAAAATACAAAAATTTTACTAAGGCGGCAAAGGTACTGGGCAGCGGACAGCCCAATGTTACCCGCGCGATGAATTGTCTGGAACAGGAAATACGCTGCACACTTTTCACACGAACCAACCGGGGAGTAAAACTTACACCAGAGGGTGAACGGCTCTTTGAGCATGTTGCTGCCGCTGTGGCACAGCTGCAGGCTGCGGAAGCGGAACTGACAGCCGGTATGGGATTGGAACAGGGCAACCTCTCCATCGGCGCCAGTGAAACCGCATTGAACATTTACCTTCTGGATAAGCTGAGAGCCTTTCATATGGAACACCCCGGAATTCGTCTGAAAATCTATAATCATTCTACACCGCAGGCGATCCGTTCTGTTAAAAACGGTGAGATAGATTTTGCTGTTGTGTCGACCCCGACCAATGTGGAAGCCCCGCTCAAAGAAATACCTGTACAAGTGTTCCGTGATATCCCAGTGGCCGGAAGAAGCTTTACCGAGCTGGAAAATCAGGAACTGAGCCTAGCTGAATTACAGAATTATCCTCTCATTTGCCTTGGCCGTGAGACGATGACCTGGCGGTTTTATCACGATCTTTTTTTATCCCATGGCCTTGAACTGAACGCTGATACTGAAGTGGCAACCGCGGATCAGATTCTGCCATTGGTACAGTCTGATCTTGGCATTGCTTTTCTTCCGGAATCCATGGCTCAGGAGGCTCTTTGTCAACGTCGGATTGTCAAAATCAGACTGCGGGAGAAAATACCGGAACGGGAAATCTGCATGGTATATGATCGAAAACGTCCTCTGAGCGCTGCGGCACAGCGATTAAAAGATGACATACTGAAAAGAAGAACTAAGTGAAGTGTGTATGGCAGATGCATACAGTTATCTAGCGTCGAAAACAGTATGGAAATAGGCGCCTGTAGATTTTCTGACGCTTATGGATTATTCAAGTTCGGACATCGTAAGTGCGGGCATGGATCGGGATCTGTGGGGACATTCGGCCCCAGAGCCGACTCCCGCATGCGTCTCGACTACGGATATGACTATAAGCCTGACTGCCGGCCGGAACAGGAAAAAGGGAATGCATCAAACTGTACTGGTTGTATATCAAGAATATGGACGCGGGTTATCTTGTGCGAAAGCGCTGAAATTATTGTGTGGAATGGACGATATTACAGATGAAACACTGCATGTTATCAGAAAAGTGTTTGAAAACTGGAGAGACAACAGTTTCTATAAATAAATTCTGACAGATAAAGCCCGAATCGATACTGTTCTTGACGTGACAATGAATGTGGATGAAAATCTATCCGCGGATATTATCAAACAGCAGCTCTATGTGGATATTTATACCGGGATTCAGAACAGAAGACATGTATATGATAAGAAAATGCGCATGGATACACTTTCCCTCATGGCATTTAAAGATGCCATGAAAGAGTGGCTGACCTACATCCTTCTGAATAAGAGCATTGCATTCGGTTCAGACAAGTTCGGAGTATTTCTGATGTATACAAGTGAAGAAAACATCAGAGATCTTATGGCAGGAGTATCTGCGGAGCTGTACGAAGAAGGATGAACCGGGAAGAAATCTGATTCACGGAAAAGATGGGTTTCGGCGTCAAAGTCCTGTTCCCCGGCCCAGGGGTCACACAGCAGCACCTGGGGCGTACCGCCCGTGGTGCTGAACCCCCGCACCGATACATACCGCCGTTCCGGCCAGCCTGCGGCCACCTGTGC
>DXGZ01000141.1 GCA_019113645.1 Candidatus Mediterraneibacter vanvlietii | reverse complement strand
AAGGACTTTTTTGAGAAGTATGAAGAATTTAAAGATATAATAAAAGGAATTAAATTACATGTTGATTGTAATCAAAATTGAGAAGTAATCTAATTTTAATTTATAAAAAATAAATAGCAAATAAAAAGAGAAGATAATCAACTACTTTTTAGGTGCTATTTATTTTGTCAAAAATCTGCTGTTAAGGCCTACCGGCATATTATAGTGCTGCCCTCGTTTCATGAGACTGTATAGTTTAAAGCTCATCAGTTCAGGAGTGGCATATAGTGAACTGCAGAAGCTGAAATAGTCCAGTTCCTCATTTTTTGATAGATCAGCCACATCTTTATCGCTGATCAGAAGGTCGGCTGCAAAAAGATTGGCCTGATATTCTGTTTCGTCTGTCATATTGTAAAGACGATTGTCTGACATGGGGGCCATTTTGAGCTGCTTCCGGTGCAGGACGATGTGTCCCAGCTCATGAGCCGCAACGATCCTCTTCTCTTCTTCTGAAAGGAAACTGCTGAACATGGCGTAGATAGTCTGACAGCTCATAAAGCAGTATCCTTTTAATCTGGTATATGCCGATGTTTCCCCTACAACTGCCCCCAGCGCTTCCAGAAGTTCAATAGGATCCCTCGTCTTATATTTCCGGATCAGGTCATTCACTTTTTTATTAATATAATCGCTTGTCAAATCAATCACCCCGATCTGTTATCCCGTGAATGTGTATGGATATTACTGCGGATATAACAATACCATAAATGGTGTGTTATAAAATGGACTCAGTCTTCCGCGCCGGATGCATCATCCTGGCGGAGATATTTCTTGGGCGTGAATTTCTTTGCACGTTTCTTTGAATCCAGATAGAGCATCTGGATCTCATCCATGAAAGCCGTTTTATCGTCATCAGTCAGCTCCCCGCCGGCAAACATAGCGGCAGCCTGTTCCAGGATCTGCTGTGCCTGTTTTGCTCCTCTGGATCCATACTGTTCTGCGGCTTCTGTAATGAATGCTTCTCCTTCCGTCATCAGGTAGGAAATATCACATTCCAGTGTATCTGCCAGTTTCTGATACAGTTCGTGCTGTTTGGGATAACGTCCTTCTGCTTCCCAGCCGCGGATAGTCCGTGGAGAAACGCCAAGGGCATTTGCCAGTTGGGTTTGGTTCATGCCTTTTGATTTTCTCAGAGATTTGATTTTTTCACCGAACGCCATAACAATACCTCTTTTCTAAGCAATCTTCATGTATTGCACTTTGATTTCCTGAAAAAGAGGAAATCACTTTCCTAAAAAATCATCTTGCCTCTTGACAACCGGATAGTGGTTACCTATAATGTGAATCACAAGAAAGCGGCAAGTACTTGCCTATAATATAATCGAAATTTCCTGTTTTGTCAATTCTTATTATGGGAAGTTGCCGGTTTTAAGATAATTTTTGGAAGAGGAAAGACGGAAATATCTTCTGAGAAAGAACACAGGCAAGTGGAACCGGAAAGGAAGGCGCTTATGGAACGGCAGAATTACTTTATATGCATTGACCTGAAGTCCTTCTACGCATCCGTAGAGTGCGTAGAACGGAAGCTGGATCCATTTAAGACAAACCTTGTAGTGGCAGATCCGACAAGATCAAAATCAACTATATGTCTGGCGATCACTCCGGCAATGAAAAAACTGGGGGTGAAAAACAGATGCAGGATCCATGAGATCCCCGACAACATCCAATATATCACAGCAATGCCGAGGATGCAGCTGTATCTGGATTATTCTGCCAGGATCTACAGCATTTATCTCCGCTATGTTTCAAAGGAAGATATCCATGTGTACAGTGTGGATGAATGTTTTCTGGATGTAACAGAGTATCTTCGTCTGTACCAGATGGATCCAAAGGAAATGGCTGTGGAACTGATGCGTGCGGTTATGCAGGAGACAGGGATCACGGCGACTGCCGGAGTGGGAACAAACCTTTACCTGGCCAAAATTGCAATGGATATCCTGGCAAAGCATGCGGAAGATCATATCGGGGTATTGGATGAGTTTTCTTTCCGCGAAAAGTTGTGGGACCATCAGCCTCTTCGTGATTTCTGGATGATCGGTTCCCGTACAGAAAGGAAACTAGCAGGCTATGGAATTCATACGATGGGAGATCTTGCGTTGGCATCCATTACTTCTGAGGATCTTCTTTATAAGATCTTTGGCATTGATGCGGAGTTGATGATCGATCACGCCTGGGGGAGAGAGACCTGCAGGATGAAGGATATCAAGAACTACCGGACAGAAGAGCACAGTCTGTCCAACGGACAGGTTCTTATGAGAAATTATGAATTTGAAGAGGGGGCTGTGATTGCCAGGGAAATGACGGATGTGCTGGTGCTGGATCTGGTGGATAAAAGACTGGTAACAAATTCTGTCACACTATGGATTGCATACGACCATCGGCTTGAACATGATCCATCAAAGGGAACTGTCAGATTCGCAGAAGCGACTAATAGTTCTGAGCGGATCATTCATGCAGTGGAGAAGTTGTATCAGAGGATCGCGGATCGCCATACCGGGATCCGGAGAGTGGAAATCTGTGCCAACAGAGTAGTTCCGGAGAGCTTTGTTCAGTACGATCTGTTCTCCGATCCGGAACAGCAGGAAAAAGAAAGAAACCTGCAGCTGGCTATACTGGAGATTAAGAGAAGATATGGCAGGAATGCGGTCATGCGTGGCTCCAATCTTCTGGCCTGTTCTACTTACAGGGAAAGAAATAATCAGATTGGCGGTCACCGGGCATAAGGAGGTGATGACTGTGATGACGGCAGCATACCGTAAAATCATACATTTGCCGCGTCCGGCATCCGGGAGAACTCCGATGGCGGTAGAGCGGAGGGCGAAACAGTTTGCTCCGTTTGCCGCATTAAAAGGATTTGAGGATGCGGTCAGGGAAAAGGAGATTATCTATGAACCCAGGAGAATTTTATCGGAGGAGAAGAAAAATGAACTGGATATGAAATTAAGGATGCTGAAACCGGGCATGGAGATCCTGGTGGAGTTTTTTACCGGGAATCCGTCTCTTCCGGGATTCGGAAGATATCATACAGTGAAAGGGGATATTGTTTTTTTTGATCCGTCAGTTGGTTTGCGGATCGGAGATACAGAGATAGAGATCCGGGATATCTGTGAGATGTCCGGGGATGTTTTTGAAATATTGGAAATGCCCTGTTAGAGGGATATCCGCAGAAATCTATGGTACTGTCCGGCGTGTGGGAGCCGGATGAAGGCTGCGGTGGAAGCGGCAGACCGACAAAGCAGGTCTGAAATGAATATCATGTATGTCCGCGCAGCTTTGGCGCTATTCGGAATGGGCAGCATGAGAGCTCATGAAGCGGATTTGATTTCCCTTGATCCGTTGAGTAATAAATGAAATTCTTATTGCTTAAAGGAGGAACTTATGGGATCAGATAATTATAAATGGCATGTTCACTGCCCTGTATGCGGAGCTTTTCTGGAGAAAAGTTCCCAGTGCGATTCGGAGGTGGATTGTAAAAAATGTAAAAGCACACTGGAAGTACTGGTAAAGGAAGATATTGTATCTGTCCGTCCCATGATTATCAGGGATGAGCAGCTCAAAGCAAGGATGCGGGTCTATGCACAGAGGATCAGATCCGGATCTGGAAAGAAAAAAGAAACAGAATAGAATGAGATATCCGTTAGAGCGGTGAATTTGGCTGGAACCATCAGGACGGCGGCGGATATCAAGAGTTTGTCAAGGAGCTGAACCTGACCAGAATCACTAAGAGCCCGGCAAAACATTTATGGTTGAGACACAGAAAAAGAAATTATTTTGTGCCTGGAAAGCAATCATATTTGTTTTGCCGGTTTTTTCGTGCGAGAAAATCTGAGCGAAAAAGGAATTTGATACGATAATCATTAGGTTACGAAAAAAAGGTGTTTTCTATGTGAAATAAACATTTTGATTTTATCTTGTAAAGATTATTTCTTTTATTTTGAGTAGTAGAGGGAAAAAAGTATTTGGAGCCTTGGGCTCCCGTTCAAAAAAAACGGGTGAGTCCAGGGCTTATTGTAGTGTCTGCATTTTAGGAAATGAAGAAATAACAAAATTTCCGGGACCACTCGCAGCCGGAAGGCAGAAAGGCGGTCCATATGCTGACATTAAAGGAATTAAAGGAAATGGTAAATCTGACGGAGAATAACGGAAGAGTTCCAACTGCAAAACAGTTGATTGAAAGCGGTGAACAAATACTCGTAAAAGAAGTTCTTGCCAAAGAATCGACTATCAGTGTGTATGCAAACGGTTTTGTACTTTACCGGGCAGGAAAACATTATACAGTTTTCTCGATCAGTGATTGTGGAAATTATGAGTATGAATCAGTGAAGGGGGCTTCTAAAAAATACGGGTCTTCATTTTTCGATAATGAGAACTGGTATGTTCGGTTAATTATGGAAGCAGAAGATCGGTTAGTAGTAAATCAGGAAAGAATCAAATCAAATCATAAAGTATATTCTTATGATCGAATGGTTGAGAAAGGTATAGAGATAGAGTCTGACGAAGAAGATATCTCGGAAAGCTTAGTCAGAAATGATTTTGTTAAGCAAATGCTGGAAACACTTAATGAACGGCAGAAAGAAATGATTTATCTCTTCTATTTTGAACAGTGGAAACAGAAGGATATTGCAGAGTATTTTAATATATCCCAGCAAAGCGTCTCGGATATGATCAGGAGAGTGCTTAAGATTTTGGCTGAACATGTGCAGGAATAAAAATTTTTAATTACGTCTTGTGTAAAGGGGCAGGTCACTTATGAAAGGTGAGGGGGTTAAAAACTTCCAGGCACCTTGAAAAGTGAACAGCCTGCCCAGAGTGATACCTGGCTTGAATGTGCATCCTGCGCGTCCTGTCAGAGGAAACGTCCCGGTTATACGGAAACCGGTACAGGAACGGATCTGGGGAAGAGAACAGGAAAACCTTAAATAAAAATCATTGTCTGATTTCATCATATTGATGACAGTAGAAACAGTGTGGCGGTATGGATTTCTGATTGAAATGGATACCGCCATATTTTTGTGCTGTTATCCCGGCCGGGAAGAAACGGCCGACTGTCCCAGACAGTACAAATGATCAAGAAAAGGAGGATGCGGATGAAGAAAACATAAAAATTGACAGAGGAAATGAAATGCTTTACTCATAAACCAGATTTCAGAAAGGACGAAAAAGATGAGAAAGAAAAGAAAAGCAGCAAGGCTGATCTCTGGCTGCATGGCGCTGGTGTCACTTTTATCAGCGGTTGTATCTCCGATGATGGTTTCTGCGGCAGAATCTCCGACTGAGAGGGTCCCCTATTATGAGGAAGTAAAGGATCAATTGGATATGGATGAAGTCGTGACTGCTCATGATTATGAAGTTACAGTAGGGGCCTCGTTTGATATCAATTGTGACTTTTCCGGAATTGAGATCCCGGACAACAAGAAAGTAAAGGTCACTTTCCAGGAGGCGCTGAATGAGGACGGGGATCCTTTTGCGACAGATCATGAAGATACCTATCAGGCGGTCTATTATGTGGAACCGCAGACGACCAGTCATCCGATGTATCAGATCAGCAGGAACATTACGGTGAAGGAAGCGGCAGCTTCTGAAGAAGTGAAGGATTCCGGAACAGAGGCTTCACCGGGTCAGGATAAGAAAGAGTCGGAACCGGAAAGCTCTGATGAGGAAGGAGAGTCGGAAACACCGGCTGAGATGCATTCAGAAGAGGAATTTGACAAAGCACTGGAGAGGTCAGAAGATCAGAAGACAGTGGATGAAGACAGTGGACTGACGCTGGGCGAAGTCCTTTTGCAGGCGGCGGACCAGGGAGTGGATATCCAGAGCCTGGAGGTCGGGGAAAGCGTGACTTTTACAGCACAGGCTCCTCGGGCACGGGCAGCCAGAGCAACGCAGTCTGTGACCATTACCCAGGGAAGTTATTATTACTATGCAGATTACGGGCTTGGATCCTATGTGACTGCTCCATTTACGGTGAAATTTGGGAACGTGTCTGCAACGGCATACTGCATTCAGCCGTCAAAGCCTGGCCCGGGAAGCGGAACATATCAGATCACAAAACTGGAAGGCAAGCAGGAACTGGCCAAGACGATTTATTATGGAACAGAAGCTTCGGGGGCGGCGTATTTCTTTAACAGCCACCATAAGGACTTTTCCGCAGGAAAGAGGTTTATTGTAACACATCTGGCAGCTTCCTATGCGAATGACAGCAGCGATGCATTTTACGGAACCAACAGTACAGGAGAAGCGCTGGCGATGGAGCTTTATCATTACGCGGTAAGCCAGCCGGAAATTCCCAATGTGGAAATGTCATTTTCCAATTCTAACGTAACCGCCTATGTGGACGGCGGCCAGCAGCGGACAGAAGATATTACGTTTAAGGCGTCGAGCCAGCAGACGATCACAATGGATCTGCCGGATGGCGTGAAACTTCATAATATCAGCACAGGAAAGACCAGTGCTGCCGGGGCAAAGGTAACGATTTCCGGCGGTACAAAATTTTATCTGACGGCACCGCTGACACAGACGAAAGATGTGTCAGGATCGTGGTCCGCAAAAATGCAGGGAAGCATTACCAAGGATTACTCCGCTTATAAGATCACGACCGGAAGTTCTTATCAGGATATTGCCCTGGTATTCGGAGAAGGCGTAGAAGACGAAAAGTATGTGAGCTTTTCTGTGAAATGGCTGGAACTGGCCAAGGTAGAGATCATCAAGGTGGATTCCAGGCATGAGAATGCAAAGCTGTCAGGCGCGGTGTTTGGTATTTACAGTGATCCTGATTGCACAAAGCTGATCACAGAGATGCCGGCAACAGATGAAAATGGATCTTCCATTGCGGAGATCGTAAAGACTCAGGATACGGTATATCTGAAAGAAATTCAGGCTCCGGAAGGATACCGGCTGAATACGGCAGGTTATAATGTAAAACTGATTGCAAATGATACGGCTTCTGTTACAGTACCGGATCAGGAGCAAATGGGAGAACTGACCATTTACAAAGAAGGCCAGGTTCTGACCGGTGCAGATGTGACAGAAGAAGGAGTGACGTTCCGTTACGAAGACCGCCGTCAGGAAGGCGCTGTTTATAACGTCTATGCCGGAGAAGATATTGTAACGGCCTATGGTGCAAAGATCTACAGTAAAGGCGATCTTGTGAAAGGGAACCTGACGACGGACGATAATGGTTCGGCGGTTCTTAAAAATCTGCACCTGGGGACTTATGTGATCCGTGAAGTGCAGGCCCCGGAGAACTTTTACAATGCCGGTGAAGAAAAAACCGTGACACTTTCCTATGCCGGACAGAACGTGGAGACGGTATTCAGCGAGAGTACCTTCCATAATGACAGGCAGAAAGCGGAAGTTTCTGTATTAAAAAAGGACAAGGACACCTTAAATCCTCTGGATGGCGGCGTGTTTGGCCTGTATGCAGGAAGCGATATTAAAAATGCGGATGGAAGTGTTGTGGTATCGAAGGGAACGCTGATTGAAAAAGCGGTGACTGGAGAGGATGGAAAAGCTGTCTTTACGGCGGATTTGCCCATTGGATTTTCTTTTGATGTGAAAGAAATCCAGGCCCCGGAAGGGTATGTGAGAAATCAGGAGGATGTATACTCCTTCACTTTCTCTTACACCAATGACAGCGAAGCGAAAGTGACATTTACCCATACCTTTGTCAATGAGCGTGTGAATGCCACGATCAAGCTGCAGAAAAAAGACGCAGAGACGAACCAGGCAGTTCCACAAGGGGATGCCACACTGGAAAATGCAGTGTATGGCCTGTATGCCCGTAAAGATATTGTACACCCGGATGGGGCAACCGGGGTGATCTACAAAGCCGGCGAGCGGGTGGCAACGCTGACCACGGAC
>DXGZ01000140.1 GCA_019113645.1 Candidatus Mediterraneibacter vanvlietii | reverse complement strand
TGGCGGCATGCAAATATATAGCGGGGGAAATCTGAAAAAGTTAATGAGCGGGAAAACTGCGTTGGATTGAAAATGGAAATTGTCTGAACGAAGTGAGTTGTTCCATTTTCAATCCTGTCTTTAGCAGGTTTTCCGCTTATTTAGCTTTTCTTAGCTCCCGTAGCGGAACCGAATCCGGTATCCCCTTCCCGCAGAATACGTTTTCAAAAATTATCTCCCGCGGATTTCGGACATGTTCTGTCTAAGTTTTCTATTTCACAAACTTAGATTTGCAAGAGTATGCGTCCAGGTTATAACTTCCTGCTGAATCGGCATTGTACTTCCGGAAAAATCTGATTTACAATATCCCCTGTAAAGAGGTAAACGAATCAAAGGTTCAAGGAGGAATTAAACATGGAATATGCAGTGTTAAATAACGGAATTAAAATGCCAATGGAAGGATTCGGAGTATTTCAGGTGCCTGACCCGGCGCAGTGCGAGCAGGCTGTTCTGGACGCCATCGCAAGCGGTTACCGCCTGATCGATACGGCTGCAGCTTATATGAATGAGAAAGCAGTAGGAGAAGCGATTAAGAAATGTGGCGTTCCGCGTGAGGAGCTCTTCATCACAACAAAGCTCTGGGTACAGGATGCAAGCTATGAGGGAGCAAAGAAAGCGATTCAGACATCTCTCGACAATCTGGGACTTGATTATCTGGATCTGTACCTGATCCATCAGCCGATGGGTGATTACATCGGGGCATACCGGGCTATGGAAGAGGCTTACAAAGAAGGAAAACTCCGCGCAATCGGAGTATGCAACTTCTACCCGGCACGTCTGGCGGACTTCTGTGAGACAGTGGAAGTAAAACCGGCAGTAAATCAGGTGGAGCTTCACCCGTTCTTTCAGCAGGAGAATGCGCTTGAGCTGATGAAAGAGTATGGAGTTGTGCCGGAGGCATGGGGACCGTTTGCAGAAGGAAACCACGGCATCTTCACGCATCCGGTACTGGCTAAGATCGGTGAGAAATACGGCAGGAGCGCAGCTCAGGTTGCCCTGAGATGGAATGTGCAGAGAGGCGTGGTTGTGATTCCGAAATCCGTTCATAAAGACCGCATGGAGCAGAACATGAATATCTGGGATTTCCAGCTCAGCGAGGAAGATATGGCGGAGATCGCAAAACTGGATCTGGGACACAGTGAGATTGTAAACCATGATGATCCGGGATTTGCAAAAATGCTTCACGGCATGAAAATTCATGACTGAGAATTTCACTTAAAGTTTTAAATTGTTTGGAGTCTTAAGAAGATTACTTAGACTTAAAATGCTGAAAAACAGCTTTAAATTTTGCACGTTCGGATAAAAGGCAGGTGCAGTAATAAGTGACATTTGCTTCTTTATCCTGAATCGGGATGGCAATTCGGTCCGGCTGGATTCCATCCCGATTCATAATATAGTCGGTTGTGAAGGCGGGAAGCGCGGAGTTTGCCACCAGCTCTCCGAGAACATCCATTTCCTGCTGGACGAGGAAACGTGCGGACGGCATTTCCCGGCGGCAGAGCACATCCCAGAATCCGATCTGGGAATAGAGCAGGAACGTCTGACCGTCCAGGTCTCTCAGATAGAGACCGTCCGCATCCGCGAGGGGATGTACCGGCGGCAGGCAGACGAAAAGGTGCTCGCTTTCTACCGGAACGGAGTAGAATTCTTTCTCATCCGGCTTTTCGTTCAGGATGACGATTTGATATTTGTTTTCTTTTAAACGATCCGAAAGATCAGGATCGCCCGTCAGTTCCGTGGAGATGGTCATGCCTTCGTATAGTCCGGAGAGGAGCGAGACGAAATCGGGAATCAGAATCGGTGTGCAGGAACCGAGAGAGATTGTATGCTTCTTCCGGTCGAACTCGCGGATCTGATCGATCATGGAGTTTTCCTGGAGAAGAAGATTCCGCGCGTATCTGACGGTCAGTTCTCCGGTTTCGTTCAGAGTGAGGCGGCTTTTCTGCCGCTCAAATAGCTTCACGCCCAGTTCATCTTCCAGCCTCTGCATGGAACGGCTCAGGGCAGGCTGGGATATGTGAAGTTCTTCTGCGGCTGCGGAGAGTGTTCCGCAGGATGCAAATGCAACGAGCTGTTCGAATAAATGGATTTCGATCATAAATATTTCTCCGAGCGGGAAAAAGTTCTTTTCCCGATATCATATTATCGTTTACGGGTTTCAAAATAGAATGTTATGTATGCATAAAATGCATGAGAATTTATTTTTAGTATTTGACATCTTTTATATTTTACAGGAATCCGGGATCTGAAACAAGTAGAGAGGATGACAAAATGTATAGTGTAACATTGAGAAACGGAGTGAAAATGCCGCTTCTGGGATATGGCGTGCTGCAGATGAAGGATCAGGAAGAGTGCGGGAAATGCGTCCTGAAAGCTCTGCAGGCCGGATACCGCATGTTTGACACAGCCGCCGCATTCGGAAATGAGAGGGCGGTCGGAACTGCACTGAAATCAGCGATGGATAAGGGAATAGTCCGCAGAGAGGATCTGTTTATCATTACGAAACTCTGGCTGAAGGATGCGGGAGAAAAATCGGCGGAGAGATCTTTTAACGAGTCGCTGGAACGTCTGCAGACGGATTATATTGATCTTTATCTGATCCATCAGCCCTATAACGATTATTACGGCGCATGGAGGACTCTGGAAAAGATCTGTCAGCGGGGGAGAACGCGCGCAATCGGTGTCAGCAACTTCAGCCCGGAGCGGCTGATGGATCTGTGCCTGAACAGTGAGATTCCGCCCATGGTCAACCAGATTGAAACCCATCCTTTCTATCATCAGAAAGAGGCGCTTCGGACCATGCATGAGCTGGGAGTGCAGCCTCAGGCATGGGCGCCGCTCTGCGAAGGGCTTAAGAACATTTTTACAAATAAGACGCTGGAGAAGATCGGGAAAAAATACGGGAAGAGTGCGGCGCAGGCAGCGCTTCGCTGGAATATTGACCGCCAGGTGAGCGCGGTCGTGAGAAGTGCGGATCCGGACCACATGGCAGAGGATCAGGATATCTGGAATTTTACCCTGTCAGAGGCGGACCGGAAAGCCATAGACGCGCTGGATCTCGGATACAGCGAGATATTGGATTACGGGAATGCATGTATTGCGAAGATGTTCATACAGAAGAGATATCCCTGAAGTCATTGTTTCCAAAGTCATTGTTTCCCTGATTGCTTGAGTTTCCGCGAATTGCAATAAAAAGATGAGTATGTCTTCCCAAAGTACTAATCTGCCGTTTTTTTGAGAGTCCTAGAATGGCAGTACCAAGAATAGAGGCACTTTAATAAGCCCCGCCGGAACCGGG
>DXGZ01000139.1 GCA_019113645.1 Candidatus Mediterraneibacter vanvlietii | reverse complement strand
TTTCGAGCTTAAATTTCTGTAATTATTTTTCTACCTCCTTCCGGTCTATCCACGCAAAAAAGCCGCCCAAGATAGCACCTGGACGGCTTTCTGCGTAATGTGATAGATCAAATATTATTTTTTTCGGATTGTAGGCTCCGAAAAGCCTTGTATTTACAGCGTTCCTAATAAGAAACAATCATATGAATCTGTCACAATTAAGCAAGCTGCAGTCGCTTCGGAAACACCTTGACACTTTCCGCCGCAATCACCCGAAATTCGAGCCGTTTGTCAGTGCGGTCGGAAGGGAAGCACTGATCGTGGGAACTGTCATTGAAATCAGCGTCACATCTGCTGACGGGAAAAATTATGTCACTAATATGAAACTCAACAGCGAAGATATCGAATTCCTCAAAGCGCTGCAGACACTCAACGAAATATCGTAGTTCCGCTTCGATTTGCGGAAAGCGGAAATTCCGCCCTGCCAACCGCTCCCGTTCAATTCAAAGGGCTGTCCGGTCAGGAAATCATGTCTGCATGTTTTGCATGATTTTCCCGCCGGACAGCCCCTGAGTGAACGGTTATTTCAAATCAGAATCTCAATTCATCACATCTTTATAGAGTGCATGCTTCTGCAGCGCTTCTGTCAGCTTCGCCATCTCGGACAGGTCACCGATCAGGATCACTCCCGAGAGTCTGTTATTCAGGAAGAAGTATTTCCTGTACTGACCCTTGCCCATATCTCTGAACTCCACAGTCTTATAGAGAAGATTCGGGTTCTTTCCGTTGTCTCCCGCAGCGAAGAGCGCTGTATTCATTCCGTGGAAGGTAAGGGCCGCCTCCACCGGCTCGTACCCGAGAGCTTCCCCGGCAGCGTTTGCGCCGGCAATCCTTCCCTGCTCCGCCGCTTCCGGCCAGATCGCATAATTCACACCCTCATACTCTGCGCAGTCGCCGCACGCATATACGCCCTGCACACCTGTTTCCATCTGCTGATTCACTTTCACTGCTCTGCCGATCTCAAGTCCCATCTCCTGAGCAAGCGCTGTATTTGCGCGAACGCCCGCGGATACGATAACGACTTCTGCCGGAATCTCTTCTCCGTCCGCCAGGCGTACACCTGTCACATGCTCATCACCTGTGATCGCTGCCACGGACACGCCTGTGCGGATTTTCACCCCGTTTTTACCGGCGATTTCTTTTAAGATCTCCGCAGATCCGGCGTCCAGCTGACGTCCCATCAGGACAGGCGCCACTTCCAGAACTTCCACATTCAAGCCTGCTTTCTTTAATTCCCAGGCTGCTTCCAGTCCGAGCACACCGCCGCCGATCACGACTGCGTTTTCCGCTTTCTCCATAATTTTCTCTAATTTTTCCACATCAGTAAGCCTGCGGATCGCAACAACTTCCGGAAGGTCTTTTCCTTCAATCGGCGGGATAAAGCACTCACTTCCAAGTGCATAAATCAAGCGGGTAAAATGAACTTTCGTACCATCGTCGAGCAGCACTTCTTTTGCCTGCATATCCACAGACTCCACTGTCTTACCGAGCATCTGATACACATTGTTCTCCTCATACCACTGAGCACTCTCGATAGCGATCTGGTCAGCACTGAGTCCTGCCACAATAGACTTGGTCAGCATCGGCCGGTTATAAGCAGCATACGGCTCATTTGAAATCATGACAACCGCTCCGGTCTTGTCTCTTTCCCGAATTGCTTTTGCGGCATTGAACCCTGCCGCTCCATTTCCAATGATTACATAATACTCTTCCGTGTTATTTACAAATCCGCTCTCTTCCACATCTACCGGAACAAAATTCTCCTTGCCCACACCGCATACCGGGCAGATCTCCAGAGAGGAGTCAAAGATCTCGCCGCACACGAGACATTTCACAAGGCTTCTCGCGCCTTTCTTCTTCGGCTTCACCGGCTCTTTATTCTGCACAAGGCATCCGAACTGATAGCCGTATTCATAGGCGCTTACAAGGTCTGCTTCCGATGGTTTGAAGCGAACGCGGAATCCATCTGTCACCTTCATTTTCAGCTGTTTCAGTCTGGCGGTGATATTCGGCACGCCCTCGCCGCTCCAGCCGTAGCTTCCAAATGCTCCCGCGTGTTTTCCGCCGTGGGTTGCCGGGAACATACCGAGGGTCAGATCCCAGATCGGTTTCAGCGCCTCTCCGACTATAGTTGGCGTTCCGAGAAGAATACCGTCTGCAAAGAGAAGCTCCTCGTTTACTTTCGCCGCGTCCGCCTCTACCATATCGTAAGAGCGCACATCAATATCTCCACTGTCGCTCACGCCTTCCGCAATCTTCTCTGCCAGCATCTTCGTGTAGCCGTATGCGCTCACATACGGGATAATCACGGTCTTCCTCGGGTTCGGATTCACAACAGTTGACCACTCTCTGTACTGCTTCATCACGGATTTAATACGGTCGCCGACAAGCACCGGTCCATGTCCTGTGCAGACCATGGTAATATCCATTCCCTCCACGCGGTCAAGCGCTTTGAGCATGAACGGTTTAAACGGTCCGATAATACAGTCATAGTAATATTTGAGCGCTTTCTGGTAATCATCCTCATTATTAATCGCCGTGGAAACAACTTCCGGCAGACAGTAATGAGAGCCAAAGGAGTCACATGTAACAAGAATCTGTTCTTCCTCGATAAAGGTATACATTGTATCCGGCCAGTGAAGGTTCGGCACGAAAAGGAAACGCAGCGTGCGGTTTCCGATCACCATCTTCTCTTCATCCCGGGCAGGAATTCCGACAAAGTCACGGTTCACGATCTCTTTGAGGAATCCGAGCGCACATCCTGTCGCCACAATCTTCATCTGCGGGCTGTAGTCGAGAAGCTTCTCCACACTTCCCGCATGATCCGGTTCCGTATGGCTGACGATCAGGTAATCAATCTTGTGCACATCGATGACTTCCTGCAGTTTTTCAAGGTATTCGTCAAAGAATTTTGCTTTCGCGGTCTCAAAGAGAACGGTCTTGTCTCCCGCCTTCATCACATAGGAATTGTAGGTTGTCCCGAATTCCGTATACATGATGATATCAAACACCCTCAGCTTGTCATCAATAATTCCAGTCCAGTAAAAGTTTTCTCTCAGTTTAATGCTTTTCATGTTGACCTCCTTCTTTTTCCGTTATTTTCCGGATTTTTTCTTCTTTTATACGCCGGCTTTTTTGCAGATATCAGCCAGACAGCACTTATCACAGTGGGGAGTTGTCCGTGCCGTACAGATATCCCTGCCGTGATAGACCAGCCTGTGGCAGAAATCACTTCCCTCTTCCGGGGGAATAATCTTACACAGCGCCATCTCTACCTTTTTCGGCTCCTTAATGCCGTCCACCAGCCCGATCCGGTTTACCAGCCGGATACAGTGGGTGTCTGTGACAATGGCAGGTTTTCCGAACACATCCCCCATGATAAGATTGGCACTTTTGCGCCCCACTCCCGGCAGCTTGAGCAGCGCGTCAAAATCATCCGGCACATTACCGCCGTATTCATCCCTCAGAATCTTCATGCACGCGCTGATGTCTCTTGCCTTGCTTCTCCCCAGCCCGCAGGGACGGACGATCTCTTCGATATCGTCCACATCCGCGTCCGCCAGAGCATTTACATCCGGGTACTTTTCGTACAGGCCTTCCACAACCACATTGACACGCGCGTCCGTGCACTGAGCCGCCAGCCGGACGCTGACCAGTAGCTTCCACGCCTGGTCATAATCCAGCGTACACCCTGCGTCCGGATATTCTTTTTTCAGGCGTTCTATCACTTCCAGCGCCCGCTGTTTCTTTGTCATCAGTTTTACCTTCCTTCTGTTCTATTTTTCATCCATGGATTTTCGGATTTCTTCGAGCGCTTCCCGGAACTTTTCTGACACAGCCGTAGGATTGCGTCTCAGCATCCCGGCGATCTTCAGATACCTGCGGTCTGTCCGGCTGCTCATCTTCTGCAGCTCCCGCGCGATCTTATCCCGGATCTCACCGAGCTCTTCAGAGCGTTCCTTTCCGATTATACCGTCCACTCTGGATGGGATTTCTTCCCGGAAAAGCGCTTCTGCTTTCGCGGAGATCTCCGCCAGCTGCCTGCGCCTCTCCTCCCTGTTATCCTGAATATGCGCAAGGTATCTTTCCTTCTCCGCGGACGCCTTTCTCACAAGAGCGTCTTTCTGCTTCCGGTAATCCTGGCGCAGTTCAGCAGAAAAGCTGCGGTACTCTTCAAGAAGCTCGTCCGCGCGTTCTCTGTAGTTCCCCATCATCGCTTCCGAACGTTTGCGGTAATCGTCCAGCGCTTCCTCTGAACGTTTCCGATAGTCATCCAGCACTTCCTCCGAACGCTTCCGGTATTCATCGATCCGCTCCTGCGCGGCAGCTTTCAGATTCTCCTGCATTTTCGCGATCTGTTCCCGGCTCTCCTCAAGCTGCATCAGTATGCGCTTCATATCCATTGCCTCGTTGAAGGACTGGGTGAAATCAACAGTTGCCGCTACTGTCAGGCAAAACGCGATAATGTCTGCCGCAATCAGCGGGATCCGAAGCACAGCCGTCTCGATCGGCACATGGACCACGCGCACGAGAAGCACGGAAAATACGCCCCAGCAGAGCGATGAACTCAGACAGATATATCCGTTCAGATTCAGTTTCTGCCTGCTGTAATCCCAGTAACGCACATGAAAAAGCCGCTCCATAACAGCTCCTGTAACATATTCCAGAACAGTGGCGCCGCACATTCCCATCAGAAATATAAGGGCGGAGTTATCCCGGACTCCGATCGTGCTCACCAGAATCACCAGCGCGCCAGATCCGTAGATGGGAAGCATGGGACCGTGCATGAAACCACGGTTCACCCATCTGCGTTTTCTCGCTGAAACATAACAGCTCTCCCAGATCCATCCTGCGAAACTATAGATAAAGAAAAACAAAACCCATTGGCTCAGATCATATGAGTGCATTACTGCTCCTTATTTTCGATATCCATGATCAGATCAACACGTCTCTGATGGCGTCCGCCTTCAAAGTCCGTATCCAGCCACGTCTCTACAATCATTTTGGCAAGCTCCGCGCCTACGACTCTCGCGCCGAACGCGAGGATGTTGCAGTTGTTATGTGCCCGCGCCATTTTTGCGGTAAACGGTTCACTGCAGACAGCGGCACGGATTCCTTTTACCTTGTTGGCCGCAAGTGAAATGCCAAGCCCGGTTCCGCAGATCAGAATTCCCTGCTCCACTTCTCCTGCTGCCACAGCGCGCGCAACCTTTTCTCCGTAGATCGGATAGTCGCAGCTCTCTGTCGAGTTTGTGCCGTAATCAACGACTTCGTGTCCTTTCTCCTCAAGGAATTTCTTTATCTCCGCTTTCAGCTCGAGAGCGGAATGGTCATTTCCGATTCCGATTTTCATAACTTTTTTCCTTTCTTTTTTCCATTATTCTAGTCATTTTATATACCGTCTCTATCATATCAAATTAGATGTCCAAGCGCAACGCACAAAAATCCCGGAGCAGAGGCGCTGCTGCCTGCTGCTCCGGGATCTGTTTCCGGTAACTCTTTCTGTTTAAACATATAATCTGCCGCTCAATCTATACCCGGCCGCTTAATCTATACTCAACTGTTCAACATATGCTGACTGCTTTCTGCATGGAACTTTGACATGCGCATCACGCGGTTCTGGCACGGCCTGCGCAGAGTGCTTCAAATTCTTTCAGTTTCTGTTTCGCCGCAGGATTGAGATTCGTCGGCACTTCAATCTGCACGGTCACATACTGGTCTCCGTAAACAGACGGATTCTTCATGGAGACAATTCCCTTGCCTCTCAGCCGGATCTTGGATCCGGACTGTGTTCCCTCTCTGATCTTGCAGATTACATTTCCGTAAAGTGTATTCACCACTGCCTCTCCGCCAAATACCGCTGTAGTGTAAGGAATCCGCACAGTTGTATACACATCGGATCCTTTTCTCTCATAGCCCGGTTTGCCGGCCACTGTAACTTTCAGCAGAAGATCTCCCGGATCCCCGCCGTTTACTCCCGGTGCTCCTTTTCCTTTCAGACGGATCGACTTTCCTGTATCGATCCCCGCAGGAATATGGACCTGCAGCGACTGGACGCCATTCTTCGGATCAGACGGATTCTGCAGACGGATCACTTTATCGCAGCCGAACGCCGCCTCATCAAATCCAACCGTCACTTCGGCGCTGATGTCAGAACCTTTCTGCCGGTAACTGCTTCCGCCAAAGCCGTTTCCACCGAAGCCACTTCCGCCAAAACCGCTGCCTCCAAAGCCACTTCCGCCGAAACCTTTTCCACTGAATCCGCTTCCGCTGAATCCGTTTCCGCCAAAACTGCTGTATCCGCTGCTGTCGCCAGCGCTGTCGTGATGGAAAATATCGCCGAAAATATCACGGAACATGTCGTCCATGTTTCCGCCTTCAAAATGATACTCCTGATAACTTCCGCCCGGACCGCCGTATGTCTTCCAGTATCCGTTATCCCCGGCATTCCCGGCGCCGCCCGCCTGATCAAATGCCGCATGCCCGAACTGGTCATACATTTTACGTTTCTCTTTATCGCTCAGAACCGTATATGCTTCCGTTACTTCTTTAAACTTCTGTTCTGCCGCCGCATCACCCGCGTTGGTATCCGGATGATACTTCTTTGCCAACTTCCGATATGCTTTTTTTATCTGCGCATCATCTGCATTCCGGGAAACTCCGAGCACTTCATAATAATCTCTTTTCCCTGACATATTGATCACCCTCCATTTCATCGGCAGCCCGAAAAACGGACTGCCGTAAATTCTATCAGAACATCCGCCGCAGCCATGCCGCATACGGACACACTTTTCATGTTATTATTGTTCTATTTG
>DXGZ01000138.1 GCA_019113645.1 Candidatus Mediterraneibacter vanvlietii | reverse complement strand
CCCCATAGATAAATCCTCCTATCAGGGAGTTCAGGCCAAATACAAAGGATACTGCCTGTCCCAGAAGATCACTTACAATTGAAACGACCGGTCCGACAAGCAGGAGCCCTAATACACTGCTGATCACCAGTGTAATACATGGTGTCATAAATGAATTAATAAGAACCGGCATTCTCTTTTCCAGAAATTTCTCTATCTTAGCCGCAACAAAGCAGATCACAATCACCGGAAATACTGTACTGGAATAGTTTCTCAACATAACCGGAATCCCCAGGAATTCCACATAGATATCCGCCTCAAACATGGTTCCGGAAAATATCGTGCCGATTGACTCTCCCGCCATCAATGTACTGATCGTGGGATAAAGAAGAATCAAACCGAGAGCCATACCGACAAACGGGCTGCCGCCAAATTTTTTCATTGCAGTATAACCAAGAAATACCGGCAGGAAATAGAAGAAACAGTCAGCTGCCATGTAAAGGATCTGGTAAGTTCCCGAGGCAGATTCAAGCAGCCCCACTGCTGACAGCAATGTTAAAATACCTTTCAGGAAACCAGTTGCCATCATGATTCCAAGTACCGGAGAGAAGATTCCGGAAATCAAATCAATCAGGCTGCTTTTTACCTTTTTCTCTTTCATTTCTGCTTTCATGGTAGCTGCGTCTTTTATATTTTCCTCCGCAACCTCTGCCTTCGCATTTCTTCCAATATAATCCATAAATTCTTTATATACCATATTGACATGGGTCCCGATTACAATCTGGAATTGTCCTGACAGTTTAATAACCTGCAGCACTCCGTCCATTTCCTTTAGTGCTTCTTCATTTACCATTGAATCGTCTTTCAGGCGAAGTCTCAGTCGCGTAGCGCAATGCACTGCGTCCTGGATATTGTCTGCTCCGCCGACATTCTGCAGGATTCCCTGAATCAGTTTTTCATACTTCATTGCTGCTCCTCCTTAATCATATTTTTTTCTTCATTCCCTCTTAGTTTTATGTAAATCGAGGTGCCCTCCTCGTCTACAAGCGTAAATGTTGTATCTCTCAGCCCCCTCACCGAGATCTCTTTCCACGTTCCGTTTTTCCATCTCAGGTTGAGCACTGCGCCATTCTGTAATCTGATTCCCGTAAGCTCTCCTTCCGGTAAAGTGCCTGGAAGAGCAGGCAGAATATATACTTTATCCCCAAAGTCCTGTACCAGCATCTCCGCCACACCGCAGGCTCCTCCAAAGTTCCCATCAATCTGGAACGGCGGATGGTTATCAAACAGGTTCGGATGTGTTGCATCTGCCAAAAGTTCCCGGATATTTTCCCATGATGCGTCTCCTTGATGAAGTCTTGCATAAAACAAAATAACCCACGCTTTACTCCATCCGGTATGCCCTCCTCCATGAGTAAGTCTGCGTTCCAGTGTATGTTCCGCTGCCTCTGCCAACTCCGGCGTTTCATCCGGACGGATCTGTGTTCCGGGATACAGCGCAAACAGCTGAGAAATATGGCGATGTCCGACTTCCGCTTCTTCATAGTCCTTCCGCCACTCCATAATCTGCCCCCATCTTCCCGTTTTCAGAGGCGGCAGATGTTCATAGCGTTTCCGAATCTCAGCCTGAAGTTCCGGATGTTCACCGACTTCATCCTCGATCTCCAGATATCCACCAAAAAGTTCATGGAGGATCTCACTATCCATTGTCGGTCCCATACAGAGTCTTCCAAACTCACCATTTTCCGTTATATATGTATTTTCAGGCGAACTGGATGGACCTGTAATCCAGTAACCATCTGTATCCTGCACCATATAATCCACAAAAAACAGCACGCAATCGCAGAGTATCGGATAGTATTCTTTTAAGAATTCCTGATCCTTCGTATATCGGTAATGCTGAATCAAATGCAGGCACAGCCATGCTCCGCCCAGTGGCCAGATTGTAGAGGCGATATTATTATCCTGCGGAGCGCAGTCTCCCCAGATATCCGTATTATGATGACAGCAGAATCCTCTGGCTCCGTACATATCCATGGCCACTTTTCTTCCCCTCTCCCGCATCTTCTTCAAATGCTCGAGAAGCGGCATATGCAGCTCAGATAATCCCCCTTTTTCCGCCATCCAGTAGTTCATCTCAATATTAATATTAATCGTATATTTGGAACCCCACATCGGTTCAAACTCTTCATTCCAGATTCCCTGAAGGTTCGCCGGAAGAGATCCCTTTCTGCTGGAAGATATCAGCAGATAGCGCGAAAAATTATAATAGAGATTTACCAGCCCCGGATCTTCTTCATTGCGGATTCGTACCAGACGCTCCCGGGTAGTAAGACATTCCAACCTCTCATCTCTTGGCAGCAGCAGTCTGCTTGTATAATATAACTTCTGGTAATCCTTGATGTGCCGTTTTTTTACGGATTCATAATCTGACAGATCCAGTCTGTCTAATTTCTCTCGGCACCATTTCCATGGATCTTCACTTCGGTAAGTTGTCCTAGCTGTAATGTAAAGCAATGCCCGGGATGCATTTTCTACTAATAAATGACTTCCCATTCTTCTGCATGTTCCATCCTCAATCATCACTTTCACGGCCAGTTCAAAACCGATTCCGTCACTTCCTCCCTGAGTTCCGTACAGCCTGATCATACTATCGTCATACACGCAGTTTCCGTCGCAAAACGAAGATCCCCGTCCTCTCCGGTTATCTTTTCGTGTCAGAAAAACCTGAAAATTCAGCTTGTTTCCATCGTGACATCTCATATCATAAGCAATTACTGAATCAGGCGAAGATGCAAAACATTCTCGTTCATACTTTATCTCATCTGCCATATAAGTGATGTTCTGAATTGCTTCATCAAGATTTAATTCCCGACTGTAAGCACTCACCTCTTTTTGCTCATCAATCAAACAGTGCATTCCGTTCACTTGAATCATTTTCTTTTTCTTAATGTGTGGAAGAAAATCAATCCATACGTCTCCTAACGTCTGATAGTGCCGCATATGAGGATATGTTCCGTACATACTCAATTCTGCCAGTTCTTCAGCATGGCTTATCTGCTCATTCTCCAATAACTCCCGCACTTTAGAAAGATTATTTTTCGCATCCGGATTCGTCCGTTCTATCGGCCCGCCTGACCAGAGAGAATCTTCATTTATCTGAATCCGCTCGACACCTGTTCCTCCGAAAACCATTGCTCCCAGGAACCCGTTTCCAAGAGGATATGCTTCATTCCAGTTTTCAGCCTCCCTGTCATCCCAGATTCGATCCATATTCCCACCTCCTGTCTGGCACATATAATAGCATAAAAAATCCTGTTTTCTGAAAAGTTCGAATTTCTCGAACTCGCAGCATAAAGAGAACATTTCTGCTTTGCATTTGCAACTGGGCAAAAAAATACCAGTGCCGTAAGACACCGGTTTTTATTAATTTTCTGTTTTATATTATTTCCTCCGGGAACCCGTATTTCTCCTGATATACTACAGCGAGCAATTCAATAATCATCTGATAAATCACAAGGTGATTCTGCACTATAGTTGTATGCTCATATAGAATACATTCATCAACCAGAGGATCATTCACCATATCCTCATTCGAGGTTATTAAAAATATTTTCCCCTTAGTATGTTTAAAACACTCCTTTTCCGGTCTTCCATCCTGCCCCTGATAACACCTCATATATCCGCCCCTGTTGGAAAATACAATAATCAGCGTATCTTCTCCCGCAGTCTCAATATAATCTACCTGCTTCCTGGAAGAACGTGTTGTATAGATTGTTTTCCGGTAAAACGTCATTTTATACTGCAGGTTCCTCGAAAAACATTCTGAATACCCATCTCCGAAAGCAGCGACTCGGGGATAGTCATGAATCATAACCGCGAGTTTCTCAATTTTTTCTCTGTCTATCGACTGAAAAAAAAGATCCAAATCCTGCTTGAGCACGTCCAAATAGGCAGAATCACCCTTGCTGATAATAAAATCCGTGATATTAATATTCGTATCTTCGTGTCCGTATTTCTCTTTAACATAAAGGCGTCCAGCCTCCAGCCGGAAATCTTTATAATCATCAAATCCCATATCTCTGACAAATTTTGACATGGTAGACTTTGACACATTACACATGCGTGCGAGTTCCCCGATGGAAACATGCGCGAGCTGATATATATTTTCCAGCATAACAGAGGCTATATGATGTTCTGTTGATCTCGCATCATATTCCGAAACAACCAGTTCCAGCAGATTATATAAGCCATTCATCGCATCCTTCAACTCCTTTGCATAATCATAGCATTATACTCCAGGTATTTCAATCAAGGTTTGGCGAATCGGATGCACTATTCAGCTTTTACAATAAGCTCCGCCTTTTGTCACTTTCCGTCAATCACACAGCTCATCTCATGCCACTGCTCTCCGCCCCACTCAGAATTTGCGATCCCCTCATCCCGGAATCCCATTTTCCTGTACATTTCCACCTTGGATTCCAGGCAGGTCAGAAGAAGCATCCGGCGCCCTTTCGCCCGCTCCCGGGCTGCATATGTGCGCACAAGCTCACGCGCCAGCCCCTGCCCACGGTATTCCGGAAGCACATCCAGCCCGAGAAGCATAATGTTCTTCCCGTCAGGATCGTGAAGTTCGGCATCTGTAAAAAACTCATCCCGGAACGTACTTTCTCTGGTTGCCAGCCCGTTTAGAAATCCGGCCACCCTTCCTGTATGTCTGTCTACAGCCACAAGAAACAGATCCGGAGCTTTCTCCACTCTTCGGATCATCATCTCCCGGGTGCAGGCTTCATTTGGCGGAAAACATATCCTCTCGATCTCCGCCGCCTGCTCCGCCTCTTCTGGAAGAATATCGCGGAATTCAAATTTTCTGTGCAGACCCTCCGCTGCCTGCTGCTGTGTTCTTTCGTCCATCTCCATTATCCTTTCGTCATGTCTGTTTTTCGCACTTTCTTTTACAGCAGTCCCTCATTATACCACAAACCATGTTAACCCCGGCTCAACCTATGCCAGTATCACGGCATGATTTCCTCGCACCGCATACACCCGCTCAAACTGTGCTCTGTCGTACTCTACAATTCCAGAAATGGGATCCGCGATCGTCACTGTATCCGGACTGTAACCAATCAGAACCGCGCCGTGGTCATTGCTGCTCCACTCCACGTATTCGCCATCTTCCGTGTACCACCCCTGTGTTTCTTCCCGATTTGCCATCTCAATGGTAACCCATACAACAACCGGAATATCCTCACTTACCAGTGCATACAGATCATCCGGATCCGTTCCGGTTAAATCATGCGCTTCCAGACTGCTTCCCACATCTTCCAGATAGCTGTCTGCCGCAGAAACAATCGCTCCTGTTCCACATACACCTCCATTCTCTGAAAAAGGACTCCCAATAAAATACTCATTCAAGTCATTTCCATAGAGAAGACCGTCATCTCCATAATACGTAATATCCTCCGCCACAGGAAGATAATCGGCCGCCATGGTTATCTTATCCACATCATATCCGTAATAATTCAGAGCCATAGTAAGGGCCGTGATCTCACAGCCTGTCGGGAGCTCCGGCATTTGAAGGATTTCCGGGAAATATTCAATTACATATTCTTCCGGTATTGCTTCATCTTCCGCGATATATTTTTCTACCGCAGTATCGCCCGCATTTTCACTGTCTTCCTCAATCGTATCTTTTCCATCTGTCTGCTCCGATGCCAGCTCCACTTCAGCATCTCCCTGAATACTGGCAGAGTATTCTCCCGAGATAATTCCACAGGCAGACAATCCGCACACGCTCAGCAGCACAGACAGAAATCCCCCCGATACTCTGATCGTTTTCTGCAAATTTCACACATCACCTTTCTGAATCCTGTGAAACATTTTACCGTTCGGCTGTTAATTTCATGTGAAAATCCGCAGAACAAATTCGGAAAAATATGTGAAAACAGCAGACTATTCTATTTTCTCCCTATCGATTTCTGCCGCCATCTCCCGCCCAGGGGATAGAAAAACGGCATTTCCTTACCCTCCAATTAAATCCTTTACAAAATCATCCGCAGGATTCTTTCGGATCCGCTCCGGCTCATCCAGCTGAGCGATCTTCCCCCGTTCCATGACAAGTACCCGATTTCCCAGACACATCGCTTCTCTGATGTCATGGGTAACAAAAACCACAGTCATCTTCAGTTTCTCCTGCAGAGCAAGAAGTTCTTTCTGCATCGAACGCTTCGTGATCTCATCAAGAGCCCCGAAAGGCTCATCCATAAGGAGAATTTTCGCCTTTGAGGCAAGCGCCCGCGCGATTCCGACTCTCTGCTGCTGTCCTCCTGAGAGCTCGTCCGGATACCTTCCTGCATACGTTTCATCCAGCCCTACCAGGTTCAGAAGCTCCAGCGCAAGCCGGTGGTTTTCCGCCTTATCTTTCCTTCCGCTGATGACCGGAACATAGGTTATATTTTTCTCCACAGTCATATGAGGGAACAACCCTTTGTTCTGAATTACATAGCCGATTTTTCTGCGCAGGGCAATAAGATCCGTTTTCGCCACGTCTTCGCCTTCCACACAGACCCGGCCCGTATCCGGCTTCTGCAGACCGTTGATCAGGCGAAGCAGAGTCGTCTTGCCGCAGCCGGATCTTCCGATCACTGTCAGGATCTCTCCCTCCCGAATATCGAGGCTTATATCATCCAGTACTTTCTGCTCCCCGAAACTTTTTGACACATGTTCCAGATGAATTATTTCCATATACCCAAACCTCTTTGCACTGCCTCTTGGCATTATTCTTCTATCAGTCCCGCAGATATGAGGAATTCTTCCGCAACTTCCGCTTCATCTCTGCCCTCTTCTTCTACCTGGTAATTCAGTTCCGCCATTTTCTGATCTGTCAGGATTCCGTCCATCAGTTCCAGTGTCTCCTGAAGCTTCGGATATTTCTCCAGCGCATCCTGACGCACCACTGTGGAGCAGTAATAGTTCACCTGATAATTTTTATCATCCTGCAGCACCTTCACATCATCCTGGCTGATCTGCGCATCCGTTGTGTAACCATTCGTCACGTCGATATCGCCATTCCTCAGCGCCGTGTATTTCAGCCCGATATCAATGTCCCTGATATCCTTGAACTCAAATCCGTATGCATCGGATACGCCCTGCAGACCGTCCGCGCGCTCAATATAGTCCGGATTTCCGCCGAATGTGAGCTGATCTGATACTTCCGCCAGATCGGAACAGGTTTCCAGATTATACTCTTCCGCAGTGTCTGCTCTCACGACAAGAGCATAGGTATTATTCTGACCATACAGGCCGATCCACGTCATCCCGTACTTCTCTTCGTACTCTGCCTTCAGCTGCTCAAACATCTCCTCATCGCTCACCTCACCGGCTTCATGTCCAAGAACCAGAATCCATCCGCTGGAAGTATATTCCGGGTAGAGATCGAACTCTCCGCTCTCCATTGCCGGCTGTATGTTGCTCGTTCCGCCGCCGATTCCTTTTGTAAGTTCAACTTCATATCCCGCTTTTTCCTCGATCAGCTTCTTCAGCATTTCCCCGAGAACAAACTGCTCTGTCATCGGTTTTGTGGCGATCTTCACCGGTTCATCCGATACAGCCTCTCCGCTGTCTGATCCTTCACTCTCACTCTGCGCCTCCGCAGCTGCTCCGTTTCCTGCCCCGTCTCCTGCGCTTCCCGCACAGCCGGCCATTCCAAGCGTCATCGCTCCTGCCAGGAGCATTGCCATAATCCGTTTCATACTCATGTTAAATGCATTCCTTTCTTTATCTTTTTCTCTGCCAGTCCCAGCAGGAAATCACTCACAATCGCCAGCAGCGCGATGAGCAGACTTCCGCTGAACGTCATTGCCGTATCATAGATTGTAATTCCTCTGTAGATCGCAACACCGAGTCCTCCTGCACCGATAAACGACGCGATCGCTGCCGTAGATATCGTCATGACAACCATGTTTCTGACGCCTGCAATAATGACTCCAAGCGCCAGCGGCAGCTTAATCTTAAACATAATCTGCGCAGGCGTACTCCCCATCCCTTCTGCTGCTGAAATCACCTCCGGGCTGACTCCCGTGATTCCCGCATAAGTGTTGCGCACCATTGGCATAATCCCGTAAATCGTAAGCGCCACAACTGCCGTAGGATTTCCGATTCCCAAAAGAGGAATCAGCATTCCAAGAAGGGATATGGACGGAATCGTGTAAAATATATTCGCAATGGTCAGCACCGGAGCCGCTGCTTTCGGATGTCCGGAAATCCAGATGCCGAGCAACAGACCGATCACTCCGGCGCAGACAATCGCCGTCAGCGAGAGAAGCAGATGCGCTCCGGTCAGTTCAAGAAACCAGTCGCTTCTCTCAGCGTACAGTCCGATAACTTCTCTGAAAAACTCCACCGTGTTCCTCCCTATTTAGTCAAGTGTTTTTCCCCTTAAAATCAAGGGATTTCTAAGTTTCTATCTCAGATGAATGAGCCACGATCATGAGCATTTTTCTGTATCTGGTACAAAAATAGGTGGTTATGGGTATACGAAATAAAACGTCTCTGTTTTCCGCTTTACATGGCCTTTTGTATACCCTTCCATCTATGGCAGCGCACCTCCCGTGTCTACCAGGATCTCTCTACATTTCTGCACTGGTCCTCACTTCCTTCGTCCCGCCTGCCCATAACCAGGGTGTCAGCTTAGCTCCTTGACAGGGTCTTGCCCTATGGAAAATATTCCTGCCGACTACTGGCTCATTCTTTGTAAACATAACATTTACTGACCGGCTTCCCGTGACAGCGCTGTTCCCAGCGGACGTTTCCCTCTCACGTTCTGCCTTTCTGCTTTTCAGTCATCCGCTTTCTCTCCGGCGTGGCTGAACTCAGCGGTCAGAGGCTCTTTTGATCTGACCGCTCACTTCAACCACGTCAGCGTTTCTTACCATGACTTATCTTCTTATGCAGCCCGGGCACTCATTTCCGGCCTCCTGATATCACGCAGCATCTTTTCTCCATCATAATCTACACCCTTTGTCAGTATGGCATAGAAGACTCGAAGGACTTTACATGCTACCGCTACGACCGACTGCATCTTTTTCAGGGGATTCTTATCTCTTGTTTGATAATACCGGTGAATCTCCCTGAATTCACCATTTTTCCCTATCACGGATATCGCCGCTTCATACAGCACATATCTCAGTCTCTTCCGACCTCGATAACTGATATGGCTTTCGCCTGCATGCTTTCCAGAGCTGTTCTTCACAATCGCATATCCCGCCAGCTTCTGTAACTGCTTCGGATCATCAAACCTGCTCAGATCGCCTGCTTCTGCGATAAACCCACATACCGTTTTCAGCCCGATTCCTTTGATCTCAAGAAGTTTATCTACATATGGAACTTCCTTTATCTTTTCTTCTATCTTAGCCATCAGGTCCTTCATACGGCTGTTATACTTCTCATAGTCTTCCAACAGATTCCGGATCTCCAGGGATGCTGTTTCCGGTGCTTCCTGGCTTCCTACACTATGCTCCGCTGCCGATAACAGGGTCTTTGCCCTCTTCATCCCGGCGCCTCTCAGCCTTGCGTTCCGCCAAATCTGGTTGATCCCTTCCGCTCCCAGTTCTTTCATTCTCCTCGGAAGCGGAGCCTCCTTAAGCACCATCAGCCCGCTTACTGCATCCAGTTTCCCATAAACGTCTTTATATTCAGGAAAATAGATACTGATCCATCGCGCGATCCGATTTCGAATCCTTGTGATTTCTTCCTGTGTCTGGAAGCGCAGGTTTGAAAGGCTCCGGATCTCTGCATAAATCCCTGTGGGGATATATGGGTAAGAGAATCGTCCCTCATTTACTAAGGCGGCAATCGTTTTCGGATCTTTCCGGTGATTCTTGTTTGGATTGTTGTCATCCATCTCCTTCGATTTCTTTACATGATGCGGATTTACATGAACCGGTCTCATCCCGCTGTCCTGCAGGAACTTTCCAAGGTTGAACCAGTAATGTCCTGTCGGTTCCATCCCCGGAATCACAGCTGTCTTCCCATGTTTTTCTTTTAAATCCTCAACCCATGCTTTGAATGTCAGGAATCCGGCTTTATCATTGCCGAATGCCAGCGGAGTTTTTGAATACTCATAATTACGCCAGTCGAATGCCCTTACATAATGGGTTTCACTTCCGACATCAATCCCAAGGACTAAAGTTTCTTCCGTAATAGATGCAATTTTTGCGTTTTGTGTGTTATACTTCATTTCAGATACCTCTCTGTTTTATAAGATTTTACTAACCGCTCAAAGTCAGCAAATCTTATTTTACTCTGAGGTATCCTTTTTTCTCAACCACCTTTCATGGGATTCCCTATATTTGAATTATACAGGAAGCTCCTTTATCTTTCGTATCATATTCCCCCTCCGATCAAAGTTACTTCCCTTCTGATCCGGACGCTTACTTCCGGGTAAGTATACGGACATGATACATTATAAGCCCATGCTTCATCAATTTCCAGAGAAAATATCATACAAAAGCTCCGTATATGTCCGCACTCCGCACTCTTTTTTAACATGGATTTTACCTGTTTTTCACACATGGCAGATAGCACGGATACAGGATTTACGAGACAATAAGACAAAACATACTCGGGCGCCGCTGCAGGCGGCGAATACCTTTTACCGTATTCACCGTACATCGGCGCTGTCAAAGGAGGTTCTGACATGATAAAAAAAATTACTGCGATACTCCTTGTCCTCTGCACCATTCTAAGCGCCGGGGGATGCGGCGCTCTGGCGTCAAAATTCTCGGATTCTTCCTCTGATTCCAATGAGGCCCCAACTTTCACCGCCGGAAGCGGTGATACCACCATCCGCATTCTTTCCGGATCGGAAAACCGGGAACTGGAAGATATTATCGCGGACTGCGCGGAAAACGCCGGAATTCGTGTTGAGATGGATTACCAGGGATCCGTAGATATTATGCGCAGTCTCCGGGATGGCGCCGGGGAATATGACGCCGTATGGCCGGCCAGCAGCATATGGCTCTCTCTTGGAGATACCGGTCATCTGATCAAACACAGCCAGTCTGTTTCTCTGACTCCCGTTGTGTTCGGTATCCGGCAGAGTCTTGCCGAAGAGCTGGGATTTGTCGGAAAAGACGTATCCGTAAACGATATTCTCACCGCCATAACCGACGGGAAAATGACGTTCTGTATGACAAGCGCGACCCAGTCCAATTCAGGCGCCAGCGCTTATATCGGATTCCTCTATGCTCTTCTCGGCAAGCAGGAGGGGCTGACCGAACAGGATCTTCAGGACAAATCCCTCCAGGAAAAAATACGTACTCTCTTAAACGGAGTGGACCGCAGTTCCGGCAGTTCCGACTGGCTGAAAGATATGTTTCTCTCCGGCAGCTACGATGCCATGGTTAATTATGAATGTCTGATCATCGATGCCAACGAGCAGTTGGAAGCAGAAGGCAGAGAACCTCTCTATGTGGTCTATCCCTATGACGGGCTGTCCCTCGCAGATTCTCCGCTGGGCTACGCAGACCACGGAGATGACGCAAAAGAAGAAGCCTTTCTTGCGTTCCAGGATGAGCTGATGTCCCCGGACAGCCAGAGCAGAATTGAAGCGACAGGACGCCGGATTACTGCGAACGGTGTATCAGATGAAAACAGAGAAGTATTCAACCCGGCATGGGGAATCGACACAGACCGGATCTTATCGCCGATCCAGATGCCGGACGCCGAAGTCCTTATGGCCGCGCTGAACCTGTATCAGACCAATTTTAAAAAACCCTCTCTTAATATATACTGCCTGGACTTCTCTGGAAGCATGACCGGCACAGGGGAAGAGCAGCTCAAAGAAGCCATGTCACAAATCCTGATCCAGGAAAACGCGGAAAAGAATCTGCTGCAGGCAAATGACGGCGAGATTAATATCGCCATTCTCTTTGACGATGAAATAATGGATGTTCTCTATGCGAAAGACAGTTCGGCAGCGTCACTTGAATCGCTTTACAACCAAATTGCGGATTTTGACACCCGGGGCGGAACCGACATCTACACGCCCGCTGCCCTTGCCTATGAGATCGCGCATAACTATGACCTCAGCCAGTATACACCCGCCGTCATATTAATGACGGACGGACAGTCCATGGATGATCCGGACGTCTTTGAAGACGCGCTTGCGGAATACGGAAATGATATTCCTGTCTTCTCCATTACATTCGGCGATGCGGATCCTTCACAACTGGAAGAACTCGCTGACGAGACAAATGCCAGGGTATTTGACGGCACGAAAAATCTGACCGAAGCATTCCGGAACGTGAAAGGCTATAACTGATCTGCCCCGGAGAATCAAGTACGAAAGGATTACTGTGAGTTATGAAGCACAAAAAATGGAAGGAAACTTTCAGTATTATTTTATCTGTTCTGTTTTCCTTTGCGCTTTTCCTGATACTGTTTCTCGCTTTACGCTGGGATCTGATTCTGTGCGTTATTCTCTGCGCTGCGGCATATATCGCATTTTCGCTGATTCTGAAACCTGTTGATAAAATCGGAAAAATCGAAATCGACTCGCTAAACAACGGAGAATACCTCAACGAAAAACTTACGGAGGCCGGGAAGGATTACACCCGCATGTGCCGGGCCACGTCCCGGATCCGTGAAGCCCCTCTCCGGGACGCATGTGCAGAACTTCTTGATCTGGCGAAAAGCATTTTAAAATATCTGACGGACAACCCGGAAAAAATTCCGGCTGCCCGCCGCTATATCGACTACTATCAGGAAACGGCCGCAAATGTTCTTGAACATTATGTGGAACTCAGAGAGACCGGACTTTCCACACAGGAGACAGAACGGATCTTCCGAAATACACGCGAGAGCATTGACACTTTGAAATCCGCCTTTTCGCTGCAGTTCGAAAAACTGATGCAGAATGAACTTATGGATATGGAAGCGGATCTTAATCTGCTGAAGCAGACTCTTCGGTCGGAGGGCTACAGAGAACCGGAAAAGAAAGGACAGGAAACAGCAAAATGAAGAAAAAAATTTCAGGACTTATCCTTCTCATCTGCGTTATGATCGCAGTTGGAGTGATCTATATGTTCAAAACATCCGCGCCAAAAACCATTACGGCGGACGGCTACGTGGGCGGAGAAAAAATCGAGTTTCTGGAAGACCCGGAAGTGCAGTCCATTCTGGAAGAAAAATACGGTGTCACCGTCGATTATTCAAGAGCCGGTTCGCTCGATATGATGACTGCCGATATGACAGGAATCGATTACCTCTTCCCATCCAGCAGCATTGCGGAAGAATACTACGAAGATCTCCACGGTTCGCCGCTGAGAAGTGAAATCATCCTGAACACACCGATTGTTCTCTATACACACCAGGCGGTAGTGGACGCCCTGGAAAGCCAGGGGCTGATCACTTCTTCCGGAAACGCCCTGTTTATTGATATGAACAGACTGATACAACTGATCCAGAATGATACGGCATGGGCTGATATCGGTCTCCCCGAACTGTACGGGAATGTATCTGTAGACACAACTGACCCCTCCAGTTCCAATTCCGGAAACATGTTTGCCGCCCTTCTTGCCAATGTCCTGAACGGAGGTCAGACACTGACGGAATCCGACCTGAGCACCATTCTCCCGCAGCTTCAGGCAATATTCGGGAAACTCGGATATATGGAAACCTCCTCTTCTGATCTGTTCAGCCAGTTTCTGCGCATGGGAATCGGTGCGAAACCAATCATTGCAGGTTATGAAAGTCAGCTTATAGAATATGCGGAAATTTATCCTGAGGAATATGACGCGCTCAAAGATGATATCGTAATGCTGTACCCCGCTCCCACCGTCTGGTCAGCCCATGTATTTCTGGCGCTGGATGAAAACGGGCAGACGCTGCTGGAGGGACTGCTGGATGAAGATATCCAGCGCATCGCGTGGGAAAAACACGGCTTCCGTACCGGAAACTATGCGGCCGTATCCGAAACCGGCGCCCTTAAAGCGGAAGGCGTGGCCGATACTGTCACTCAGGTCACGCAGGTTCCGTCTTATGATGTAATGAAAGTTATGATAGACGGACTTCGATAAGAAACGGAAAAAGGAGGTATGACATGGCGGAAATTACACTCGCGGATTTAATCCGCTCCAGCCATATGGAACAGTCCGGCGAACAGCAGCCGGCATCCCCTGCCGCCGCTGATGAAATCAGCAGGCAGCTTGCTGTACTGACGCCGGAAGAACGCCGTCAGGCGGATGAAATCAAAGAACAGATCGATATACGCGACTCTCAGATGGTGATGCAGTACGGATCCGGGGCACGCCAGAATATTGCCGACTTCTCCGCAAACATTCTGAACAGTATCCGTTCAAAAGACTCCGGCTACATCGGCGAACTGATGTCGGAGCTGATCAGCAATGTGGAAAGCCTGGATTTCAGCGGACTGGAAAACGGCTCCGGACTGTTCAGCCTGTTTCGCAAAGCAGAAGCAAAAATCAGACGCTTCACCGCTCAATATGAAAAGCTGGAAGTACAGGTGGACCGGATCGAGGAAAAGCTGGAAGAAGCGAGGATGGAAATGCTCAAGGATATCGGAATGTTTGATTCACTCTACGATAAAAACCTGCAGTATTTCAAACAGCTCCAGATCTATATTACCGCCGGGGAAGAAAAAATCGAAGACCTGCGTTCCCAGACGATTCCCTCGCTTCGCTCCGAAGCTGAGAAAAGCGGCGATCCCATGCACGCCCAGCTAGTCCGTGATTTTGAAGATATGGTCGGACAGTTTGAAAAAAAAGTCCACGACCTGAAGACCAGCAAAACCCTCGCCATACAGACCGCACCCCAGATCCGTCTGATCCAGAACAATGACAGAATCCTGGCTGATAAAATACAGACTGCCATCCAGGAAACGATCCCCCTCTGGAAAAGTCAGATGGTTATGGCGCTTGGACTCTATAAACAGCAGGAGGTACTGAAACTCCAGCGTGATGTTGCCGGCACAACAAACGCCATGCTCCTCAGAAATTCCGAAATTCTGAAGCAGAATACCCTTGACGTGGCAAAAGAATCCGAGCGCGGAATCGTGGATATTGAAACATTGAAAAAGGCAAATCAGAACCTGATCTCAACGATCACCGAAGCGGCACGCATCCAGAAAGACGGGCGCGCGAAGCGCATGGAGGCTGAACAGGAACTGATAAAAATAGAGACCGAAATCCGCCAGGCACTGCTTTCCTGAAACAGTGCCTGCAGATCCGGTCTCTTTGTTTCTCCTCCCGCCCTGTCCGGCAGCTTCCGAACACAGGCGTTTTTATTCTCCGTCTGCTTCCTCCCCAAGATAAAACATCTTGAAGAACATCTCCAGGGATTCGAACAGATCCCTTTTCGTACGCTGAAGTTCCTTGATCTTCAGCACACTTCCGATCTCATCGAACGCAAAATCATTTTCTTCATGATCTACTTTCAGTTCCAGATTTCCATTCTCATCAAAGACCAGCATCAGAATACCGCCCACGTCCGCTGTGTAGAGCACGCACATAATCTGAAGCTCCTGCTTTACTGTCTCCGGAAGGGGATCAAATTCCGGATTTAAATAAAATTTTTCCTCATAGGCGCTTGCCGCGCATAATACAACTTCTTCGTCCATAACGCTCATACTCCTTTCCCTCAGTGCAGATTGCCCTGTATTCCATGGTCCCTGCGTCATACATATCCGTAAACTCCGCGAACGGACACTTCTCCGGCATAGATATTTTCCAGTGTACCGTCTTCCCGGCGCACGATCAGTTCTCCCGTCGGCGTGATTCCCAGCGCATGGGCCTGATACTCTTCTTTCGCGCCCAGAATCCGGACATCCCGATCCTTATTTACAAGCATGGCTGTATATTTCTCCAGCAGCCCGGACAGATCCTCCGTCCGCAGAAAGATTTCATAATTCTCTTCCAGCCGCTTCATCACCGCTGCTATAATCGGCGCTCTTCTCACCGTATGCCCGCATTCCATGCGAAGCGATGTGGCCGTTTTCCGTATCTCTTCAGGGAATTCCGTCTGATTCACATTAATTCCCACACCCACGGTCACATGATTGATATAATCGATCTGCGTACTCATCTCCGTGAGAATCCCCACCAGCTTCTTTCCGTTTATAATAATATCATTGGGCCACTTAATTTTCAGCTCCACATCTTCGCAGCCCTGTATTCCCTCCGCCACGCTGCACGCCATCACAAGCGTAAGCATGGCCGCCTTGTCCGGCGCGATCTGCGGTCTGAGCAGAAGAGACATGTAGATGCTGCATCCTGACGGAGATTCCCATGCATGTCCACGTCTTCCCCGGCCGGCCGTCTGCCGGTCCGCGGCCACAAGCGTGCCATTCGGCGCACCCTCGTCTCCCATCTGCCGGGCCCGCAGATTCGTCGAATCCACAGAATCATAATACACAATATTTCTTCCCGCCCATTCAGTGTCCATCAGGCTTTCCAGCTCTTCTTTTGAGATCACATCCGGGCTCGACGCGATATGGTAGCCTTTATTACGCACCGCTTCCACCTGATATCCTTCATCCTGAAGCTGGCGGATCACCTTCCAGACCGCCGTGCGGGACACCCCAAGCATCTGACTCAACTGCTGCCCGGAGACATACCCCTCGGCCTCCCGGAGCATCTTCAATATTTCAGTTTTCATTCTCTGCCACCTTTTTTGCCTCTGCTCTCTTCTGTAAAAACCACGGAAAATACCCTTCCAGACGCATTCCGCCATTCCGTAATTTCTTGTTCCGCAGCCTCATCAGCTCCATAATTTTAGCATATTGTGCCATCAAATGCTATCTCTTTCAGCTAAGTCACAACCACCACTTCAAGTGGTGGTTTGAGTTGGCCCTCATAAGGGCCGGTTACATGCTCACCCAAAAGGGCGGGTATCGCAAGCATTGTTACTGGTCCGCTTATAAAGCGGTACTACTTGAATCTTCTTTCCTCGATTCTTCCGCCTGCTCTCTTATATATTTCTTTATTGCATCTTCTGTGATATTACCA
>DXGZ01000137.1 GCA_019113645.1 Candidatus Mediterraneibacter vanvlietii | reverse complement strand
GTTGCCCATCTGCCCTGTTGTTTTTAGTCATTTGTCAGATCCCTTAGTTTTTCTTACTCCATGGAGCGGAGCAAAAGACAATGCCCCTCCCCTTTGAATACGGCTTTACAAACTTTATTCCGCATTTCTCGAACGTTTTACTCTATCGAAGAATCAGAGAAACTCAGATTTATAACAATCCTTCGAAGGTGTCGTAGAATGTGGGGTATGACACATCTACGCACCGGCTGTCCAGGATTTTTGTATTCCCTTCAGCTACCAGCGCCGCTATGCTGAATGCCATGGCGATTCTGTGATCGAGAAGGGGATGGATGGATGCGCCTTTCAGTTTCCCTCCTGTGATGATCATTCCATCCGGAGTGGGCGTAACGTTGGTGCCCATCGCTTTGAGGTTGTCGCAGATCGTCTCGATGCGGTCTGTCTCTTTTACCTTCAGTTCGGCGGCATCCTTGATGACGGTAGTGCCTTCTGCAACGGCGGCCATGACGGCGATAATCGGGATCTCATCGATCAGTGCCGGGATAATGTCGCCTTTGATTGTTATGCCGTGGAGATGGCTGGAACGTACAAGGATGTCGGCGATCTTTTCACCGGCTTCGATCCGCTCGTTTAAAAGGGTGATATCTCCGCCCATATCTTCGCAGACGCGGAGAATGCCGGAGCGGGTCGGATTGATTCCGACATTTTCAATCAAAATCTCGGAGTCCGGTACGATCAGCCCTGCGGCGATAAAATAAGCGGCAGAGGATATGTCTCCGGGTACGTTGATTTTCTGTGCGTACAGCTCGCGGCATGGAGAGATGCGCACTGTTGCTGCTGTGCTGCTCAGGGAGTGTGATGTGCTGATATCAGCACCGAATTCTTTCAGCATCAGCTCTGTGTGGTTGCGCGACAGGCTCGGTTCTGAGACAGAGGTTTCGCCTTCCGCGTAGAGTCCAGCCAGCAGAATACACGATTTCACCTGGGCTGAAGCCACTGGAGAATCGTAGTGGATGCCGTGAAGATGTCCCGGAGTGATATAAAGAGGCGCGCACCCGTTTCTGAGGATGCTGGAAATATTAGCGCCCATTTGAGTGAGCGGGGTGATGATCCGTTTCATGGGGCGTGAATTCAGAGATTCATCCCCGGAAATTTTGGATTCAAAAGGCTGTCCGGCGAGGATGCCGGAGATAAGCCGTGTTGTTGTGCCGCTGTTACCCACATCAAGTATATGGGTGGGGGCGGAGAGTCCGTGCAGACCTTTCCCGTGAACAGTTATGGAAGAACCGTTTTCTTCTATGTCTATACCGAGAGTGCGGAAGCATCGGATTGTGGCAAGACAGTCTGCTCCTTCAAGAAAATTATGAATTTCCGTATCCCCACTGGCGATTGAGCCGAACATGATGCTCCGGTGGGAGATGGATTTATCCCCGGGAACAGTTACTTTGCCTTTCAGACCTGTTATACTGCATAATTCCATGATTTATATGATATCCTTTCTTTCGAAATATTTCGTCCTGCGCTTATTATAGCATAAATACATATGGACGGATCAGGTTTCATAGATAACATAACGGTATTTCTGGAGCAGTGCGGAAGCTTTTGTGGAGGAAGCCTCGTCATAGAATTCGATTCTCAGGACACCTTCCTCGAACTCTCTGTTGTGTATGATGCCGATGTTTTTAATGTTGATATTATTGCTTGCCAGAATCGTTGCGATCGTGGCGATTCCGCCGGCTTCATCGATGATGTCGCAGTAGAGGGCAAACTGTTTTTTGATGGGTCCTGCGGAGCTGGACGGCATGGAGTTGCGATAGTCGCGGGATGTTTCAAACAGTGAGAACAGTGCCCGTTCGTTGCCGGAGTCCACGTATGATTTGGCTCTCTCCAGCGATTCGATGTAACTGCCCAGAATATCGGAGATATTTTCCCGGTTCTTCAGACAGATCTGCTGCCACATGACAGGAGAGGAGGAGGCGATTCGTGTGATATCCTTGAATCCTCCGGCAGCAAGCGCTTTCATCAGCTCGTCCTTTGTATCCGTATCCCGCACGAAATTGACAAGTGTGGATGCGATAATGTGGGGGAGATGGCTGATTGTCCCGGTGATGCAGTCATGCTCTTTATAATCCAGTATAACCGGAAGCGCCCGCAGGGATTCTACAAAATCACGGTATGCGTTCACCTTGTCTTCAGAAACACCTGGCGCAGGGGTCAGAATATAGTAAGCGTTTTCGATCAGATGTGCTTTCGAGTTGGAGAAACCGCTTTTCTCTGATCCTGCCATAGGATGTCCGCCGATAAAATTTGCCTCCATTCCAAGGGCAGTGACCTCTTTATGTATGGAAGTCTTGACGCTGCCTGCGTCGGTCAGGATACAGTCCTCATCCAGCAAGTCTTTTAGCTGTGAGAGATATGCGGTGTTGTAAGACACCGGCGCGCACAGGAAAATATACGCACATCCTCTGAAATTGTCATCAATGGAAGAACAAGCTGTGTGGATGACTCCTTCCTGGACTGCCAGCGCCAGCGTCTCCTTACTTTTGTCAAAAGCTGCTATTTCATAGTCCGGATAATATTTCCGGATTGCTTTCGCAATGGAACCTCCGATCAGTCCCAGACCGATAAAACCGATTTTTACATTACTCATAATAATGAAACAGAAATCCTTTCGTAGTTTATTTGTGCCGCAGCTGGATTATATGGTGAGATAATTGTACTGCGTAACGTTATTTTAACAATTTACATCGTAAAAGTAAACAAAAATACTGTCGCTCAACTCATGGAACTGTCTGCTCGAAAAATCGTGTGAACATGATTTTGTCACCTGAACAGCTTTATGGCTGAAACAACATAATTAGTATGTGGAAAATGAATAAAATAGTTGTAATTGATATGAAATTTTAGTACAATATATCCATGATGTGCATATTTTCCAGAAAAAACGATGTGCACAATAACTACATACAAGGAGGCAGCAGCATGAAGGTTTACAGAACGGATGAAATAAGAAATGTGGTATTACTCGGACACGGCGGAAGCGGAAAGACAAGTCTTGTCGAGGCAATGCTGTATGTGTCGGGCGCAACAAACCGCATGGGGAAAGTGACCGAAGCCAACACGGTAAGCGATTTTGATAAAGAGGAGCAGAAACGTAAGTTTTCAATCAGCACCAGCCTGATTCCGATCGAGTGGGAGAAAGCAAAGATCAATATCCTTGACACACCGGGATACTTTGATTTTGTCGGTGAAGTGGAAGAGGCGGTCAGCGCGGCAGATGCGGCTGTTATCGTTGTTTCCGGAAAAGCAGGCGTGCAGGTCGGAACAGAGAAAGCATGGGAACTGTGCGATAAATACAATCTTCCGCGTATGATTTACGTGACAGAGATGGATGTGGATGATGCAAGTTTCCGTCAGGTTGTGGAAGACCTCACAGCCAGATACGGCAAGAAGATCGCTCCTCATTTCCAGCCGATCCGTGAGAATGAGAAACTGGTTGGTTATATCAACGTGATCAAAAACGCAGGCCGCAGATATACGGGAATCGGACAGAGAGAAGAGTGCGAGATTCCGGATTACTGTAAGCCGAACCTGGAGATCTTAAGAGACTCTCTGATGGAAGCTGTAGCTGAGACAAGCGAGGAGTTTATGGAGCGCTACTTTAACGGCGAGGAATTCTCTATAGAAGAGATCCGCGCAGCGATGCGTACGGAGGTTATGGACGGGGACATCGTTCCGGTGGCAATGGGTTCCAATACTCAGGCACAGGGAGTTGCAAACCTTCTCTCCGACATCGTTCGTTTCTTCCCGAGTCCTGACAAACGTACATGCGTGGGCATCAACAGAACGACGAACGACATTTTCGAGGCAAACTATGATTTCGCAAAAGCAAAGACAGCGTATGTGTTCAAGACAATGGTAGATCCGTTTATCGGTAAATATTCCTTCGTAAAGGTGTGCTCAGGCGTGCTCAAAGGAGACGATGTGCTTTACAATGCAGATACGGATGCAGAGGAAAAACCGGGCAAACTCTATACCATGAGCGGCAACAAGCCGACAGAAGTCTCCGAGCTGTTTGCAGGTGATATCGGAGCTATCGCAAAACTCGCGAATACCCGCACAGGAGATACTCTCTCCACAAAGTCCACGCAGGTGACTTATGCGAAGACAGATTATTCAGCACCGTATACATATATGAGATACCGCGTGAAGAATAAAGGGGATGAGGATAAAGTTTCTCAGGCGCTTGCAAGGATGACAGCAGAGGATGTGACTCTGAAGGCTGTAAATGACAGCGAGAACAGACAGACGCTCCTCTATGGAATGGGAGATCAGCATCTCGAGATCACGGCAAGCAAACTTGCTGCAAGATATAAAGTGGATATCGTGCTGGAGACGCCAAAGGTTGCATTCCGCGAGACGATCCGCAAGAATGCTGATGTAGACATGAAATATAAAAAACAGACCGGCGGACATGGACAGTATGGTCATGTTAAGATGAAATTCGAACCTTCAGGAGATCTGGAGACGCCGTATGTATTCGAAGAGTGCGTAGTTGGCGGAGCTGTTCCGAAGAACTACTTCCCGGCAGTGGAAAAAGGCCTGCAGGAATCCGTGGTGAAAGGACCTCTGGCAGGATACCCGGTAGTCGGTGTGAAAGCGATTCTGTACGATGGATCCTATCATCCGGTTGATTCATCTGAGATGGCTTTCAAGACAGCGACTGCACAGGCGTTCAAGAAAGGATTTATGGAAGCTTCACCGGTTCTGCTTGAACCAATCGCATCTCTGAAGGTGACAGTGCCGGATGACTATACAGGAGATGTTATGGGCGATCTGAATAAGAGACGCGGACGTGTACTCGGCATGAATCCGATTGCCGGAGGAAAACAGGTGATTGAGGCGGATATTCCGATGACAGGTCTGTTCGGATACTGCACAACGCTCCGCTCAATGACAGGAGGCCGCGGTACATACGAGTATACATTTGCACGCTATGAGCAGGCGCCATCCGATGTCCAGGAGAGGGAGATCGCGGCAAGAGCATCCGAAGAGTAGACAATCGGAGAAAGTGAAAGCTGAATACTGAGAAAATACAGGGAATTCGGGGAAAACCCGGATTCCCTGTTTGCGGATTCTGTGGGAAAATGGAAGAAAAAGAGAAATAATACAAGCTGGTTATAAATAGATTGTCAAGAAAATGCAAAGAGTGTTGTACTTCGTATATAAAGGTGCTATAATTGCTCTGCTGCTTATGCAGCCAGATAATATTTATGCTTAAATCGAGGGAAAAGAATGAAGATTGTTATCATCGGAGATGGAAAAGTAGGTTACAAACTGGCAAAACAGCTTTCTGTCGAAAACTATGATGTGGTGATGATCGACAGTAATGAAAAGAAACTGAAATACGCTGTGGACCGCCTGGATATCGCATGTGTGACAGGCGATGCGGCGGATGCGGAAGTGCAGAGGGATGCGGACGTTCCCCATGCAGATCTCGTGATTGCCTGTACGTCGGCGGATGAGTGTAATATGCTGAGCTGCCTGATCGCGAGAAGGCTTGGGGCAAGGCATACGATTGCACGTGTGCGTAATCCGATTTATTTTAATCAGATCGGACTTCTGAAGGAAGACCTGCACCTTAGCATGGCGGTTAATCCGGAGCTGATCGTTGCAGATGAGATCAGCAGGCTGCTGTTATTCCCGGATGCCAGCAAGATTGAGACGTTTGTAAAGGGAAGAGTGGAGCTGATCGAGTTTCCGGTAATGAAAGAAAGCAAACTGGTCGGTATGCGGCTGGCTGATATGTATACCAGATTTCAGATCAAGATCCTTGTCTGTGCGGTAGAGCATGGGCAGGATGTCCTTATTCCTGATGGTGATTATGTGATAAAAGAGGGAGACAGGCTTCATATTGCCGCACCGCACCGGGAAGTGGAACAGTTCTTTAAACTTCTTGGCAAGCACAGGCAGAAGATCAAGAAGGTTATTATCTGCGGCGGAGGCCGTGTGGCGTACTATCTATCCGTACAGCTCTGCGCCCTGGGAATGCAGGTGAAGATTATCGAGAAAGATGAGCAGAGGTGCGAGGAACTCTGCGAGCATCTGCCGAAAGCAGTGATTATAAACGGTGATGCCACGGATCATGATCTTCTGATTGAAGAGGGCATCGAGGATGCGGATGCTTTTGTGGCGCTGACGGGAATGGATGAAGAGAATATTATTACTTCTCTGTTTGCGAAGAGCCAGGGAATCGATAAGATTATCACCAAGATCAACGAAGACCGCCGCGCGAGCATGGTTGAGGAGTTCGGTCTGGACAGTATTGTGTCCGCGAAGACAGCTACGGCGGATGCGATTCTGAGTTATGTCCGGGCGAGAAAGAATTCCCAGGGAAGTGCAAACGTGGAGACGCTTTACCAGCTGGTGGATGAGAAAGTGGAAGCTCTGGAGTTTATCATCCGTTCGGAGACAAGGTATACGGAAGTTCCTCTTAAGAATCTCACTCTGAAATCAAATAATCTGATCGCATGTATTGCAAGAAAACGTCAGATCATTATTCCGGGCGGGGATGACTGCATGAAGCCGGGCGACAGTGTGATTGTTGTGACGATGGATCAGCGAGTAGAGGATATAGAGGATATTTTGATGTAGGGGCGTAACAATGAATAAAAAGATGATAATTTACATATTGGGGAAAATGCTGGGGGTAGAGGGCGTTGTCCTTCTGCTGCCAGCTCTTGTGTCCCTGATCTATCAGGAGAGAAGCGGTTTTTCCTTCCTGATTGTAAGCGCGATACTCGGGCTCGCTTTCCTGCTGTTTGGAAGAAAGAAACCGAAATGTACCAGAATTTACGGAAAAGAAGGATTCGTGATTGTTGGATTCGCATGGATTCTCTGGTCGCTTTTTGGAGCGCTTCCGTTTTTTATCTCGGGCAGCATCCCGAACTATATTGATGCTTTTTTTGAAACCGTGTCCGGTTTCACCACAACGGGATCAACGATTCTGAAAGATATAGAAGCGCTTCCCCTGGGAATTAATTTCTGGCGCTGTTTCACTCACTGGATTGGCGGAATGGGTGTGCTCGTATTTGTTATGATGATTACATCACTGGATGACGAGCATTCCATGCCCCTTATGCGTGCGGAAGTGCCGGGGCCGGAAGCGGATAAGCTGGTTCCAAAGGCAAGAAACACGGCAGCCATTCTCTACGGCATGTATTTTGCACTGACTGCCATCGAAGTTGTCCTGCTTATGCTGGGCGGAATGAACCTGTATGACGCGCTTGTCCATTCATTCAGTACAGCGGGTACAGGAGGATTCTCCAACAGGAACGCGAGTGTGAGCTTCTATGACAGCGCGTATATTGACGGTGTAATCACCGTGTTTATGATCCTGTTCGGAATTAATTTCAACCTGTATTTTCTCCTTCTGTTAAAAGAGTGGAAGAATGTATTCAAAAACGAGGAGCTCAGGGCATATCTGGGAATTATTGCGGCTGCTATTGCAGTCATTACCGTGAATATCGTGAACATTTACGGAAATGCGCTCCATGCATTCCGGTATGCTTCCTTCCAGGTGGCGTCCATCATAACGACGACCGGTTTTTACACGGCGGATTACGAACTGTGGCCCGAGCTGTCGAAGACGGTTCTGCTGCTGCTTATGTTTATCGGCGCCTGTGCAGGATCAACCGGAGGCGGTATCAAGGTTTCCCGTTTTGTGATTCTCTGTAAATCCATTCGGCAGGAGATTCGCAAGATCCTTCATCCTAATGCTGTTACAGTGGTGAAGATAAACGGTAAAAAAGTCGGGGCAGACACGATGCGCGGAATTAATGTTTATTTTGCAGCATATATATTTATACTGGCATTATCCGTATTGATTGTGTCCATTGATAATTTTGATTTTGCTACATCATTCAGTGGTGTTCTGACAACAATAAATAACGTAGGACCAGGTATATCGAAAGTAGGTCCGGTGGAAAACTTCCATATGTTTTCCCCACTGTCAAAGATCGTGTTCAGTTTTGACATGCTTGTGGGGCGTCTGGAGATCATCCCGTATCTGCTTATCCTGTCTCCGGATCTCTGGAGAAAAAGATTCTGATCAAGAGATACCCCGCAGTGTCTTCTGCGGGGCGTCTTTGTAATAAAGAAAAAGTAAAAAGGAAAAGAAGGTAAAAAAGGAAAAAGAAAGGGGACAATATGAAAAAGGCAAAAACAAAACTGATAGCTGTCCTGGCTGTCATACTGTTACTTGGCATCTATTACTACGCGGCTCTTCCTGCCATTAATATCCATGCAACGGAATTCTGGGTATTCCTTGTGATCCTGCTTGTACTGGCGGCGGTCCTTTTCGCCAGAGCAAAGCGGCTGACCAGATATGACCTGAAGGAATCAAAGGGTCTGAAGATAATTCTCGGGCTTCTTGCTGTTGTTGTGATTGTGTATCTTGCGGGAACTCTTCTGTCCTCGCCGATCATTAATGCAAAGAAGTATCAGCAGCTCCTGACAGTGGAAACAGGCGAATTTGCAACAGATATCGAGGAGCTCTCGTTTGACCAGATCCCGCTGCTTGACCGGGATTCTGCAACCCTGCTGGGAAACAGGGAGATGGGAAGCATGGTGGACATGGTGTCCCAGTTTGAGATTGATGAGCTCTACTCTCAGATTAATTACCAGAACCGTCCGGTACGGGTGTCTCCGCTGAAATATGCGAGCATCGTCAAGTGGCTGACGAATCAGAGCGAGGGTATCCCAGCCTATGTCAAAATTGATATGGCAACCCAGGATACGGAACTGGTGAAGCTGGATCAGGGAATGAAATATACGACCAGCGACCATTTTAACCGGAATATATACCGGCATCTCAGGTTCCGTTATCCGACATATATTTTCAATGACCTGAGCTTTGAAGTGGATGACGATGGCGTGCCGTACTGGATTTGCCCGGTGAAAAAGTATAATATCGGACTGTTCGGAGGAGTTACGATCGGCCGCGTTGTGCTGTGCAACGCCATTACCGGAGAGACACAGGACTATGCGATCGAGGATGCGCCGCAGTGGATTGACCGTGCGTACTCCGCAGATCTTCTCGTTGAGCTCTATGATTACCACGGTACGCTGAAGCACGGTTTCCTGAACAGTGTTCTCGGGCAGAAAGACTGTCTTGCAACAACGGACGGGTATAATTATCTGGCGATCGATGACGATGTGTGGGTATATACCGGAGTTACTTCGATTACAGGCGATCAGTCCAATGTGGGATTTGTTCTCATGAATCAGAGGACAATGGAAACGAAATTCTACGAAGTAGAAGGAGCAACAGAGGCTTCTGCCATGGCTTCCGCGGAAGGCCAGGTGCAGAATCTCCACTACACGGCGACATTCCCGCTGCTGCTCAATATATCCGGAGAGCCGACTTATTTCATCGCGCTGAAGGATGATGCCGGGCTTGTGAAAATGTACGCCATGGTGAACGTGCAGAAATATCAGATCGTTGCGGTCGGAGACACGGTGAGCGAGTGCGAGGAGCAGTACACGAGCCTCATGTATGAGAACGGAATCAAAGAAGTGGAAGAGGATACCAGAGAGGTACAGACAATCACTGCGCCGATCACGAAAATCGCTCAGGGTGTTATCGACGGAAATTCCCATTACTACATCATGGTGGAAGGCTCTGACGCGATCTTTGACGTCTCTGTAGTGGACTTCATCGATGTCATCCGCTATAATGTCGGCGATGAGGTTACGATCGAGTATAAAGAAGGAGAAGAGACAAATACAGTGCTCTCCCTTAAATGAAAAACTGAGATTCAGAATAGAGATGATTTTATTGAGATCCCGGAGAAATGAACCTCCGGGATCTTTTCTGTAATGGAATAACCATATAAATTGTGTTTGTATATTTATGCAGAGTTTTATATAATATGAAATGGATGATTATTTGACTTGAGGTGTACATATGTACCATATTGCAATCTGTGATGATGAAAGAGAATTTGTTTCTGGGGTTTTCATCATAATATCTCCATATACTCTTGTACTTTTTCCTCAATGTGAAATTTCTTGGCATATTCCATCAATCGGATGTTGTCACGCTCTTTGGAAGAAAAATATCCTTTCACCGCTTGGCTAAAAACCTGTGGGTCTGTCTGTTTGCGACTCCGTATCATATCACAGATACACCGTTCTCTGTCATAGACCATGATTTTTCCGCCTTGCGGTGAGACCGTCTCCATTATTCCAATGCTCCATAAGGACGGCTTGATCCGGTGGAACTCTACATGAAATAATTCTTCCTTTAGATAAAATACATTATAGGTCTTTGGCACTGTCATGGAAACCATCTGTGGGAAACGGTCAGACAGGCCATGAAAATATAATGCTGTTCCATAAGAGAAAACCCCTTTTTTACATCTGCTCTGCAGCAATGCAAATTCATCATTGACACTGTCCGCAAAGGAATAGATTCCCCGGCTTTCCCGGATCAGACTGCCTTCATCCAGGTATTTTTTTAGCTGTTCCCGGCGAATCCCTGCGCTGGTTACGTCTTTCGTATATAGATAGCCATTTTCTCTGACAAGTTTTTTCAAAGAATCCAAATTGGTCATAATATCACCTCTCTTGTCATAACTTGACACCATTATAACATGTGGTATCAAGTTTGTACATATTCTTGATGGTTTTATTATTGCCGATTTTTGTGGATTTATACCTGTCAAATCTGGGCGGAAGTTTCTTTCCATCTGTTTTCTGCGGATCAGTGATATAATCGAGAGCATTCTTTAAGGTTGACTTGATAGGGTGGATTGTTGTAACTGCCATATCTGTGCCAGCCTTTCTTTGATTTCCTGAATGTCCGCCTCATAGACCGTGCTGGCGGCATTGACGCGCTGGGCAATCTGGTTGATGTTGACACCGATTTTCTGTATCTCAGCGGTCATTTTCTTTACGTCAGAATAGTCCAACTGTATCACATAACCGTCTATGAGCATTTTACGGGCGTATGCGGAAAAGTTATCGGTTCCGGCCTGCCTCATCTTCTGGTAGATTAGTGCCTTTTCGTCCTCGGTTAACCAGAGAAACGCCGGATTATTTCTGGTTCGATTTGCAATAAGCGTCACCTCTCTTTCTGTGTGGTGCAAGAAGATAGAACCTGATCCGGCGCGGTCAATTTATATCCAGACCGTGATCCATACCGGTTATAAGTTCGTCATACCAAAGGAATAAAGCACGGGAACCCAATAGCTCACCGTCTGCCGGATTCCATATTTTATTTGGTTACTGCAGGTATTTCTATCAGGAATAACGAAAATATCTTCTCGATGGTTGTTAGAAAAGGTATAATAGGGGAGAAGATAAATCTTAATTTGAAAACCATAAAATTATGAGTGATTATTGCTCTCCGTAGGTTATCAATAAAATCCTCCAAAAGCCTTGAAAATAAAGGATTTATCGCAATGTGTTCGCCTTATCCTTTTATATGATTTCACACAAGTTTACTCTTTCCCTGCCTACTTGTAAGGGCAAAATCAAGGGCAAGAAAATCTCATAACAAGATATAACAGAGTGTGGCAATCGGAGAACTGTGACATATGTGCGAATATATTATAACGGAGGATTTTTTAATGGACAAGTATATTTATGATGAAAGCAATGGTCTTTGGTATGAATTGCAGGGGGATTATTATATTCCTTGCCTTATTTTACCAACCGAAAAAGAACACAAGCCTATCGGCTTATGGGGGCAGCGACACAAACGCTATTTACAGGAACATAAACGGACGGTTTATATTTCGCTGCTCACAAGCGGCAAATTGAATAATTACCTTGCCGACATTGACGAACAAGCAACGGAAATGATGTTTCGATTGGTTGAGCAAATGGCTGACAAGGAGGGCGTGACCGAACAACTTAAAGTAGAAAACCCGATGTTGTGGGTTGGTCGAATGAATGAGATACAGGCAAGAGCACGAGAAATTGTATATGCCGATATTATCTATAAGTAAAAAATGTAATATATAGAATATTAAAATTGTGGCAGTCAAAAATTAAAACTTTGCCTGCCACAATTATGATTCGATGTGTTCTCTTTCATAATGACTTTGGTAATTCATTATGCTATAATGAATTTAATTTACGGTATCGCACTGCATCTACTAATTTGGAGTTCGATTAGAACAGGAAAAGATTATATTGATTGCTCTCTATGCGAGATTAAAACCGATTATACAGGAGGAAATTGAATGAGCAATATTATTCAAATCAATAATCTTAATAAAAGTTTTGGAAGTGTAAACGCTGTTCAGAATTTGAGTTTTCGTGTGAAAAAAGGAGAGTTGTTTGCCTTTCTTGGTATCAATGGGGCAGGAAAATCAACTACAATCAATATTATGTGCGGACAACTGTCGAAAGACAGTGGAAGCGTTTTTATTGATAAACACGATTTAGATAAGGATATGGACTATATTAAGCGTGAACTGGGCGTAGTTTTTCAATCATCTGTCTTGGATTCTGCCCTTTCTGTTTATGATAATTTGGAAAGTCGTGCCGCTTTATATGGCATTACTGGAATGGAGTTTAAGAAACGACTTGAGGAACTGGCGAAAATATTAGATTTTGAAAATTTATTGAAACGCACCGTTGGTAAATTATCAGGAGGACAACGCCGAAGAATTGATATTGCAAGGGCTTTGTTTCATAAGCCTAAAATCCTTATTCTTGATGAGCCGACAACAGGGCTTGATCCGCAGACACGCCGACTTATTTGGAATGTTATATCAAGTTTTCGCAAAGATGAAAATATGACTGTATTTTTAACTACGCACTATATGGAAGAAGCTGCGGAAGCTGATTATGTTGTAATCATTGATGATGGGAAAATATCCGCAGAGGGTACTCCGCTTGAATTAAAAAATATTTATACTGGGGATTACATCACAATTTATGATGTAGATGAAAAGGATATTAAAGCACTTGATGTGGAATATGAGCAAATCCGAAACGGTTATCGCCTTTCTGTACCGAATACAAAGGCTGCAACTGAATTGATTATTCGTAATCCTCAGTTGTTTAATGATTACGAAATAACAAAAGGGAAAATGGACGATGT
>DXGZ01000005.1 GCA_019113645.1 Candidatus Mediterraneibacter vanvlietii | reverse complement strand
TATGGCACTGACCGTTGTCGCACACTCGTCCAGTGTTGTCCAGTCCACAACCAAGATTAATGACGGCAGCTTTTGGATGTTGATGGAGATAGTCCCGTATCTCCCACGCAAGATCATTTTGGCGCATGGCTACTTCCAATGCACCAAAGCTATGCATGATACTTTCCGATTGTTTTTCTAATGCAGAAAAGTCATAATCCACTTTTTTAATCAACTCCCCGGCTGTTTCATCCTGAAACAATCCGGGGAATTTCTGGGAACAGAGCCATCGGGCATACAAAGGAATGATCAAGGTTTCCTGTAATGAATTCTTTTTAATTTTATATTGATTCATAGAATTCTCCCCAACAATTACTCTTATTTTTTACTTATGCATCCTCTTATACCATGAATAAAAAACAAAAAAGCAATAATAATCTGAACGAGTGCCAGCCCTGTCTTATTTTCGGAAAAATGTGTCCACGCAGTGATACTCCAAATGATTGCTCCTATTACCCAACAAATTGAGATAATATATTTTTTCATAATTTCCACCCTTTTAAAGTTAGTTATCGCTAATTCTTTTTCATTTATTTTAACAGATTTAAAAATCTTTTTCTACTCAAATTGCTCTTTGAATTCCTATAAGATATTTTTCAGAGGCTTCTTCACGCAAGTTTCCAGTTCTGGCTTTCTGTCTGCAGTTTTACCATATGGGCATACACACCTTTTTTTTCTTCCAGATCCTTTGGTGATCCTTCTTCTGCCACGGTGCCATCAGAAAGGACAACGATCTTATCTGCTCCGGCTACGGTACGCATCCTGTGGGCGATAACCAGAACGGTTTTATCTGCGATCAGACGGGAAAGGGCTGTCTGTATCAGGGTTTCATTTTCCACATCCAGAGAAGCAGTAGCTTCATCCAGAAGAATAATCGGCGCATTTTTCAGAAATGCACGGGCAATAGAGATGCGCTGGCGCTCTCCGCCGGAAAGTTCACAGCCATTTTCCCCGATATTGGTATGCCATCCATCCGGTAATTTTTCTGCAAATTCGTCCACATTGGCAAGTTTCGCAGCAGCAATGACCTGTTCATCTGTGACGTCTTTGTTTCCGATTCGGATATTTTCCAGAATCGTATTGTCAAACAGTGTAACATCCTGGAATACGATGGAATACAGAGAAAGCAGTGTTTCCGGGTCAATTCGGGATACATCCATGCCTCCCACGGTAATCTTTCCTCTGTTAATATCCCAGAACCTTGCAGCCAGCCGGGATACGGTTGTTTTTCCGCCGCCGGATGGGCCGACCAAAGCCGTAACCTCTCTCTGTTTTGCCGTAAAGGAAACATCTTTCAATACAGTTTCTCCGGTATTGTAGGCAAACCCAACATGGTCAAAGACAATATCATATCCTTGATTGGAAAAAGGACACCGCTTGCACGATGCCCTTTCTCGTCAACTATTTAATTTTTTGTGTTCCCACACTCCATATCAATGACTACCGAAACGGTGATATAGTCCTCAATACGCTTATTACGGAATTTATCACCCTCTGCATCAAACACCACATGACGGGAAAAGTGCCTAAATCTAAGGATTTCTACAAGGTTTCTCTTTGTAGCAACACTATTGTCTCCACATGAACGGTCATAGGAAATTGATCCACTGTTCTCACTTTCTTCAGTTCATACCCATTCCCGCACAGTATCTTCAGATCCCGGGCAAGCGTCGCAGAATCGCAGCTCACGTATACAACTTTTTCCGGCTGCATCTTAACGATCGTATCGAGTAAAGTCTCATCGCACCCTTTTCTCGGCGGATCGACCACGATCACATCCGCCCGAGCCGTCTTTCCGTCATGTTCGCGCGCAAAGGACTCGTAATACTCCGGCAGTACTTCTTCCGCTTTTCCGACATAAAACTTTGCATTCTCTATGCCGTTGATATCCGCATTTCTTCTCGCATCTTCAATAGCCTGGGGGATGATTTCCACTCCATACACCTGTCCTGCTTTCTGCGCCAGGAACAGAGAGATCGTACCGATTCCGCAGTAGAGATCCCACACGGTCTCCCCTCCCTGCAGTTCTGCATAATCCATGGCAAGCGAATAGAGTTTCTCTGTCTGAACAGGGTTCACCTGATAGAAAGACAGCGGGGAGATCTGATATCTGATGTTCCCGATATAATCCGTAATGTATCCCTGCCCCCAGAGAACCTCATAAGAATTCCCCATAATTACATTTGTCCGCTCTGTATTGGGGCTGATGCTTATACTGGTCATCCCTTCCATCCCGCGAAGCTTTTCAAGGAGTTCTTCTGCATGCGGAATCTCACTTCCATTGAGCACAAGACACACCATAATCTCTTTCGTCGTAAAACCGTAACGGATCAGCACATGGCGGATCAGTCCTTTTCCTGTTCTCTCGTCATAGGAAGCAACGCCGTGCCGTCTCATGAACTCAAGTATGATCTCCAGGATCTCCTGATTGACAGGAACTCCCAGCGTGCAGTCCGTGTTCGCGATAATATCATGTGTTCTCCCCGCGTAAAATCCGGTTACGGGATTTCCTTCTTTATCTGTCCCAAACGGAAACTGCGCTTTGTTGCGGTAGTGAAACGGGCTCTCCATCCCTACGATCGGCTCCATCACCTCATCCAGAAGTTCCGGCGCAAATCCGCCGATCCGTTCCAGGTTGCCGCGCACTTTCTGCTCCTTGAAGGCAAGCTGCTTTTTATAGGACATCTCCTGGATCTGGCAGCCGCCGCATTTTCTGGCGTAAACGCATTTCGGCTCCACGCGATCCGCCGACGGCTCGATAATCTTCATCAGCCGCGCGTATCCGTAATTCTTTTTCGCCTTCATAACTTTCACTTCCACCTGATCGCCAATCACAGCATCCTTTATAAACAGGGCATAACCGTTAACCTTGCCGATTCCCTCTCCGTTTACACCGATATCCGTAATCTCGACAACTGCTGTATCATTCTTTTTCATCACGTTCTCCACTCGTCCTTCTCCTCACATAAAACGGGGGCGTGCCCCGTCGTGTTTTCCACGGTCAGTTACGCCCCTGCTGTCCTTCTTAAATTCGATTCGAAAAGCCGGTTATAACCAAGCCATTCGTACCCGCTCTTTCCTTTAAACACCTCTGTCAGCGTCTGCATTTTAGCATCCGCGTTATCCGCCAGATTCAGCGCAAGCGCCTCAGCCAGCGCTGGTTTTTTCGGCGAACCGTATTCCAGTTCTCCGTGATGTGCGATAATGCAGTGCTTCAGTTCATTTGCAAGACGCTCCGGGAAGTCCGGGATGGAACGGATCGCCTCATTGATCATCTCAACGCCGATCACAATATGGCCAATCAGCTGTCCCTCATCCGTGTAGTCGTTATCCGGGAAATCAGACAGTTCTTTTGTCTTGCCGATGTCGTGGCAGATCGCTGCGGTAAACAGAAGATCCCTGTTCAGAATCGGATATGCACCCACAAAATATTCGCACAGGTGAAGCACGCTTAATGTATGTTCCAGAAGCCCTCCTGCAAATCCGTGATGCACTGTTTTCGCAGCGGAATGTCCTTTGAACTTTTTGATAAATGCACTGTCATTTACAAAATAATATTCCAGGAGCTGACGCAGGCACGGTTTGGAAATCTGCCGGATGTACGCGGTCAGCTCCTCATACATTGTCTCCACGTTTTTCTCTGTTGTAGGCATATAATCCGCCGGATTATACTCGCCTTCTTCCACTTTCCGTATCTGTTTGATGTTGATCTGCAGATTCCCGTTATAACTGATTACGTCTCCATAGACTTCGATAAAATCCTTCTCATCATAATCTGCAATCCCCTGGGAATTGGGATCCCATACTTTTCCATCCAGAATCCCTGTTTTATCCTGCAGCAGCAGATTGTCATATGGTTTCCCGTTTCTTGTTTCAGCGGAACGTTTTCCCTTGCAGAGATAAACGTTCCTGATTGTCTCGCCTTCATGTAAACCGCTGATATATCTCATTCTAGTCCTCTTTCTATTCTTTACTTCCGACTGTCACTGTGAATTCCACATCCACATATCCGTCTGATCCGAGCCGCTGTCCGATAATTGTCAGCTGCTGTCCGGCTTTAATCTCCAGTATCGCTGACTGATAGGTAACCAGGTTGGCAACTTTTTTCTCTCCCACCTGGCAGATCACATCTCCGCTCTGGATGCCTGCTGCCATGGCCGGCGACTCAGGATCTACATCCACCACATAGACGCCTGATGGCAGTCCCTGCTCTTCTTCAAGCGCAGCAGTCACGGAAACGCCGCGGATTCCGATATACGGGACGCTTTCCCCGTTTGCAAGAATCTCAATCATTGTTTTCAGATCAGAAATAGCGTATGCGTTCGCCACGCCGCCTCCATCCTTTTCCCAGATAGAAGGAGAAATCATTCCAATCACTTCCCCGTCTATATTAAACAGCACTCCTGTGCCCCCGGAGACAGCCGGTATATCTGTTGCCAGAATATCACATTCTCCGTCATAAAATGATTCTTTGTATTCTGTGGAGCTTACTGTCCCATATCCTACGCCTTCCGCATATCCGAACACATTGCCGAGAGCCATGACAACATCTCCCTGAGTCACAAGATTCGAATTCCCAAGTACGGAAACTTTAATCGCCGACCATGTGCTGTCCGCAATGCCGCTGCGCACCACACTGAAAACCGCCAGACCGCTGTTCTGATCCCGTTTCTTCAGAGATGCTTCATAACTGCTTCCGTCCTGAAATGTCACCTTCCAGGCGGATGCGTCCGCACAGACCGAACTGTCCGCGAGAATCAGCAGTTCCTGACCATTATCCGCAATAATGATCCCGGCACCTCCGCTGTGTATGCCCGTCATCTCTGAAGCCCAGTCCTCTGCTTCTGACACCGGTTCTACCGTAGCGATTCCCTTTGACGCTTCCTTTGCCCGTTCATTCATGCTTGTCATAATCTCTTCATAGCTGACCGCATCCAAAACCGGATCCGTCACTTCTTCCTCTGCCTGAACCTCAGTCTCTTCCTCTGCCGGCTCATCATCCTCGGGAATGGACACAGTATGCAGATCGCCGCGGAACCGATCCTGCACCCAGGGCTTAAGCGCAAAAAAACCAAGGCAGGCAAACGCTCCGAGGATCACGCCATACACGGCGATCCTGATCAACTGCTTTGCGAGCTGCCGCCTGCTTATTGGTTTCGGTTTAATCGTCTCCTGTAAGAAGGAATATTTCTTTTCCTCCGGTTCCTCATCCGGACTCAGATTCTTATCATTATCGTTCGGCATGGGCATCGTCTCCTCCGAATTATAGTATAACCGATTCAAACGGATTCTTCAATCATTTTGGTAACAGTAACTACAGTTTCGTACCCGCTCCTCAGATTCATGAAAACCCTTTTCTTTATCCCCGGAATGGGGTAAAATGTGTTTACAAGTCCACCCATGCGTCAGGATACACGCCAGCAGATCGGGATAAGCTTGCTTATACCGGGCTGCTGGCGGGGATCCTAACATATGGCGGACGCCTTCAGCGAGGAAGCCCAGGGGCTTTCGAGCTGGCATGGGTGGACTCCTCCCGCATCAGAATACACGCCAGTGTTCCGGGATAAGCTTGCTTATACCGAGCTGCTGGCGGGGATCCTGACATATGGCGGACGCCTTCAGCGAGGAAGCCCAGGGGCTTTCGAGCTGGCATGGGTGGACTGTAAACATGATAAAACTCTAAATTAAGGTGACTATACATGAATCAGAAAACATTAACCAAACTTGAATTCGACAAAATCATCTCGCTTCTTGAAGCGGAAGCCGGGTCTTTCCGCGGCCGGCAGCTCTGCCACCGCCTGAAACCCATGACCGATCTTGAGAAGATCAACACATACCAGGAGCAGACTGCTGCGGCATACACGAGAATTGTCCGCAAAGGACGCATCTCCTTCTCTGACGCCGCACCCGTGGAGGAATCCATGAAGCGGCTTGAGATCGGCGGCGCTCTCAGTATCACCGAACTGCTCCGCATCTGCCGCCTTCTGTCTAATACGGCTCGTGCAAAATCCTACGGACGGCACGACACACAGGAGGATGCGGCTGACTGTCTCGATGCTTATTTCGATCAGCTCGAACCGCTTACTGTACTGACAAACGAAATCGAGCGGTGCATTATTTCCGAAGAGGAAATCAGCGATGACGCCAGCAGCACGCTCAAGCAGATCCGCCGCAGTATCGGTAATATCAATGACAAGGTCCATTCCACGCTTTCCGGACTTGTCAACGGTTCCCTGCGCACTTACCTGCAGGATCCGATTATCACCATGCGCGGCGACCGCTACTGCATCCCTGTAAAGGCAGAATACCGTTCACAGGTACAGGGACTGATCCACGATCAGTCTTCCACTGGTTCCACTCTGTTTATCGAACCCATGGCGGTCGTAAAGCTGAACAATGACCTGAAGGAACTTTACGCCAAAGAGCAGGAAGAAATCCAGGTAATCCTCGCCCGTCTGAGCGAAGACACGGCGCAGTACATCGAGGAGATCCGCGCCAACTACCGGGCCATGACAGATCTCGACTTTATCTTTGCCCGTGGAGCTCTGGCGCTTTCCATGCGCGCCAGCCGCCCTGTCCTCAATGCAGAAGGACGGATCCACATCCGTGAAGGCCGTCACCCTCTTCTTGACCAGAAGAAAGTGGTTCCTATCACTGTGTCTCTGGGAGAAGATTTCACACTGCTCATCGTGACCGGACCGAACACCGGCGGTAAGACCGTATCTCTTAAGACAGTGGGGCTTTTTACACTGATGGGGCAGGCAGGCCTTCACATTCCTGCGGGAGACCGTTCCGAACTGGCAGTCTTCCATCAGGTTTACGCTGATATCGGCGACGAACAGAGTATTGAGCAGAGCTTAAGTACGTTCTCTTCTCATATGACAAATATCGTCTCCTTTCTGAGAAAAGTGGATGAACGCTCCCTCGTACTCTTCGATGAGCTTGGAGCCGGAACCGACCCGACGGAAGGAGCGGCGCTTGCCACCGCGATCCTCTCCCACCTTCACCAGAGGAATATACGCACAATGGCAACCACACATTACAGCGAATTAAAAGTGTACGCGCTCTCCACTCCGGGCGTGGAAAACGCCTGCTGCGAGTTCGATGTGGAAAGCCTGAGACCTACCTACCGCCTGCTTATCGGTATACCTGGAAAAAGTAATGCATTTGCCATCTCCGGGAAACTCGGTCTGCCTGATTACATTATCGAGGATGCGAAAAAACTTCTCAGCGAACAGGACGTCTCATTTGAAGATCTTCTGACAGATCTTGAAACCAGCCGCCGCACCATTGAGAAGGAGCGGGACGAGATCGCTGCTTACCGGAAGGAAGCGGAGGAGATAAAGGAAAAAGCAGCCAGACAGCAGGAGAAACTGAATGAGCAGCGCGACCGCATCATCCGGGAAGCCAACGAGAAGGCAAATGCCATCCTGCGGGAGGCAAAAGAAGTGGCGGACGAAACGATCCGCAACTTCCACAAATTCGGCAAAGACAACATCTCTGTCGCTGAAATGGAAAAAGAAAGGGAGCGTCTCCGCAAGAAGATCAAGGATACTTCAGGCTCTGCTGTTACTGAGAAACGTAAACCAAAGAAGAATTATAAGCCAGAAGACTTTAAACTCGGCGAATCCGTCAAAGTCCTCAGCATGAATCTGGTAGGCACCATTGCTTCCCGCCCGGACTCGAGAGGAAATGTCACGGTTCAGATGGGCATCCTGCGCTCCCAGGTAAACATATCTGATCTGGAGATTGTCAACGAGCCGTCAGCTTACGAACCGAAGAAACTCAACCGCACTTCCAAAGGAAAGATCCGGATGAGCAAATCGCTCTCTGTCAGCCCGGAAATCAACCTGCTCGGAAGAACCGTTGACGAAGCCATAGCTGAACTTGATAAATATCTCGATGACGCGCTGCTCTCCCATCTGAATACTGTGCGGGTGGTTCACGGAAAAGGAACCGGAGCGCTCAGGAAAGGGATTCACGAATATCTCCGCCGCCAGAAACACGTCAAGTCCTATCATCTCGCGGAATTCGGCGAGGGCGATGCCGGAGTGACTATCGTAGAACTTGGATAATAGAACTTGAATAACAACAACTTCTGAAACAGAACAGAAAATACAGGAGGGATATATTACATGGTCGGAAAACAGAAGATTCTTATTGTCGATGACGATGAAAATATTGCAGAACTGATTTCACTCTACCTTACAAAAGAATGTTTTGACACCAAAATCGTATACAATGGCGAAGACGCGCTGACCGCTTTTGAGACCTATCAGCCTAATCTGATCCTTCTGGACCTGATGCTCCCGGGAATCGACGGCTATCAGGTCTGCCGGGAGATCCGCGCCCGTTCTGCCACGCCTGTCATCATGCTCTCAGCCAAAGGTGAAGTCTTTGATAAAGTCCTCGGACTGGAACTCGGCGCTGATGATTACATCATGAAACCATTTGACTCAAAAGAAATGGTGGCCCGCGTGCGCGCTGTCCTGCGGCGTTATCAGCCAGCCAAACAGGAACAGGATGAAAAAGAAAAAGCAAAATGTGTGGAATACGACGGGCTCGTTATCAACCTCACCAATTATTCTGTTGTCTGTGATGGACAGAACGTAGATATGCCGCCCAAAGAGCTTGAGCTTCTCTACTGTCTCGCCGCATCGCCCAACCAGGTGTTTACCCGGGAACAGCTCCTGGACCGGATCTGGGGATATGAATATATTGGCGACACCCGCACTGTGGATGTCCACATCAAACGACTCAGAGAAAAAATCAAAGATCATCCGCACTGGCGTTTAAGCACTGTATGGGGAATCGGCTACAAATTCGAGACACGGTAGTTCCTCTGAAAAGGAGCCGGGGAAACTATTGAAAATCCGCGATTGGAGAAAACTTACATGAAAAGTATATTACACTTGAAATTCATAGCGCTGTATGCCATCTTCGGCTTTCTCTGTCTGTTTACCACAGCCACACTGACAACTCAGCTCGTGACAAACAGGCTGATGGAAGACACTTCGCAAACACTGTACAAGGAAGCCACTCTCATCGCCAGCGATTATCTTCCATCCTACTTTACGGATGATTCCTCGCTCTACGCAGTGCAGTCGCAGCTTGCCGCCATGCGGCTTTATCTGGAAGCGTCCCTCTGGTTTGTGGACGCTGACGGAACAATGATCACAGCGTCCAATCTGGAGAACACATCTTCTCCTGAGGCGATTAAAGATTTTAATCCGGCGGAAATCGGCGGAAATCAATACATCTCCGGAACTTATCACGGCTATTTTAAAGAAGAAGTCATCACCGTGATGGCGCCTGTTATACATCGTTATTCTACCGAAGGTTATCTTCTGATCCACAGACCGGTCTCAGAAATCGAAGACCGCTGCCGGCAGATCATGATACCTGTTTATATTTCCACGGGATTTATATTTCTCCTCTCCTTTATCTTCCTGCTCGGATTCCACTTCTTCGTCTATCGGCCTTTAAGGCAGGTCGCTGAAGCAGCACAGCAGTACGCAAGGGGAAACCTGGACTATGAGATCCCGGTCTACACCCATGATGAGATGGGGTATCTTGGAGCCTCGCTGAACTATATGTCAGCCCAGCTGAAAGATATGGATGATTATCAGAAAAAGATCGTGGCAAATGTCTCCCATGATTTTCGCTCCCCTCTCACTTCTATCAAAGGATATGTTGAGGCTATGGCGGACGGAACGATCCCCCCGGAACTGTACGGCAAATATCTGAACATCATCTTGTTTGAAACCGAACGCCTGACAGATCTCACCCGCGATCTGCTGACTCTCAATGAATTTGACACAAAAGAACTGCTGCTTGACAAAAAGGAGTTTGACATACAGGAAGTTATCAAGGGCACTGCCGAATCATTTGAAGGGGTATGCACTCCGAAACATATCTCCATAGAGCTGATCCTGATGTCAGGCACAGTCCTTGTCTATGCTGATAAGAGAAAGATACAGCAGGTCCTGTACAACCTGATCGATAATGCGATTAAATTCAGTGAAAACGAATCGTCTGTCATCATAGAAGTAAGCGTGAAAAATGATAAAGTCTTTATCTCTGTCAAAGATCACGGGATCGGTATCCCCAGAAAAGAACTCAACAAGATCTGGGAACGCTTTTATAAATCTGATCTCTCCAGGGGAAAAGATAAAAAAGGAACAGGGCTCGGTTTGTCTATTGTCAAAGAAGTCATTCAGGCTCACGATGAGCATATCAATGTGATCAGTACGGAGGGAGTAGGGACAGAGTTCATCTTCTCCCTGAGCCGGGTAATCTGAAACATTACTTATCCGGATCGAAAACCTGCTGAAAATTTTTATTCCGAATATCAGAAAAAGCCAAATGTCTGTGCCGAAGCACCTCCATTTGGCTTTTCCTTTTATCTATTCAAATATCCAAAGTCCTGGGACAATTTCATAAATTTATTCATACAGCATTGCCTGTACTTCTTCAGTTTCCATATTATCCCGGTCTACCCATGTATATCCTGTGTCTACCTGCGCCTCATTTCCGATCTCGAGCACAGTACGCGCTGCAGCCACAACCGTTGCATATCCCATGCCGAACGGATTCTGTACAACGAGACCGTCTATTCCGCCGTCCTCAAGCGCGGCTATCTGATCTGTACCCGCATCGAATCCCATTACCGCGATATTCTCGCTGTTTTCCATATCACTGACAGCGTTGGCTGCGAGCAGAACCGTATCCGCGTTCGTGCCAAAGCAGCCCTTCAGATCAGGATGTTTCTCCAGATAATAAGCAACAACGTCTTCATCACTCATTCCGCCCGCTATGGAATCAATATCTTCAAGCCGGGTGCGCGCTTCCTCAGAGATCGTACTTCCGGCATCTTCGCCGGACTCCGCGCTCTCAGCATCGCCGCTCCCTGCATCTTCCGCAGCAGTTCCTTCCCCCGCTGCAGCTGCTGTCCACGCCGCCAGTTCCTCAGAAGACACTCCCAGCTGTTCCGCAGCCGCCTGACGTTTCATTTCATCCAGCTGGTCCATATAGATCGTCTCCACCACAGATACACCGGGATGGTTTGCCGTAATCTCATCCGTAAATCCTGTAGATCTCTCCCGTGCGTTTCCTGCCACAGAATCATGGACAATAAGCGCTACTTCTCCGGTCTCGCCAATCGCCTCACAAAGCTTTGAAGCACCTGTCGCCGCTGCTTCCGTATTGTTCGTCATGCATGTACACTGAATTCCCTGATAGCTGTTGCCGGAGTCAAATGCCACAATCGATATTCCATTCTCGATAGCAAGATCAAACTGCACTGCTGAAGCATCTTCATCAATGCTGGCTATGGCGATCACATCCGGATAGCGTGCCATCTCCTCGTCAAGGATATTTACCTGCTCGTCAATATTCTCTCCGTCCGATGGAGCATTAAAGAGCACCCGGATTTCATCTGAGCCACTATAGCCGAGCTTTTCGTTGATATCCGCAGCCGCCTGTTCCACCCCTGCCCTGACCTGTTTCCAATAGGATGTATTCTCTGTTTTTCCAATTACGGAAATATATGTTCCAGGTTCCAGCGTAAGATCCTCTATATCCGTATACACAGAGGGAGTGACTGCATCAAGGTCCGCCTGCCATTCCGGCTCATTTGTCTCTTCCCCCGTAAAAACATCTTCTTCCTCAGCCGGACTGCAGCCGCAGATGCCAAACGCTGCACACACGGCAATAGAAAGCACTGCCGCCAGTTTCTTTTTCATAATACGCCTCCATTTTGTAAACTTCATTTTTCTATCATACACCAAAACCAGAAAAAAAACAGTGAATTTTTCTTAAATTTCTAGTTTCAGCTATTTTGTTCACTAAGAGGTTTCAGTAAAGTGTCCGGAATCGAGCGTAAAATTTGAAGAATCGTATTCTGAGAGTGGAGAGGTATGTTCCGCGCTCCGTTCCAGAATCCGGGAACTTCTAAAGGGCTGAAAA